>DAIOFH010000227.1:0-2060 GCA_036745875.1 Planctomycetota bacterium | reverse complement strand
TGACGGCCCCCGCATAGCACAAAACCTTGTTCACGCCGACGGCGTGGGCCTTTTATCATTGTCTCTTAACTGTTTCCGCCTTGCCGAGCCGGGCCGCGATTTCCTCGGCGTCGCCAAGATAGCGTTTGCCCTTTACTTTGAGCTGCGTGTCGAGGTCGTAGACCAGGGGAATGCCGGTCGGTATGTTGACATCGATGATTTCCTCGTCGCTGAGGTTGTCGAGGAATTTCACCAGCGCGCGCAACGAATTGCCGTGCGAGACGATAAGCACGCGCTTTTTGGCAAACATGTCTTTTTCGATATGGTCGTGATAATAGGGAAGAACGCGCCTGATCGTTATGGCGAGGCTTTCCGTAAGCGGGAGTTCCGCTTTGTTTTCATTGCGGTACATCGCCTGGAGACGGGGGTTCCTGGGATCGTTTTCTTCCAGTGACGGCGGCGGCACGTCGAAGGAACGTCGCCAAATTTTCACCTGGTCCTCGCCGTATTTTTCCGCCGTTTCCGCCTTGTTCAGGCCTTGGAGCGCCCCGTAGTGGCGTTCGTTCAGCTTCCAGCTTTTCAGAACAGGCAACCATTCACGGTCCATTTCCTCCAGGATATGGTTCAGCGTGTTGATGGCGCGTTTCAGATAGGAAGTATAGCATATATCAAAATCGAACCCTTCCCGCAAAAGCAGCTTACCGCAGTCTGCGGCCTCTTTCCGGCCTTTTTCCGAAAGGTCGACGTCATGCCAGCCGGTAAAAAGGTTTTCGCGGTTCCATTCGCTTTCGCCATGCCGTACGAGGACGAGGTGCATTGGCAACTCCTTGTCAAAATATACCCCACCCCAAATGGGAAAAACAATGAATTATAAAGATTACTGTTATACGATAATGATAATCCTGTTGGGCTTTAATTGAAAGCGTCTTTATGCACCTGCTTTTCAAGGGGAAATTATGCGGCCAATGATCGCCATTTTCTGCAGCTGCGTGCTGGCCGGATTCGGCAACTACACTGTCGCAGTGGCTGGCGAACGCAGTCTGGAACGGCTGGATCTGGCGGTGGACAGCTGTTGGCCCGGGCTTGCCTGGAACGACATCGCGCCCGAGGGACGTGAAATACTGTCACGGGACGACTACGCCAACCTGGACAAACTGCCACAGGTGGAGGAAGCCAAGCGAGACGCCTTTGCCGACCATTACCTGGCGAAGGACAAGCAAAGGTGCTACAGGCTGGAGCGGGAAGCATATTTTGACCGGCGCGCACCCCTTATGTATGGCGGCAGCATGTTTGCCATAACGGTCAAAACGCCGGATTTCACGGATTTGACTCCACAGGCGGTCAAGGATTTCGACAGCGGGGAGGCGGTCCTTGGCGCGTTTCTCAAGCTGAAAAAAAGCGACATGGAGGAGTTCCTGGTCAAGTATGTCAAAGTGTATGCACAGCAGCCCTATCGCAACTATTTTCGCCCGCTTGCGGACACCATCCCCGACGACAGCTTCACGCCCTGGGCCAAGAACGAGCGGGTCAAGGCGGAGAACCCGCTCCCTACCTCCGTGTTCAATCGCGGCGCGATGGAAAAGGTGGAAGCAAACGGCATTCCGTTGCGCATACCCTTTATGCCGGGTTTTAGCAAGCAAAGGGTGGGGACAAACGACAATCCGGAATTCGAGGTTGATTATTATGAACTACGCCTGCTTTTTCCGGAAATTAACTACACCTGGAAAATGACCGTTCCCCAAACGGGTATATACAGTCATGAAATGCTTGTTTTCTGGGACCCGGAACACAGGAACCACCTTCTGAGCGACAAGGACGACATACTGCTGATCGAGGAGGGTGACGGCTATTTCATCTTTGGCAATACCGCGACCTGGCCGACGCAGGACGGCAAACAGATGCAGTGCGATGTCCAACTGTGCCTCGTCATGGAGGACGACGACATCCCCCTGGTGCTGGCCTATTTAATCGACACATATGCGCCGGTTCGCGAATGGCGGAAACCCGCAGATTACACCAAGCGCGGCCTAGGAGCCTGTCGGAGAACATTATTTCCCGAAGATTCAATCTCTTCAATCTAC
>DAIOFH010000226.1:0-2730 GCA_036745875.1 Planctomycetota bacterium | reverse complement strand
TTCCTGAATCTCGGCGCCCGTGTTTCGTCCAGCGATTACGGCAGCGATTCGTTCCTCCAGATTCAGCAGCAGAGCGGCGGCTTGTTCACCTACTACGACAAGGCGGACAACGCCGGTTCCGCCACGCTGGTCGAATCGGGCAAGACTTATCGCCAGAACGGCCAGGACGCGACGGTCAACGTCAACGGCAGCCAGGTCAAGACCCGGGGTCTGGACCTGAACATCTCCACCACCGACGTTCAGGCCAAGATCAAGCTGAACGCCGGCCGTACCGGCTCCACCACGGTTGCGCAGACCGGCTATAACGAAGGCTCCGTCTTCACCCGGAACAAAGCGCTGACCGTCGGCACGGTGGCCGACGTGGACGACATCACCGGCATGTTGAACAACGCCGGCCACGTGACCAACGAATCGATCACCGACTTCAACGGCGGCATGCGCCTGCAGCTTGGCGAGTCGTCCGGCGATCAGGACCGCACGGTTGTGTCGCTCAAGAACATGGCCGTCTCCAACCTTGGCCGCATCAAGCACACCGGCGTGTTCGACACCGGCACCGGCGTTATCGAGACGAGGATGTTGTCCCTGGACGATATCCAGAGCGGCAAGATCGCCAGCCTCTCGCAGAGTCCGACACTGGCCATGAACATTATCGAACAGGCCACCAACGACGTCTCGAATCTTCGTGCCCAGATTGGTGCGGTCCAGGCCAATATGTTGGAAACGAACAAGAACAACCTCGAGGTCGCGGTCGAGAAGATCACCGACACCGAGTCCGCCATCCGCAATACCGACATGGCGGCCGAGATGACCGAGTTCACCTCGTCCCAGGTCTTGCAGAATGCGGGCATCAACATGTTGGCCCAGGCCAACGCGGGCACCCAGAGCGTTCTCTCGCTCCTCGGCTAAGCCCGAACACGCAACACGAACACCCCATGGCACCACCCTGCGGAGCGCTTCGGCGCTCCGCATTTTTTTATCCCCGCTTGCATTCCCGGAATAAAAGCGGCGCTCAAAACGAAGGACAGCGTTTTTTCGCGCTGTCCTTCATTTATCATAGGCTCGTCCGTTACTTCCCGACGTGCGGCTTTTTTTCGATGAATTCAACCAGATTGCCTTCCGGATCCTTGCAGAACGCGACCGAAGTCGCTTCCTTCATGACCTTGGGCGGACGCGGTTCGACCGTGAACTCGATCCCCTTGCCCGTCAGAAAAGCGTGCAACTCCTTCATGTTTTCCACCGCGAAACAAAAATGGCGGACGCCGACCTCGTCATCGGGCAACAGGCGGGCGGGCAGGTTGACCATCTCCGGACGGTGAATCAACTCCATGCCGCCGCCGCCCTGCGCGTCAAGAATATACACCGTCGCGCCGTCCGCCGTTTTTTCATGCTGGCGCACGGTAAGTTTGAGCAAATCGCGGTAAAACGCAACCTGCGTTTCAATGTCTTTGCACGATAAACCGACATGTTCGAAATACATTCCTTCTCTCCTCTGCATATGCCGCCGCGCCGTAAAAAGTTGGGATTCATTGCCTCCAACCTACCATCGGCGTATTTTCGTAGCGTGTCAAGCAGATATTTTTCATGGAAAATAAATTTCAAAAATACACTTGCGCCGTTGAAGAAGGCGTGTATATTCAGGATCATATCTTCATACCTACTATGTTCATATGACCAGGCGAAAATATTTTTGACGTACTCGCATCACCATCGACGCATACTACCGCCATGTTGATCCGGAAAATAATACAATTGTTTTCCAGTAAATGAGTATACGGAATATTGCGTCAAAAACCCTATATCCACCCTGTGTTTACATAGAGGGAGAGGATATGAAAGGTCTGTATGATGAACCCTTTTGCCAAGCCGTTGGTGTCCGATAACCTGACGACAAAAAGCATAGACGCGTTACTCGGCCTTATCCGCTCCGGCACAGTTAAACACGGCGAAAAATTGCCCGCACAGGACGAACTGGCGAAAATGCTGGGAATAAGCAGAACGTCGTTGCGGGAAGCGCTCAAGGAACTGTCGTACCGCGGCATAATCATCAGCCGGCACGGGTACGGAACCTTTGTCGCCGACGACATGATCGGGGAAGCGGAAGTGGCGGCGGCGCGCAGGTTGATTGAACCGGACATGGCCATGATGGCGGCTGAACGATGCGGCGACGGCGATTTGGCCATGTTGCGGGAACTGCTCAACCGTATGGCGCCGCATATCGAGACGAAAGCGTTTGAGGATTTTTCCGACCTCGACGCCGAGTTCCACTGCGCCATCGCGGAAATATGCGGCAACCGGGCGTTATTGCGAATGTTCAACGCGCTTAGGGACATCATGCTGCATCAACAAAATATCGTCCAGATGATCGACGGCGCCATGGTGCGCTCCCATGCCTGCCATGTCGAAATTTTCAACGCCATGGCCAGGCGCGATCCCGTCGCGGCGGGGCAAATGATGCGCAAGCACATGGACGACGTCTACATGACGCTGCAAAGCGCAGAATCGGCATAACGCGGTTGAAAAATGGAATGGGCGCCGTCGCTTGAGGCCGCGGTGCGCCGCGCGGAGGAGATGCTTGGGAATCCCGGGGCCGATGTCACGATTATCCCTGACGGCGTGGGCGTGATTGTCGAACCCGGCAAGTTCCGGCGTTTCAAATGCGCCTGGGGAATTCAGTATAAAAAAACTGGTCCAGCGGAAGGCTGGCTTGGGGGTTTGGGGGCGAAGCCAGCC
>DAIOFH010000225.1:0-2972 GCA_036745875.1 Planctomycetota bacterium | reverse complement strand
CAGTTTGCTCGGACAAACGGGCATCGATTTCTTATAAGCGCGGCCTGAAAAAAAAACGATCCAGCTTCCGCTGGACCGGTTTTTTACCTGGCGGTACGGTTGGAGGGTGCCCGGGGCGCGCCAATGTACGGCATTGCCCGCTGATTCCCGGTTTCTGTCCCGCGTTTGGCAAATGCGAATGTGTTTTTCCCAATGCTCTTGACTTCGTACATGGCTTCGTCGGCGGCATTGATGAGAGTCGCCGCGTCATTGCCATGCTCGGGAAAAATGGCAATGCCAATGCTGGCGCCGATCCTGCATTCATCCTTGCCTGCCTTGATCGGCTGTGAGATTTTCTTGATGATGTTCTTCGCGACAAGCCCCGCGTCCTCCGGATGCTGGACGTGGGAAAGAATAACCAGAAATTCGTCGCCGCCAATGCGCCCGACAAAGTCCGACCCGCGCACGCAATGCAAAAGGCGCTCCGCCACAGTCTTCAACACCAAATCGCCCGTGGCATGCCCAAATGTGTCGTTGACCGACTTGAACTCGTCCAAATCGATGAACAAGGCGCCGACGTGAAATCCTCCGCGTTGCGCCACAGCCAGCGTATGATTGAAATTTTCGCTGGTTCCGCGCAAATTCGGCAACTCGGTGAGCGAATCGTGCTTGGCCAGGTTTTCCGCCTGCTGCAACCGGTGAGCGGTGAGAATGGCGGCAAGATACGCGCCGACCGTCCTGACCGTTTCGACGTCGCTTTCGCCCAGGCGCGGCATATACGGTTTTTGTTCAAACGTCCGGCCCGTGACCAAAAGCGCGGCAACCTCCTTGTGCAGCATGATCGGCGCTGCGATGAAATAGGGCAGGCACAGCGCTTCACGGAACTTTTCCAGCCTGTCCGGCAAATCGGCGGCGGTAACGAGGACGTGGTTGTACGGTGCGAGCAGTTCGTCGTCCACTTGGATGACGCGTGTCTTGATTTGCGCCTTTTCCTCCGCGGGATATCCTTGGAGGACAATGGGCTGGTACCCGTTTTCTCCCGGGATAAGGACGGCGGTGCGCTGCATGTTGAGGGTGGAATTGATCTTTCGCGCGACGGAAACGAAAAGGCTGTGATAATCGTCTTCCTGGTCAAGCGCTACGGCCAATTCCGCCATAAGGCTGAATCCGCGTCGTTTTTGCTCCAGTTCCTGGCGTATTTCTATGGTTTGTGCGTTAAGCGCAAGCATGTTGGAAGTGGTTTCGTCAACCAGCTTCCTCAGATACTCGTTTTCATGGCGGAGTTGATTAAGTTCAACGCATTGCCTGAGGTCTATATTGGTTGTCATGAGTGTACTCACGCGTATTTTCAGCAGTTCTGAAAATTGTCGAAAGAATACAAAAGTGCCGGAGTGATTTCACCGCAGTCCGGAACTTCCCTCGCCACTGCAATTCTTCGAAAGCCTTTTTACCCGCTAATCGTTAATAAAAGGAATAGGGTATCGGCGTCATTGCGCCGACGGCAATTTTTATCGGATGCGATCCTTTCACTGTCTCCATATATTATATGTATGTAAATGTCAGGTGACTTGCAAGAATTATTTAACAGTTTATACGAAAAAATTTCCATCTCGTCATGATGCGAGGTGGAGGGAATTGTGTTTTTATGGGCAACTTGTTTTGTTGGAATATGTTAGCTGTCTGCCTTGTAAAACACCCGCATTGCTTTGCCTTCTTGGCGTGGCAGGCCTCCGGCGGGAAAAACATCTCCCTTGGGAGAGAATCCGAGTCTCTCTTTCAGATGTTTTTCAACCGTGAATCCAGTCACGTCGCCTTGAGCTTCAACGTTTATCCGAACGTCTTTTACTCCATGTCGCTCTTCGATGATGATTTGATAATTGGGCAGAATGCCGGGTATTTCCATTAACGCCTGTTCGACCTGGCTTGGGAAAAAATTAATGCCTTTGATGATGAGCATATCGTCGACGCGTCCGGTGATGGGGGCTATCCGGACATGGCTTCGTCCGCAGGGGCAGGTGTCGCGCGAGAGCACACGTGTCAGATCTCCCGTGCGGAAGCGGATGACGGGAATGGCTTCACGGGTGAGGGCGGTGATGTAGAGTTCGCCGAAATCGCCGTCCTTGACTGGTTGTTTCGTTTCGCGGTCGAGCACTTCGACGATGTAATGGTCTTCCCATACGTGGATGCCCGAGTGGTCGGGGCAGTCCTGGCCGAGCGTTCCGACGCCTCCCGTTTCGGTCATGCCGTAGATGTCGAACGCTTCGATTCCCAATCCTTCGGAGAGTTTTTCCTTCATGGACGCGGAGAAGGTTTCCGCTCCGAAGACGCCGATTTGGAAGTTTGATTTTCCGCCTTTCGCCATCAATTCCTCAAGAATGCGGATGCCGTACGAGACGACTCCGGTGACGATTCGGGTGTTGAAATCCTGCGCCAGTTTTATTTGTCGCGCGGTGTTTCCGGCGCCGGTGGGGATGATGAACAATCCGGCTTTTCTTGCGCCGTGGTACATGCCGAATCCGCCGTTGAACAACCCGAACGACGGCGTGATTTGAATCGGATCGCCGGCTTTGGCGCCGGCCATGACATAGCATCGCGCCATGCATTCGGCCCATTGGTCGAGATCGTTGTTTGTGTAGAGCATGGCGATGGGCGTTCCGGTGGAGCCGCTGGACATGTGCATTTCCCGTATGTCTTTTTTGTCGGCGCAGAGGAAGGCGTGCGGGTACGATTGGCGCAGGTCTTCCTTGTCCATGGCGGGCAGTCGGGAAATGTCGTTCAGGTCGCGGATATCGGACGGTTCAACGCCGGCCTGGCGGAAGCGTTCGCGGTAGAGGGGATTTTTTTCATACGCGTATCGGGCGATGTCCTTGAGTCGTTTCAGTTGCAGGCTGGACAGTTGATCGCGTGACATGCTTTCCAGTTCGGGCTGGAACATGGGCGCATTCATGAGCTTCTCCTTCTCGCCGATTGTACCGGGCGGGCGATGTGCAATA
>DAIOFH010000224.1:0-3099 GCA_036745875.1 Planctomycetota bacterium | reverse complement strand
CGGAGACACGTCTCCGCGCCAAAAGCCCAGCAAACCCCCCTTAACGTCATTCCGGCGGAAAA
This sequence comes from Planctomycetota bacterium, assembly GCA_036745875.1. Lineage (GTDB taxonomy): Bacteria > Planctomycetota > SZUA-567 > SZUA-567 > SZUA-567 > DAIOFH01. The sequence goes on along the minus strand of DAIOFH010000224.1, from coordinate 3,037 downwards.
AGCAGTCGCTGCATCGCAAACGGGCGGTTGAGCCGGAATCCAGCGGACTTAACCTATACGGCGCGGAAGCCTCGCTTCCTGCATGTCTATCCGTCAGTCAGCGCCGCAATGCCGTTCCTCGCCGTTTCGGGGAAAGCGATAGTCACTATATGCTCGTCATAATGCGTTTCCCAGAAGATAAGCGCCTCGTACAATATTTCAATGTAGACGCGTAACTCTTCCTCGGGCAAATCCGGCAGGTCCTCGTGGGCCAGGAGTACCCGGTACTCGCTGACTCCGTCCAAAGCGCAGAGGCAGTCCCATAGCGCATCGTAGTTCCCGCCAAAATAGGAGGGGAACGACAGAGCCTCGGCCAAGGCAGCCAGAAGGTCCCGCTTAGTGGTGATGCCGGTCGGGATCCGCGCGATGCGCCAGCCGCCGTGGTGACGCGAAAGGTTCTCGAATGTGCTGTAATAGGTGAACATGATTTTTTCCAACAAATAGAAATTTAAGAGTTAAGAGTTTTAAACTCTTAACTCTTAACTCTTAACTCTTAACTCTCATGGCGGGTCCTGGCCGGCGACCCGGATAAATGTCTCGTAATGGTCTGGGGTATAATATATTTCCCCCTCCTTGCCGATCACCAGGCGTTGGGGGCCGGGACCATGGATTCCTTTTGTCGGTACCACATATTCATGATAATACCCGGACGGCTTCTGCGGCAGGATTTTTTCGAAATTCCTGAAAACAGCGCCATCGTTTCGATGGGGGTGTTTTTCCCCCGCCGCGATCCGCCGGATATCCGGCAGCAGATCGACAGTTCCCAGCGTATGCTTTTTGCCGTTATTCGCATCGATGACCTCGACGCCGCCTACCTGGTAGGGACCGGCGGAATACAAACCCGTATCCACCGACCCCATGCCGGAGGAATGGTAGATTTCCGTATTTCCGGCGTTTTGGGCAGGTTGGTATGGAACGGGAGCCACCGGAAGGCCCGGAGGGGCAAAGGTGTCGTTGTGGCCCTGGCGCACTTTCATGAACCAGACGCCGAGAAGCAGGACAATAATTACCGCAAAGCGGGAGGGTTTGTTTTTCACGCGGCATCCTTAGCGCGTTTTCGGAAATGATTGGCCCCCTGTTGCGTTTTCCGGCACAACTGCGCCAAGCCAAAATACGCAAATGGAGGACCAGCCTTTTCAGAAAACGCTACAATTGGCAAACTCCAAGGCTCTGTCCCTTGAGATTCTTTTGGTAACCATTATAATCGGCGGATTGTATTTTTTGAATACTGCACATGCAAAGTACGCTAAATTTTTCAGGAGGAACGGAATGCCCCCATTTGTCTTTACCATGCAGAATGTTTCTAAAACATACGGCGGAAAGCCGGTGCTGGAAGACATCAACCTGTCGTTTTACCTCGGTGCGAAGATAGGCATTGTCGGTGAAAACGGCGCAGGCAAGTCGACGTTGTTGCGGATCATGGCCGGGGAAGACAAGGACATCACCGGCGACGCCAACCTCACCAAAGGCATGAGAGTGGTGCTGGTGCCGCAGGAACCGCGCCTCGACCCGACGAAAAACGTCAGGCAGAACCTCGAGGATTCCGTTAAGCATATAAAGGACCTGGTCACCCGCTACGAAGAAGTGTCCGCCAGCCTCGGCGGAGATTTGTCGCCGGAAGAAATGGACAAGGCCATGGAGGAAATGGGCCGTCTCCAGGAGGAGATTGACGCCAAGGATGCGTGGGAAATAGACCGCGCCCTTGACATCGCCTCGGACGCGCTGGTCCTGCCTCCCGATGACGCCGATGTGTCCACCCTTTCCGGCGGTGAACGCCGGCGCGTCGCCCTCTGCAAGGCATTGCTGGAGAAGCCGGACCTGCTCCTTCTTGACGAACCGACCAACCACCTCGACGCGGAGACTATCGCCTGGCTCGAAGACCAGCTACGGGAATATCCCGGCACGGTGATCATCGTCACCCACGACAGGTATTTTCTCGACAACATCACCAAGTGGATACTGGAACTGGAAAACGGCCGCGGCATACCCTATGAAGGCAACTATTCCTCCTGGCTCGACCAGAAGCAGGAACGGCTGCGCCGCATCGAAAAGAAGGAAACGGACCGCCAGCGCCTTCTCGCCCGCGAGCGCGAATGGATCGCCGCCAGTCCGCAGGGCAGGTTGAAGAAGAGCCAGGCGCGTATCGAGCGCTACGAATCGCTGATGAAGGAAGGGTTTGAGGTGGACAAGGGGGACGTGCTTATCCAGATTCCGCCCGGACCGCGCCTCGGTGACAAGGTGCTGGAATTCCATGATGTTTTCAAGGGGTACGGCGGCACCGACCTGATCGAAAAATGCAATTTCGAGCTCCCCAAGGGCGCTATAGTCGGCGTAGTCGGCCCGAACGGCGCAGGCAAGACCACGTTGTTCCGGATGATCGTCGGCGAGGAAAAGCCGGACAAGGGAGAGGTCGTCCTCGGTCCCACCGTCGTCCTGTCCTACGTCGACCAGCACCGGGACGCCCTGAACGACGGCAACTCGATTTTCGAGGAAATATCCGGCGGCATGGACGAGATCGAACTCGGCGGCAAGCGTATGAACTCCCGCGCCTATGTGTCGAGGTTTAATTTCCGCGGGCCGCAGCAGCAGAAAAAAGTAGGTCAACTTTCCGGCGGCGAAAGGAACCGCGTCCACCTGGCCAAACTTTTACGTACCGGCGGCAACCTGCTTCTCCTGGACGAACCGACAAACGACCTGGACGTCAACACCATGCGTGTCTTGGAAGAGGCGCTTATCGCTTTCCCGGCCTGCGCGATGGTTATCAGCCACGACCGTTTCTTCCTTGACCGCATCTGCACGCACTTGTTGATCTTCGAAGGCGACGGCGAATTAAAATGGTTCAACGGCAACTTCCAGGCCTATGAGGAGCAGATCCTGCGCGCCGGCAATGCCGACCGTCTCGCCCACCGCCGTGGCAAATATAAGCGGCTGGCATTGCGGTAATAAGAGCCTATCCCAATAGACATTTTTTGTTTCTCAGTTTATCGAATATCATGAC
>DAIOFH010000223.1:0-3115 GCA_036745875.1 Planctomycetota bacterium | reverse complement strand
CCCTCCATTCAATAGGTTGCATCAAATTGACTGATTTTTAGTCGTGTACTGTGGCCTGTGGTGGACCTACGGTCTGGTCAGGATGAATATCGCCAGCTTGCTGTCGAATTGGGTGCCGCTGGCTATTTCCTTTTGGTAAAAGGAGGCGAGTTCCGTTTCCGGTATGAGAAGCGTTTCGATCATTTCGCCTGGGTCGAAGTCGGTTGTCGGGTTTTGGTTCTCGGGGCATGTCTCATCAATGTCCACCAGCGCCAAAAACACCGATTCGTTCGTCAAGCCGGGTGTGGTGTATGCTGCAGGGAATACCCGCATAGTGTCCGCGACATAGCCAGTCTCTTCACGTAATTCCCGCGCCGCCGCCAGTTCCGGCGCTTCGCCGTCGTTGATGAGGCCTGCGGGAAATTCCATGACATTGCCATTTACCGGCGGGCGGAATTGCTTGATCAGGATATAACGGTTCGACGGCATCAGGCGGGGGATAATAAGAACCGCGCCAGGATTGCCGAGGCGGCGCGTCATTTCCCAAAAGTGGGTCTGTCCTTTGGTGTCGTGCCAGGTCAGGTTCTCCAGTGAAAGAAATTTCCCCTGTCCCATATTTTCCCGTGCGGAGATATATGGCTGCGGCTGCTCGTCCATCGAGGTATGTCCTTGCGTAAATTAAGTGTCGGCCCCGCCCCAGAATTTCGACCCGCGTTTGGATGTGTCTTTTTTCGTCTTGTCTTTGCCTTTTTCTTTTTCTTTCGTCTCTTCGCGTTCGAGCGCCTTGTCGTAGTTTTCCATTATCTCCTTGGCGTCGGAACCGAGGACGAACGACAGGTTGTCTCGGGTGGAAGCGATTCTTTCCGATCCACAGGCCCAATAGGCAATTTTCAATTTGGCCTGCTGGATGAGCTCCTTGTCCAACCTGCTTTGCACCGGTTTGCTCATGAGCGTCTTGATCAAGCTGCCTGCTTCCCTAATCTCGTCCGGAACACCTACTAAATCATCCATTGCAGCTTGTCTCCCGCTGTGCGAATTACTATAATATAGGCCTTGTATTAAAATATAATAACTATTGTATTCTCGAAAGCAATGCATATTTTCCACCTGGAGCGCCAGTGATTCAATTCAATAACAAGATAGTTCCACCCAAAAAGCAAGACCGCCTTGTTGTAAAGGACCTTTCCATCGCTTTCGACATCGGCGGCCGCGAAGCGCTGGCTGTCGAGAATGCGTCTTTTTCCGTCGCGCCCGGCGAAACGCTGGCGCTCGTAGGCGAATCCGGTTGTGGCAAAAGCGTAACCTGCCTTGCTCTTATGGGACTGTTGCCGGCTGGCGTTTCCCGCCTCGCGTCAGGGTCGGTGACATTGGCCGGAAAGGAATTGACCACGCTTTCGGAAAAACAGATGTGCCAGGTTCGGGGCAGGGAAATGGCCATGATTTTCCAGGAGCCAATGACCTCGTTCGATCCCGTCTACACCATCGGCGACCAGTTGGTGGAGGCTGTTCTCGCCCACGAGAAAGTGGATCTCGACGAGGCCGCCCTCAAGGTCGAGAAGGCCATGACCGCGGTCGGCCTGCCTGACCCTGTCAACCTTATGCGGCGTTATCCGCACCAGCTTTCCGGCGGCATGAAGCAGCGCGCCATGATTGCCATGGCTACGCTGCAAAATCCCGGCCTCATCCTTTGCGACGAGCCGACGACTGCACTTGACGTGACGATCCAGGCCCAGATCATGGAGCTTCTCAGACAGCTTCAATCCGAGTTGGATATTTCCATCCTCTTTATCACCCATAATCTCGGACTGGTAGCTGGCTTCGCCCATCGCGCCGCCGTCATGTATGCGGGGAGAATTGTAGAAATCGCCAGCGTGGACGCGATTTACGAAAAACCGCTCCATCCCTACACGATTGGCCTGTTCGCCAGCGTACCGCGCCTCGAAGGCGGCAATGCGCGCCTGGAATCAATCCCGGGGACAGTGCCTTCGCTTGGCGAACGACCCAGCGGCTGCAAATTCGCGCCGCGCTGTTCGCGGGCCCAGGATATTTGTCGTGAAAACGACCCCTTGCTCGAAGGCAAGGGGAACGGACGACTTTGCGCCTGCCATTTTGCCTAATGACTATGCTCAGGAGAATATATTGTCAGCTGCGCCGATTATAGAATGCAAGGACATCAAAAAACACTATCCGATACGAGCGGGCGTATTTGGCCGGGAAGTGGGGAAGGTCAGGGCGGTCGACGGCGTTTCCCTTTCGGTCGCCAAAGGTGAGACGTACTCCCTCGTGGGCGAATCCGGCTGCGGCAAAACGACAACCGGGCGTATGATTTCCCTGCTGGAAAAACCGACGCACGGCGAAATCGACATGTATGGAGACAACATACTAACCTTCAAGGGCAAGGACCTGGCAGCTTTCCGACGAAAGATTCAGGTTGTTTTCCAGGATCCGTTTTCCAGCCTTAATCCGCGTATGACGGTCGGTTCCATCATTGAGGAAGGCATGATCATACACAACCTCTATAAGACTCCCGCCGAGCGCCGCGACAAGGCTGTGGAAATCCTCGGCCTCGTCGGGTTGTCTGGCGACCAGCTGTACCGCTATCCCCACGAGTTTTCCGGCGGCCAGCGCCAGCGCGTCGGCTTGGCCCGTGCCTTGGCGACAGACCCGGAGTTTATCGTTGCCGATGAAGCGGTTTCCGCCCTGGACGTTTCCATCCAGGCCCAGATCATAAACCTGCTCGAAGACCTGCAGGAAAAACTTGATCTTTCCTACCTGTTTATAGCCCATGACCTCGCGGTGGTAAAACATCTTTCAGACCGCGTCGGCGTGATGTATCTGGGGCAGCTCATGGAGGAAGCCCCGGCCGAAGACTTGTTCAAGAATCCGTTGCACCCGTATACAGAGGCGCTTCTTTCCGCGATCCCGGAGCCCGATCCCGCCTCCCGCAACAAGAAAAGGATCATCCTCACTGGGGACGTGCCGCGTCCCGACAACCCACCTCCCGGCTGCCGCTTCCACACACGCTGTCCCAAGGCGATGGATCGCTGCCGCAGCGGAGTTATTCCCGAATTTTATCCCACGGAAAACCATCGGGTAAAATGCATACTTTATGAGCAGTAGGCGAGAGAAAACAAAA
>DAIOFH010000222.1:0-3151 GCA_036745875.1 Planctomycetota bacterium | reverse complement strand
TTTGGAGGAGTGATATTGAAATGGTGAAAACATACGATGTCGCGGTGATCGGTCACTTGTGTCTTGACATTATTCCCATCTTCAAAGCCGGCGACCTGCCGATCTCGCGGCTTTTCGTTCCGGGCAAGCTGGTGGACATAGGGAGCGCGGTCATGTCAACCGGTGGCGCCGCCAGCAACACTGGCCTCGCGCTGCACCGTCTCGGCTTCGACGTCCGTATCGTTGCGAAAGTCGGCAACGACTCCTTCGGCCGAATCGTCATGGATATCCTTCGCGACGCGGGGGGAAAACTGGCGTCCGACATGATCGTTCAAACGGTGATGCCACATCCTACTCCATCGTCGTCAACCCTCCGAACATCGACCGCATCTTCCTGCATTCATCCGGCGCCAACGACACTTTCAGTCAAGAGGACATTTCCGACGACACCCTTTCCCAAGCGCGCCTAGCGCATTTCGGTTATCCGCCCCTGATGCGACGCTTCTACATGAACGGCGGCGAGGAACTGCGCGGACTCTTCCAACGCGCTCAAAAGAATGGCGCGGCTACATCCCTCGACATGGCTCGCCCCGATCCGGATGGCGATTCCGGAAAAGTGAACTGGAGGCGCTATTTGGAAAACGTTCTTCCCCACGTCGATTTTTTCCTGCCGTCAATCGACGAACTTGTCTTCATGCTTGATCCGTCCCGCTTCAATCAACTAATCGAAACGGCCCAAGGGGGCAATCCGGCGACGTTCATGACTTTCGACGAAATTGGACGATACGGCCGATATCCTGTTAGGGATGGGCGCGGCGGTGGTTGGCTTCAAATTAGGGGACAGGGGCTTTTACGCCAAGGCGTCGTCCGAGCACCTGCGTCTGGAAGCCGTGCCGATTTTCACCTCAGCCTCGGCGGCAAGTTGGTCGGGAGCGGAACTGTACACCCCATGCCGTCGGGCGGAAGTGGTGGGAACGACCGGAGCCGGCGACTGCACAATAGCCGGTTTTCTCGCCGGCGTTCTGCATGGGTTGACACCGGAGGCCGCCATTGGCGCGGCGGTGGCGGTCGGCGGTGCGAGTGTCGAGGCGCGGGAGGCGGTGGCGGGCGTCCCGTCGTGGGACGAACTGCGGGAACGCATGGCGGCAGGTTGGCCGTTCCACCCTGCAGGCGACATGGAACCCGACTGGGCGGCCCTGCCCGGCGGTGGATTCTGTAAGAGTCTGTTGTAAAAACATGGAATGCCGTCATCGAAAAACTAAAGACTGAGCAACTTCGACTGAACCGGAAGCTTCAGTCATTGCGTACGTCATAGCATGAAAAGTTTGAGCGACCTCGCGGCGCATCGCTAATATCACTGTCGAGCGCAAAGCGGACAGGAGACGGCATTGCCCGCGCATGGACTTCCCAATAACTACTCAAGAAGGCAAGGTAAGTTCACTGAAAAACGGCAGCCACCCTCGGGTCTATTTTCCACCTGAATCGATCCGCCGCAGTTCTCAACAATGGCATGCACGATCGAAAGACCCAATCCTTGGTGTGCATCGTTTCCATTTTTCGATGAGACGAACGGAAGAAATATTTCATTCAATCTTTCCGCATCAACCCCACATCCCTGATCATCAATTATTAATCGAAACCAGTTCCCCCCCTCCGCCTTCGGAGACAATTCCATTCCGATACTGATTTCCCCGCCATTCGGCATAGCATCGATGGCATTTCGCAGGAGGTTAAGCAGTAGCTGCCGCATTTCGTTCGGTGCAGCCACAACCAAAATTCGCTGGTCGGGACTCCGAATGTGAAATGATATGCTCTTCGTCCGTACTTGATAATGAAGAAGCGCTGTTAGTTGTCCAACAAGTTTTGCCATGTCTGTTTTTATACGTCGTCCGTCACGATGACCCGAAAATGCGATCAATTGTCGAACCGTTTCCCGGATGCTCCTTGTTTCATGAGTAATTTGAGCCAGGATATCCTTTCGCTCTTCGCCGAATTCGGTTTCCTGGAGATAATTCAAATAATTCTCCATGACTTCCAGCGGATTGTTCACTTCATGTGCCACGCCAGCCGCCAACAACCCCACCGACGCCAGATTCTCAGAAAGAGTTAGACGTTGCCGCATCTCTTCCCGTTGCGACACATCTTCGATGACAAGCATATATCCAACAGGAATATCGCCTTCCCGCACCACGCGCATTCGTAAATCAATAAGTCGCTTGTTGCCTTCCACATCCAATGAGACAGCATGGCATTCGTGCTCGCGTTCCACTCCCGCGCTTCGAATCAACTCCACTAATTTCGTGTTCTCTTTTCCCAAGACTTCTCTCAAGTGCATATTGCGCGGCATTTCCATCGGAACCTTGAATAACGCTTCGCCGCTTTGATTTATAAAACGCACCACGCCATGCATATCCGTTATAATGACCGCGTTTGGTAACTCTTTCAGAAGAGTCTCCGTGAACCACAGCATTTGATGGAACTGCTCTGCCGAGTGCTCACTCTCCGAGCTTTCCAAGAAGCCGTGACACAACGCAATCAAGCTTAATCGGTCCATTTGGCGGGCCGACTCGGTCAATAAGATCTTTCCATTCCGGAGCACGGTTACCCGATCCGCCAATGCCAACGCCGAGTCCACCCTGTCAGTAACCCAGAGAATCGACATCCCCCGGAGACGTTCGTTTTCGATCACGGGCCAAAGCTGGCGAAAGCGGGTCGCCGTCAGACCCTCAAGCGCTTCATCCAGAATCAATAAAGACGGATTTTGGTACAAACGATTAAGAATCTGCACAAACACCCAGTCTTCCTTGGGCAGACTGCGCAGAGGCGTGTCTAGAGGCAGGACGATTTGCTTTTTTCCCAACCATCGCTGCAAATTTCGCAAGCGAAAGCATTGCAGGTCAAACCAGTTGTGCCAATTCGAATCATCTCCGAGAATAAGATTGTTGCCTACAGTCATATCTGGAAAGACGGCCGACGAGCCGGTTACCTTGACCACCTTTTCCGGTCGCCCAACATACACATTTCCGGCATCGGGGCGGATCTCCCCCGCCAACAAGGAACACAAGGTGGTCTTTCCGACATTCCTCGTTCCCACCAAAGCATGTATTTCGCCCGCATTGATACGAAAATAAAACGACCGCCATTTGCGGTCGCTTTATGTATGTTTGTTCCG
>DAIOFH010000221.1:0-3199 GCA_036745875.1 Planctomycetota bacterium | reverse complement strand
ATCGCCTCGATGATGGTGCTGTTGCTGTGCTCGGCATGGGTACTGGTGTACGCCGGGGTGATTTATCTCGGCTTTGGCGGCGGGCGCTGGACTTCCGACATCGCCATCAACTACTTCAAAACCGTGCTTGGCCTGGCGGTACAGACCTTCACCTTCTGTCTGCTGGTGGGGATAGGGCAAAGCCAGATCGAGCGGCTTATCACCGATTCGCAGGTTGCCAAGAGTGTGACGGTCAAGGGCTACGTGTACGATTCGACCATCACCACCACGTCCATGACTATCACAGAAGGTTGCATTATCTTGATCTTCACCGTCGTCTTGTTCATGCTGGTCAAGACGGTGCCGCAGATGGTGGCGGGCGTCATAAACGGTGCGTCCACGGGCGGGATTTCGCTTGGAGGCTCCGGTTCCGCGATGGCGGCGGCCGGAGCGGTCGCCACCGGCGGCGCGATGGTCGCCATGCAGGCGGCGGGCGCGGGCATGGCCTTGGCAAGCGCCTACCAGCAAACCAAGGAAAACAAGGCGGCGGGCGAAGGTATGTTCAAGGGAGGAGGCGGAAGCGGTGGCGGAGGAGGATTGGCCGGGGCCATGTCCACCGGCTTGCGATCCGCCGGTGACTTTATGGCGAACCTGGCGTCCGGCGCATGGGACACCACCAAGGACAAGGCGGCGGAAGTCAAGGAGTCGGTACAAGCCGGGTCGGTCGGCGGCAAGGTGTCCGCGAACATCGACGCCGAACGCGCCGAGAACAAGGCGGCACGGGCTGCGGACAAGGGAAGCGGGGATGGGGGAGAGAGTGGCGGCGCGGACGGTTCCGTTCCGTCCGGTGGCGAGGGGAACGGCGGCGGTGACGCCGGTGGCGGCGCGAGTGGTTCCGGGGAAGGCAGCGGTAGCGGCAGTGGCGAAAGCGCAACGCCTCCGCCACTGCCGACTCCGGATTCGCAATCGAGCGTCGCCAACTCGGAAAACTCCAGTACCTCGAACGCCAACGGGACAAACGAGGTCGATTGGGGCGGTTCCATATCTGGCGGCGGGAATGATTCGTCGATGGACGAGTGGAACGCTGCCATCAAAAATTACGATCCATCGAAAGCGGGCTTGCCGGAAGGCTAAGGAAAGGGCTGTTTGGCATCCCTCCGGTTCATCCGGGGGGATGCTCATTTCGGGTCACTGCAACACGTCCCGATACGAGAAGTTGATAAATTCGCTTATGAACTTCATCTGTTTGCTGTACTCGGCTTTCGTCATCATTCCCTTGTTGAACTTTGCCTGCACCTTTGCCAGTGTGCCGACGATGGCGAGATAGTAGTCGGTGCCGTCGTCGTCTTTGTCGTCGTCGATCCACTCCGCAGACGCGGCTTGTCCGGGGTTTTCGCGCAGCGCTTTTTTGTGTTTTTTGAACGCTTGTTTTTTCAGTATGTTCGCCTTTTCCGTCTCCCAGTCCGGCGGAGGGGCAAACAAGTCCTCGACGGCGCAGTCGAAGAACTTCGCAATATCTTCAAGTCGTGTATCCAGCGGCGTTCGTTTTCCATTGTACCAAGCCGACCATTGCGAGTGGGTGACGTTCAGCGCCTTGGCGCATTCCAGGCTTTTCATTCCCTTGCTTTCGGTTTTTTTCCTGATATTGAAGGCGATGACAAGCCGTTCATCATCGGTGCGGTTGACACGCGACATCTGTGTTCTCCCTTTGGTGCTGGGCGGCGTCTTCCCTGTTTTGCGAGCGTCGTATTCGCTCATGGCTTTTTGCAAGACCACCGTCACGCTAAAATAACCATATCAAAATCACAATAGTAACGATACTCCATAGTGCAGCTTATTTCAATATAAATCATACTGAAAAAATCAATTTGTCTATTATAGCGCTAAACAATTAATGAAAGAATTGCTTTGTTTAATGCAACCCTTTACAAATAAGCATATTCAATTCTTTAAGTCGCTTTCGCTCGTCATGCGGATTTTTACTCTTTTTTCGTGATCGTTCGCGCAGCTTCGTAAGATCAAGAATAAGTTCCCATGCGGACACTCTGCACTTCGCATGAGGCAATGCGCACAAATCCTGAATGGAAACGTCAAAGACGCGGGCCAACTTCGCCAGGTGCAAAGGCGACGGCGTACGGCGTCCATTCAACCAGTTTGACAGTAACTGCGGGGAAATTCCAAGTCGGACGGCGAGTTCCCGCCCGCCTCCTCTTTCCGGAAATGCGCGGGTTTTAAGCGTTCGGATGTTTTTTCTGATCTGCTGCTTTTGCTTAGCGCTAAAACTCATAATAATGCCGTCCTTGTCTCGATGGAAATACCGATAGTGAAGCCTTCCCAGGCTGTCAAAGTAAACGCACTGATATAAAAACAATGTTATTCGGAAAAGAAAATATACAAAGAGGATGCGCGTGGTCAACAATAATTTGAGCTATGGCGTGAAGATAATTGCATGTGTTCGCATAAATTGTTTATTGCAATTACTTTGCGAAGCGATAAATATTTAATATGTTTCATAATATGTTGCGATGTCGCAATTGACTTTCTGGAGATTGGTTTATGTCGGGTAATCAAAAATCCAGTCATATGCCGCAAATGGTCGGAATGGCATCGCTGCCATTCCGACCCGATTTTATGCAATGCAACTCGTTATGTATCAATATGTTATATTGCCCTATCTTGTGCGTCGGCCAATGTGGAAAGATAGGATGCTCCGTCAAGTCGTATAACGTCGTCCGGATCGGTGAGTTCTTCCGCATCGGCGGCGGATTCGAGGCTGTCCTCCATCGCTACGGCGTCCATGTCGTCGGCGTCGTCCAGTTCATCCGGCGCGTCGGCGCTGTCGTGCCTGTCGTCCTGTTCGCCGATGGTAGCGGCATAAAGCGTTTCGGTTGCCCTGGCGGCGATCATGTCGAGGGGGATTTCAAACATTGCCGCGAGGGCGGCGGCGTTCGCGCTGTCGGCGAGGTTGTCGCGGTCGCCGTTGTAAAGCTGCGCGATGTCCTCGGCGGCGACGTGGGCGACGAAAACGGCAAGGGGTTCGAGCGCCGTTTCCCATGCGTAGGCAAGCGGATTCCATGCCGGGTCGCTTATCAGGGCGTCGGCGTCGGCGTTGTTGGCCGCGCCATCGACGCCGAACCAGAAGCAGGCGCGGATCTTGTTCTGTGCAAGTTGGTCGGCGGGGATGGTGGCGTTCGTGTCGATGTCGGCGAGGTATTCGGCG
>DAIOFH010000220.1:0-3249 GCA_036745875.1 Planctomycetota bacterium | reverse complement strand
AAGATATGATACAGATGAAGATACAATAATTCAATCCACTACTGTAGTACTAACCGATTCGCCATAGCGTTCTTCTACAAAATCGACTCAAGTTACATTCATCGACTTGGGCATACCCAATTATTTTTAAAAATATCCCTTCATATAACCACTATAAAAAACAATATGTTATGGTTTTAATATGAATTCATGACTTTTATATTCAATTTTTTACTTGATTTTTACTTGGGCATGCCCTATTCTAATTAAACTTAAACAAGATTTAGAATGCTTAATTTGCGAAGATTATTGCCCTGCAGCTTTGTGTGGCAAATTATGAACTGAGCTGAATCCAGAATTATAGCGGACCCTGAGCAAATCATTCTATCCTCTGAGGCTTAATCGCTGATCCCCACAGAACAAGGCCCTCATCACAAAATCGCAACTATGGTAACGTAGCATTGCCTTTCAGAGCATCTGTCACAGCAGCCAAGAGATTTGTCTTGTTTGGAAGAGTTATATTGTCACATAAGCGCCCTAGATCACGGTGTATCCCATACGGAATCATTTACTCATCATCATAAGCAGGAGCACTTTCCATGAAAGCCATTGTTAGAGAAGGGCTGGAGGCCGGGCGGATGGTCCTGTCACACATGCCTGTCCCTCAATTCGCCCAAAATGAAGCGCTTGTCCGCGTCAAGTCCGTCGGCGTGTGCGGCACCGACTACCATATGTTCACAGGCCATCAATTGACCGACATCCCGGTGGTGGTTGGACACGAATTCAGCGGCGTCGTGGAGCAGGTCGGGGCGGCGGTCACCAATGTCAAACCCGGCGACCGCGTTGTCAGCCGCCTCAACCTGGGTGTCTGCGGAGTCTGTAGGGCATGCCTAACAGGAAATCCTCACATGTGCGAACATCGCACCTGCCCAGGATTCAAACTGGACGGCGCCTTTGCCGAATATATCAGGATGGAAGCGAGAATGCTCGTGACGCTCCCCGAATCCATCTCCTTCGACGAAGCTGCCGTGGCCGAACCGACCGCCATCGTAACCCACGCCCTTTTGCAACGCGCGAAGGTCGAGCCTGAAGACATCGTCGTGGTGTTCGGCCCAGGTCCCATCGGGCTTATAGCACTCCAATTGGCAAAACTGGCCGGAGCAGCGAAAGTGTATGTCGTGGGCACTGACACCGACATCCCCATGCGCTTACCGCTCGCGCCAAATTAGGCGCGGACGCGGTGTTCAACTGCCAAAAATGCGATGTCGAAGAAGAAATCCGTGCGCTTAACAACGACCGCGGCGTCGACCTGGTCATCGAGGCGACAGGCGTCGCCAGCGCCGCAAACACCGGCCTGCGTCTCCTGCGCCGCCAGGGCCGCATGTGCGCCCTCGGCATCGCGCCTTCCCGCGAAAGTACCATCGAATGGCTCACGGCCGCGGAAAAGTCCCTGCAAATCATCTTTTCATACAGCTCTTCCCCATGGTCATGGAACATGGTCGTGTCCATGCTGGCGAGAAAAGCGATTGACCTCAAAAGCCTCATAACCCACAAGGCCCCACTGGACAAATTCCTGGATGTCTTCGAAGAAATTGCCGCCGGCAATGCGGTGAAATGTATTTTTAACCCTTAGCGGTTATCTGCAAAATTATTCCGACCCATCTAATCAATCCTCAAAAATAGCGAAAGGAACGGTATGAAACAGTTTAAACTTTTCATCAACAACCAGTGGGTCGATGCGGAGGGTGGAAAGACGTTCGAATCCATCTGCCCTTGCACCGGAGAAACAATCGCCGTCTTGGCTTACGCCTCCTCCAGAGATACGGCTCGCGCAGTCGACGCGGCCCATGCCGCGTTCTCCGCCGGCACCTGGTCCGATCTCGACCCGGAAGAACGTTCCCCGTACCTGCACCGCGTCGCCGACCTTATTGAAAAACGTTTTGAAGAATTGGCCAAATGGGAAGCGCTGGACACAGGTAAGCCCATTGGCGAAACGCGGACCGTGGACATTCCCCTCGCCATCCGCGCCTTCCGCTACCATGCGGACGAAATCAAGGCCCTGAAAGGCCATGTCATAAACGTGCCGGGAAAATCCTGTTTCGATTATGTCACCTACGAACCGCAGGGCGTCGTCGCGGCAATAGCGCCATGGAATTTCACGCTGCACCTTTTGACCCGCACCATCGGAGCCGCTCTCGCGGCCGGCAACACGGTCGTTTGCAAAGCCGCCACTTGGACCCCGGTGACGACGCAGATACTTGGTGAAATTTTCCTCGAGGCTGGCGTGCCCGCGGGAGTGTACAACTCGGTTAGCGGCTCCGGCGGCGTGGTCGGCGAAGAGCTGCTTGCCAATGATAAGGTGTCCATGGTCGCCCTCACCGGTTCCGAGGATGTCGGACGCAGGCTGATGGAAGCGTCCGCCCGCGCACGGCGCATTAAAAAGCTTTCCCTGGAACTGGGCGGGAAAAGCGCCGTCATCGCCAACAAGGACTGCGACTTCAACGCCGCCGTCAACGCCGCTATGCTCGGCATTTGCTACAACCAGGGCGAAGTCTGCGTATCGACGTCCCGCCTGCTGCTCCACGATGAAATATATGACAAGTTCATGAAATCTCTGGTGGCGCGCCTCAAGCGCGTCCGAATCGGAGATTGCATGAGCCCTGACTCTCAAATGGGCTCCCTGATCAGTGCAGAACACCGCGCCACGGTGCATGGTTTTGTCGAACGTGCGGTCAAGGAAGGCGCGACCATCGCCACGGGCGGCAAGCCGCTCAGCGGCGGCATCTACGACAAGGGCTTCTACTATCCGCCGACCGTGCTGGAAAACGTCACCAGGGACATGGAAGTGTTCCAGGAGGAAATATTCGGCCCGGTACTTTCCGTAACCCGCTTCAAGACCCTTGACGAAGCGATCGAACTCGCCAACGCCACCCGCTTTGGCCTGGGCGCGGCGATATTCTCCGAAAATCCCAAAACCCTGTATTGGGCCGCGCGCAAGCTCGACGCCGGGACGGTATGGCTCAACTGCGTTGCCAGGGCCAATATCGAAGCGCCGTTCGGCGGCAACCGCAACAGCGGCCTGGGCCGCGAAAACGGCCTGGAGGGGCTGCTGGAATACATGAAGGTCAAGAACAACATCATGGTTGTGTCGGAGTACGAGGACGCGTACGGGTATGACGATTAGTACTTGTGTCCGAAGACTATTCAGCCGAATCTTTTACAGGAGATGGTATGAAAGACGTGTGAGTTCATCTGGTTTTCCGTATGTCG
>DAIOFH010000219.1:0-3360 GCA_036745875.1 Planctomycetota bacterium | reverse complement strand
AGTGTTGTGTATCCGAAATAAGTTGAACATGCGGTCTATTCGGATAGGCTCTAATTGTTTTAACTGAAAAGGAGCAGCGTAATGCACGAGGACAGTCTGCTGTACTCATACGAGAACAAGGTCGGCACCCTGACCATAAACCGCCAGCAAGTCATGAACGCAATGGACCTGCAAACGATCAATGAACTTTCAACGTTATTGGACAAGATCTCCGATTCCGATATCCGCTGTCTCATCATAACGGGGGCCGGCGAGAAATCGTTTGTCGCCGGCGCCGACATCAAGGAAATGAAAGACATGAACCGGGCGCAGGGCGAAAACCTCTCACGAGCCGGCAATGGAGTCATGAGAAAACTGGAGTTGTTCCAGGTGCCGGTCATCGCGGCCGTCAACGGCTATGCGCTTGGCGGAGGTTTGGAACTCGCCTTGGCGTCCGATATCCGCCTGGCGTCCGAAAATGCCACTTTCGGCATGCCGGAAGCGACCTTCGGGATCATCCCCGGCTACGGCGGCATACAGCGCATGTCCAGGATCATCGGCCAAGGCCGGGCGCGCGAAATGGTTTTCACCGCCAGCCGTTTCGGCGCTCAGGAAGCGTTCGCCTGGGGCCTGGTGAATGCGGTCTATCCCCTGCCGGACCTTTTGCCGAATGCGCACAAGCTTGCCGAAAAGATCGCCTCGAATGCCCCTATCGCCATCATGTCGGCGAAGAAGATCATGAACGAAAGCGTCGGCCTTGAACTCTCCGTTGCCGACCAGCTGGAAAGGGAAGCATTCGGCAACTGCTTCGGCACCTGGGACCAGCGCGAAGCCATGCAGGCATTTGTGGAGAAGCGCAAACCGCAGCCCTTCAAGGGATGAAGCTGTCTTTCGACTTGAGCTTCGGGACTTCCCGCTTTTAATCGTGTCCACTTATCGCCAGGCCGAGCAGAGAAGCCCGCCCGCGCGAACGAGGTCCTCTTCCCGGAGGCCGCCATAGCCTGCTATGACGGTGTTTGTCTCACCGGCAATACCGTGGTAAAAACTGGAAAGTCCGAAAACGGTCACACCTTTTTTTGCCGCCCTCAGGACCAGCTCTTGTTCGGCCATGCCCTTCCGGGAGCGGAGCAGCAGATGCAAGCCCGCCTCCATGCCCCCTATCGCCATCGTGCGCCGCGATATCAGCGGTTCCAAGCCCGCGAGAAGGGCGTTCCTTCTTCTTTTATAAATGGTGCGCATGCGATTCAGGTGTCTTTCATAGTGCCCTCCCCGGATGAACCGCAGCAAGGTCCGCTGTTCAAAACCGGAGACGGTGCACGAATACAGCTGCCGGCGCGGCTGGTAGACGTCCAGCAGGGTCGACGGCAAAACCATGTATGCGATACGCAGGGAAGGGGTCAGCGTGCGGGCGAAGGTATTGAAATAAACGACCCGCTCCCCGCTGTCGAGGCTGTGCAGGGCCGGGGCGGGTTTCAGGGCGTAACGGTAATCGCTGTCGTAATCGTCTTCGACAAGATAACGGTATGGCCGCTCGCCCGCCCAGGCGAGAAGCTGCATTCGTCGGGAGATGCTCATGACGCGGCAGAGTGGAAACTGGTTTGACGGCGTCAGGACGCAGACGGATGCGCCCGAGGCCTTCAATGGGGCGAGCGCCATCCCCTCTTTATCCACCGGGACTGCGGCGAAAGGCACTCCCCTGCCCTGCAGCGACCGAGCCAACATCAGGTAGCCCGGTTCTTCGAGGGCGAATTTCCGTTTTGGTAGAAGCTCGGAAAGCATGCCAAGGAGATAGGCAGTGCCCGCCCCCACCACTATCTGGCCCGGAGAGACAACCATGTTGCGGTATTCCAGAAGATAAGCGGCAATCTGCTGACGCAATTGAAGGTCCCCCTGGGGGTGTAGCTCCTTGACCAGTGCGGCATGGTCTTCCCTGAGGCTGTCGCGCATGAGGCGGCTCCAGGTCGCAAGGGGAAACGAGGCCGTATCCACGGCGTTGTTGCGCAGGACATACTTCGCCGTTCCCGCCGTTTGCGCTTCCGGCCTCGTCTGCGCACTCGGCGGCTGCGCCGCGGTCGGGTGCCGACGTGTCACCACCGGCAGGGCGAAATATCCCTTCTTTTCCACCGTTTCGATAAATCCCTCCGCCAACAGCTGTGCATAGGCGTTTTCAACCGTGTTGAGGCTGACATGGAGATGCAGGGCAAGCTTTCTTTTGGAAGGCAGCCGTGAGCCCGGCGGCGGATTGCCTGCCGCGATGCCGTCCCGGATATGCCGATATAACTGTTCATAGCGTGGTTTTTTGATCTTTTCGTCAAATTGCAGGGTAAACATATTCATAAATCTGGTCCCATTGAAATAGTGTGATCTGGCGCTTGCAACTGTACCAATATAGTTATAATCCAGGCTATTGGCGAAAGCAACGGCTCTATCAATTACAGAGAAGGAGAAAAAGAACATGAATGCGAAATTGATCAGTAAACTCAAAGGCGGGGTCATCATGGACGTGTCGAACCCCGAACAGGCAAGGATCGCCGAGGCGGCCGGCGCGTGCGCCGTCATGGCGCTTGAAAGGGTGCCTGCGGACATTCGCGCAGCCGGCGGGGTATCCCGCATGAGCGACCCCAGGATGATCAAGGAAATCCAGAGGTCGGTGACCATCCCGGTCATGGCGAAGGTGCGCATCGGCCATATCTGCGAAGCGAGGATCCTCGAAGCCATCGGCATCGACTGCATCGACGAGAGCGAGGTGCTGTCACCCGCCGACGACGTCCACCATATCGACAAAACAGGCTATAGTGTGCCGTTCGTATGCGGCGCGAAGGACCTCGGCGAAGCGCTTCGCCGCATCCAGGAAGGCGCAGCGATGATCCGCAGCAAGGGAGAGGCGGGAACCGGCGACATAGTCCAGGCCGTCCGCCACATGCGAAAGATCGGCGGACAAATCCGGCAACTCACGGCAAAATCCGGGGACGAACTATTTGAAGCCGCCAAGGATTTGGCCGCGCCCTATGAACTGGTGCGCCATGTCGCCCAGAACGGCAGGCTGCCCGTGGTGCTCTTTTCCGCCGGCGGCGTAGCCACACCCGCCGACGCCGCGCTGATGCGGCAATTGGGCGCGGAGGGGGTTTTTGTCGGCTCCGGCATTTTTAAATCGGGGAATCCGGCCAAACGCGCAGCCGCCATCGTCAAAGCTGTCGCCAATTACGACAACGCGGCAGTGCTGGCGGAGCTCTCCGAAGACCTTGGCGAAGCGATGGTGGGTATAAATGAGCAGGAAATAGAAATTCTCATGGCGGAGCGAGGCAGGTAAATAAAAGTGAGCTATGGCGTTAGGGATCGTGACCGACCGCAACCCGCAGGGGTTGCGGTTTTTGTATAATA
>DAIOFH010000218.1:0-3617 GCA_036745875.1 Planctomycetota bacterium | reverse complement strand
TTGACTCCAAGTTTTCTTGCCGCATCGGCGGTGACGCCGCCGATGCAGAAGGCGTTGACGCGGGAATAATCCATATCATGCCCCATGGCGGCGGCAAACGACTCGACTGAAGAGGTGCTGGTGAAAGTCACGATGTCATAAGCCGCCTCCAGCAGGCGTTTCTTTACCTTCTGGTCGCGCAGGGGTTCGCGCCGCGTCTCGTAAGCCGCCACCTCGTCGAAGGCGATGCCCTTTTCGGTCAGCATGTCCGGAAGCTCCTTGTCGGCGATGGAGGTGCGGAAGAGAAGCACCTTGTCGCCGTCCTTGAGGAGTTCGTCAAGGCCGTGCGCCAGGCTGACGGAATCAAAAGTGTCTGGGATATAGTCGGCGAAGATGCCGTGTTCTTCGAGGATCTTGGCAGTGCGGCTGCCGACCGTGGCATAACGGAGGAAGGTGAGCTTGCGTATGTCAATGCGATGGCGCACCAGTTCCTCGAAAAATACCTTCGCGCCGAACTGGCTGGTGAAAACGGCCCATGTATAGTGGGTGATATTGCGCCAAAAGACTTCGGGCTGGGGCAAGGCCTCGAGGCGGATGCCGGTGAACTCGTCGACGGCGCAACCGAAATCGCGGAGGGCGGTGCCCATTTTCCCCGCCGTCATTTGCGAACTGACGACAAGCGCCCGCTTGCCCCACAGAGGCAGGTATTTGGTCCAGTCGTAGCGGTCGGCATACGCGCACACCGCGCCGACAACCAGTATGGCGGGTGAATGTATCTGCGCCTTGGCCATTTCCCCGACGAGGGTGCTGACTGTCGCCGACAAACGGCGTTGCGAATAGAGGGTGCCGTTTTCAACGACCGCGGCCGGGGTGTCCGGGTCCATCCCCGCGTCCAGCAAACCGGCGCAGACGTCCTTGGCGACACTGACACTCATCAGAAAAAGCAGGGTTCCCCTGAGGTTGACCATTTCGCTAAAGGGAATTTGCGGCATGCCGCCGTCCTGGTCGTGGCCGGTGAAAATA
Source organism: Planctomycetota bacterium (assembly GCA_036745875.1). Classification (GTDB taxonomy): domain Bacteria; phylum Planctomycetota; class SZUA-567; order SZUA-567; family SZUA-567; genus DAIOFH01. The sequence continues at coordinate 2,615 of DAIOFH010000218.1, read as the reverse complement.
TGCACGGACGAGGAGCAGCCGCGTTTGGTGATGGGGATGCCGGCATAGGCGGGGGCTGCGAGGGCGGAACTGACTCCCGGAATCACCCTGAAGGGAATGTCGTGTCCGCGCAAAAACTCCGCTTCCTCCCCGCCCCGGCCAAACAGGTACGGGTCACCGCCCTTGAGGCGCACCACGTATTTGCCTTCCTGGGCACAGCGCACCAGAAGAGCGTTTATGTCTTCCTGCACCATGACCTGTTCGCCCTTGCGTTTGCCGACATCGATCAATGTCGCGTGTTCCGGTATGAAGTGGAGGATATCCTCGCTCAGGAGGTGGTCGTAGAGAACGACATCGCATTTTTCCAGCACCGCCCTGCCGGAGAGGGTAAGCAGCCCGACATCGCCGGGCCCGGCGCCGACGAGCGCGACAAATCCATTTCTCTCGGTCATTCGCTGTATCCCCTTTTAATGGTTATGGCAAGTTTTTTGCCCAGTTCGGCCGCAACGTCGCGCCTTCCTTCGATCGAGTCCCGCACCAGGACGCCATCGTCCCTGACGAATAAACCGGCGAGGCTTATCTTCTCCCCGGAAACCTCCGCATAGGCGGCTGTCGGCGTGGAGCAACCGCCGTCAAGCTCCTCTATGAAAGCCCTCTCCGCCTGCGCCGCATCCCACGAGTCCCGGTCGTTGACGGCGTCGAGGTAAGCATGGTCTTCCCCTGCCCTTCCCTGCACGGCAAGTATGCCCTGGCATGCGGCGGGCAGCATTTCAGTTACGGAAAAAACCCTGCTCACCCGCTCCGTCAGGCCAAGACGGTTTATGCCCGCCGCAGCGAGGACCAATCCCGAAAACCGGCCTTCGTCAAGTTTCCGGAGCCGGGTTTGGATATTGCCGCGCACAGGCTCGCACTCAATGTCCCGATACAACCCGGTCAGCTGAACCTTTCGCCGCAAGCTGGACGAGCCGAAAGGTTTGTCCCGGTTCACTTCACTTGTGCCTTTCGGCAGTATCAGCACATCGCGGGGGTCTTCGCGGGAGCTGACGGCGATCACCGGCAGAGAGGGATGCGCGGGCACGGGAAGATCCTTGTACGAATGGACGCAGATATCCACATGGCCGTCAAGAAGCGCCTCGTCGAGTTCCTTGACGAACAGCCCCTTGCCGCCGATTTTGTCCAGAGTCTTATCAAGGATTTTGTCGCCCGTGGTCTTCATGGTGACGAGTTCCAGCCGCAGATCCGGATGGCGGCCGTTGATCCGAGCCATCACCAGCCTCGCCTGCCTTACCGCCAGTTCACTGTCCCTCGCACCTACCCGTATCGCTTGTATCTTTCGCATCAAGCATTTCCAGTTCATTCCGAATTATCGCCGCGGCTTTTGCGACCTGTTTATGATTGCCACTCGGAGAAACAAGGCCCACGGTCAAGCCGCCGCCGCTCGCGAGCGCGGGAAAATAAAAGGTGCATTCCTCCCGCCTGTCGGCTACGCTGACAGGGATGCCGCAGGCCTTCGCGTCCAATCCGACGCGGTGGTTGACCGAGCGGTCGTTTGTGGCGGCTATCGCCAGCCGCATGCCGTCCAGATCGCACTGATCATACCCCGCATGCCGCCAGACGACCTTTTCCCGCGATGCCAGGCCGCAAAGTTCGCCTGTCACCGTTGGCGCGACAATGGTGACTCGGGCCCCGTATTCAAGAAGCGCCGACACTCGCCGCGTGGCGACAGCCCCGCCGCCTACGACAAGGACCGGCATATCATCCATAGCCAAAAACAGCGGAAAAAAAGCCATATACGCATACTTTCAAGGACCGGCGACACGACAGCACAAAAAGTTAGTATAAAGCAGGCCAAGGCACTGTCAAATCATAATAATACAAATATTGACCTGATTCGCCAATCTCTTACTATTGGATCAACTGCCATGGGATAGACCCATGGCGATCTTTTCGAAAAATTCCATCTAAGGTATGCCGGAGATACTGCAATGGATGTTGATGTCGAGAGCAAGGGGTATGTGGTGGTCGTGCAGTGCGACCAAGCCGTGCATGAAGTGTGTCCAGGCTTTTTGTGCGAACACGCCTTCAACGCCAGAAAGGACGCATTTGCCCGCTATCCGGCGGAACGGAAGCTCCGCTATATTTCCATTTCGTGCGGCGGTTGCCCCGGCCGGGCAACCCTGCGTAAACTGGAAAACCTCAAGAAAAACTTCAAGAAGCGGGAACAGTTGTCCCCTGAATTCGCGGTGGTGCACCTGTCGAGCTGCATCACCCGCACAAACCACCACGGACCACGCTGTCCGCATATAGATTACATAAAAGGACAGGTCGCCAGTGCCGGTTTCGACTGCATCGAAGACACGCGTCTTTCACCCTTTGCAGAAAAACGTAGACAAGAAGGAATTTATCCGCAACAATAGATGCGCGTTCAATGGACATAATTACAGGTGCCCCGTTCCAGGGGAGAATAGGGAAGCCGGGTGTAAATCCCGTGCGGTGCCGCCGCTGTGACGGCAGATACTTGCCGAAGCCAGAAGACCTGCCTGTAACCCCTGATGGTACTACTGCCAACGGACTATTGGCGTGTGCGACGGCAATCTGGCCACAGACCGTTTCGCGCCTCTTCCGTATGGAAGAGG
>DAIOFH010000217.1:0-3643 GCA_036745875.1 Planctomycetota bacterium | reverse complement strand
GTCTAGCGCTCCATTAATAGTTGTCAAATTCTCATTTATAATACAATATTAATTTATATAACACAACATCGAAAATAGCAAAACAAAAATTAGAGATTTTGACAAATATAAGGAATGACCAACAATTTACGATTAGTTTGGTAAAAACCATGGAACTACGGATTGATAACCCACAGAGATCGCTGAAATGTTGCATGGAGCTTGGTTAATTAGATGGCTCTTTATGGTTAACTAACATTTGGTATTCTCCGGCGTAAATGCTTTCCGCTTGGCAAAACCGCTGCCGCCGACACTGACCCGCAAACCCTTTGCACTGGCGTAAGCTGCACAACGAATGACCTCCTCGTCGTTGTTTTCGCTGATCCCTTCAGCCGTGTAGGCCATGTCCAGTTGGTCGTATTTGGACAAACCAATGGAATGGTACGGCAGGATATGCAATTCCCTCAGGTCGCTTTTGCCTGCGACAAAGTCGGCGATTCGGTTGAACTCCTCCCCGTCGTTGATGCCGGGAATCAAGGGAACGCGGATAATCACCTCCACCCCGGTAATCAGGAGGTATTCAAGATTTATAAGGGTGTTTCTGTTCGAGACGCCGGTGGCTTTTTTATGCACTTCATCATCCAGCGCCTTGATGTCGTACAAAACAGGTCGGTGTACGGAACCACTTCGACAATGTTTTTGCCAGGCACGTTGCCGGCGGTCTCAATGGCTGTATGAATGCCCGCCTCTTTCACCTTGCGCAAAAGTTCGCGGCAGAACTTCGGGTGCATCAGGGTTCCCCGCCACTGAGGGTCAGGCCGCCGTTCGAGTTGCGATAAAACGACTCGTCCTTCATCACTTCGGAAAATGCCTTGTCCACGGTCATGCGCCGCGCAGAGACTTTTCGCGCGCCGAAATAACAAACGTTCGCGCATTGGAAACAATGGGTGCATTGTTCACGGTCGTAAACGACACCCGCCGCCGTCCTCGAGATCGCACCGCCCGGGCATGCTTCAACACACGCCCCGCAACCGGAACAGGAGTCCTTGGCAAACATCACCACAGGAGCCCCCGACCCCATTGTTTCGGGGTTTTGGCACCAGAGACAATTCATGGAACATCCCGCCAGGAAGACAATCGTCCTGATGCCATACCCGTCATTGACCGAATAGCGCTGAATGTTTGTTACAAGACCATTCATCGTGAAAACCTCTTTATCACATTGTCCTGTTGGGCGGGAGCCATGGCGACGAAATACGCCGAAAGGCCGCCCATACGAATGCGAAGGCTGCGGTGGTTCTCGGGATGGATCTTCGCGTCCTTGAGATCGTCGACGTTGGTGCTGGTCAGGGTCAGGATCTGGCCGCCCATGTCGCAGAAGGCGCGGATAACGCCGCCGAGGCGCTCGATGCCGGCTTCCCCTTCAACTTCGCGGGAGTTGATGGCCAAATCAAGGGGGGTGCCGCTGTAGTAACGCATAAGTTCCGGCTTGGTCGCCGACTTGATGGCGGCCGTGGGGCCGTTCAGGTCGACGCCGGGGGTCGGCGAATAGTTGGGGGCAAGCTGGTCCCAATTATGACGCCCGTCCGGAGTCGCCGAAATGTCCCGACCGAGAACGGCGTAATTTTCAAACGTGCCGACGCCGCAGGGGAACATGATGCGCTCGCCTTTTTTATTCCACTCGCCGACATGGTCTTCGAAATCCTTCAAAACCCGGATGCCGATTTCGTCGACTTCGTCAATATCGTTGCCGTACTTCGGAATGGTGTTGACGATCTTGGCGCGCAGGCGTTCATGCCCAACCCAGTTGTCGTCAAGCGCCTTGATCAGCTCGGACATCAAAAGGCCCTTTTCCTCGAAGACAAGCTTTTTGATCGTCATCAGGGAATCGACGGTGCAGGAAAAACCGGTGACCAGGATCTGGTGGAAAATAAACCTCGCTCCGTCCTGGCTCAGGTCGCGGCCGCTTTCAATGCAGTCGTGCATGATGGAACTCATCAGCGGGTCCGGCGCGATCATGTAGCTCAACTGGAAATTCTCGAGTCGGCGGCGGCATTGCAGGTCAATATAATGGTTAACCTGCTTCTGGTAGGCCTGGTAAAACTCCTCGTAATCCTGGAACAGGTTCGGGTCGCCGGTGTCGAGGCCTTCGGCCTTGTTGTTGTGCTTGGAGACGCCGCGATTCAACACCCACTCGATGCAGCGCAGGTTCATGACGTGGGCATAGCTGAAATGACTCTTGCCTTGCACCAGCGTTTCCCAGCAACCGTCGTTGGAATAATCCCGCGCTTCCTCGATCGGCACGCCAAGGTCGACAAAACCTGGAACAATGGCGTCGTCATTGTAGATGATCGGTTCGCCCTGGCCGTAGCGCAACACCTTCGCCAGGAGGTCGACAAAACTTTTGGGGCAGTTCTTGTGGACGCGCGCGCCCAGCGTCGGCATAAGGAGCGACAGGTCGTTCATGATTTCGACGAACATGTAGGAAAGGTCGTTTGTCGCGTCGGAGCCGTCCGGATGAACGCCGCCGACCATGCAGTTCATGAGCCAGTCGTTGCCGCTTTGGCCGTAATTGAAGTTGGCGTCGGAATTTTCATCCTCATCGCCCTGCCAACGCAGCGCCCTCGTTTCATAGCCGCCGGTTTGGTTGGTGCCGCTTTCCTGCATTTCGACGGTCGGCACCTGGCCCTGGGAAAACAGGCCGAAGTTATAGTGGTTTTCCGCCTTGTGGGTGTCCTGGACAATGCGTTCGTTGCATTTCACCAGGAAGCTGGCAAGCATTTCGCGCGCCTGTTCGCGGGTCAGTTTGCCCGCGTCAATATCCATTTTATAATACGGATAGAGATGCTGGTCGGCACGGCCGAACGGCACGAATTCGCCGCCGGAGTTGACCATGCAGTAGGTGAACCAGAACGACTGAAGGGCTTCGTAATACGAGGTCGCCGGGTTCATCGGGATGTTCTGGCAGTTCCTGGCGATGGCGAGAAGCTCTTCGCGGCGCGCAGAATCCGGGCAACGGGTCGCCTGGTTAAGCGCTTCCTCCCCGTAACGCATGGCGAAGGAGGTGAGGCCGTCAAGGGAGACAATCATGGCCTTGTAATTGTTCAGGCTCATCCGGTCGGGTTCGTGCCTGGCGTATTGTTCCTGCATTTTATCAAGGATCATGCGCTTGACGCCGATGACGCCGTGCTTGAGTATCATGCTCCAGTCCGGCGGGTGGTGGCCCCAGACGGAACATTCGTTCAACTCGTAACGGGCCGCCTGGATGCCTTCCTCCGGCGTGTAGTAGATCGGGAGAACGCTGCCCCAGCCTACGCTGTTCTGGTTGGGGATGCCGACGATGAGTTCATCAGCCTTTATTTCGACAGGCAGAAATTCGCCTATGTATTTTTGCGCATAGCCTTTTCTGACCACCATCGGTTCATCGGCGATATGGGGCCACTCGTCCAGGATGTTGGTATTCTGGAAATGCCAAACACCCGGATCATGGTATTCCACGTCAAAAAGGCGCGTCTTGAGTTTTTCCTGGCGTGCGGACATCGATAACCTCCAAATTGATAATTGATAGTTGATAATTGATAATGTTGGAAAATTCTTATATTTAGTAATCGCTCGCCCTGCTCGCTTTGGTGTTAACGGAATTATTGACGGGAAGCCTCAACGC
>DAIOFH010000216.1:0-3781 GCA_036745875.1 Planctomycetota bacterium | reverse complement strand
GTGCATTTCAGCCCTACTGCATGACATCATCGTAATTCGCGACTGAAATCGAAAGCCTGGATACTTTAAAGAAAAGCAAACGGCGGTTTGTTTGCTTTTCTTTAAAAGTCCACATATAGTAAACGCATGGTAATCGGGTATGATTGCCAAGATCCTGGCTATACGGATCAAAAGCACCGGCGATATCATTGTTGTCGTCGCCATGGGAAGGATGCGGCTGGACAACACCAAGTTCAAGAACGTGTTCGGGGGAAAGCCGCAATTCATTTCCGCAAACGAATGCCTTTGCGTCACCGGCTACCCACCGGCAGGAGTGAGTCCTTTCGGCCTGAAAGAGGGTGTCGCCATTTATCTAGACGAGTCGTTACGTAAGTTCAACGTAGTGTATCCTGCCGCCGGATCGCCGAACAATTGCGTGCGAACGGAAATTTCCGAACTGGAGCGATGAACCGGCGGCAAGTGGACAGACGTTTGTTCGTGGGTATGAGTTATTGCTTTCCGGAGGTGCCATAAATGGCAGATACTGCCGAAGCGCTGATTGTCGGGCATCTGTGTCTCGACCTTATCCCCAGTTTCATTTCAGGCGGCGGAAGTGTTTCCGAAATTTTTATACCCGGAAAACTGATCAATATTAACGGCATGTCTCTCGCCAACGGCGGTGCGGCTAGCAATACTGGTCAGGCCATGCACCGTCTCGGCTTCAAAGTGAAAATCGTCGGCAAGATCGGGGACGACTTCATCGGCAAAGCCATTCTCGACAACCTGGCCAATGTCGGCGAGGACAGTGTCAGGGACATGATAGTCTCCCCCGGTGAGAGCAGCTCCTTTACCGTGATCCTCAATCCTCCCGGCATTGACAGGATTTTCCTCCATGCCGAAGCGACAAATTCCACCTTCAAAGCGGACGAGCTTCCCGAATCCGCTCTGGACGGCATTAAACTGATGCACTTCGGCTATCCACCGTTGATGACGAGTTTTTGCGTGGATAAAGGGGTTGAAACCAAAAAAATGCTGCGAAGGGCGAGGGGGCGTAATATTGTCACCTCGCTTGATATGGCACGACCAGATCCCGTCAGCATACCGGGCAAGGTGGATTGGCAGGAGTTTCTCGTCGAGGTGCTGCCGTTTGTCGACGTCTTTCTCCCGAGCATTGATGAAATCATCTATATGCTTGACAGGCAGATGTTTGACGAAATCTTGAAAAAAGCCGGCAATGAAAATATGGCCACTTTTATCGACATGACTACTGTGCGTAGTTGCGCCGACCGGCTGCTGGGGATGGGGCCGGCGATAGTCGGGTTCAAACTGGGCGACCAGGGTTTTTATCTGAAAACTTCAGCAGAGGCGGGACGGTTCCGGCTGCTTTCCGAGCTTCTCGGTATCAGACCGGAGGAGTGGGTGGCCAACGAATGCGCCATACCCTGCTTCAAGGTCGACGTGGCCGGAACCACCGGCGCCGGAGACAGCACCATCGCCGGCTTCCTTGGCGCGCTTCTCAAAAGGCAGGGCCCGGAGCAGGCCGTCCTCATGGCGGTAGCTGCCGGCGGATCGAGCGTTGAAGAGCTGGACTCGTACTCCGGCGTCAAGCATTGGGAGGAAACGCGGGCCAGGATAGCCGCCGGCTGGCCACAGGCCAATTCAAGATTGATTCCAGGCGACTGGAGGCGCAAGGCAAACGGCATATTTGCTCCATGACCCATAGGAGCCTTGCATTGACCTCTCGAAATCGCTATGGTGGAAGTTGTCCATAATCCACACGGTCTGGATTATTTTCTTTAGATCCATTGTATTGTGAAAGGCTTTTGAAAATGCCAAGTTATGAAGCACTCGAAAAAGAACGCGAAGAAGTGGCCTATTTCATGCGACGCCTCTACCGGCAAGGTCTGACCACCACTTCCGGTGGCAACCTCAGCATGCGCATCGATGAAAATACCATCCTCATCACCCCCTCGGCCACCGACAAGGCCGAACTCAAGGGCTCTGAAATAGCCATGTTCACCATGGACGGGAAAAACCTCACCCCCCAGTTCAAGGGAAGTATTGAAACAGGCATGCATATCGCCGTCATGAAAGCCCGGCCCGACGTCAAGGCTATCGTCCACGCCCATCCCACCACCGCCACCGCCTTTACCGCCATGAACATGGACATCAACTACCATCTCACGGCCGAGGCTTTCGCCATTCTACACAAACCGGTCCGCGCTCCCTATGCCATGATGGGTACCGACGGCCTGGCAGAAATCGTCGCAAACAGCCTCAAGAACACCGATATCGCCCTCATGCAGAACCACGGCGTCATTGCTGTCGGTCCGACGATGCTCAGCGCCTTCGACAAGCTCGAAGTCACTGAAGTCGCAGCCAAGATGACCTGGATCACCCACACGATGAAGGCGACTTCGACAATGACCCAGGAACAGCTTGACGAAATTCACGAAAGCTTCCACAAGAAATAATTCATTGCCGCCGTTCGCCGGTCTTGCCGTACAACCGGAACCCGGCAGCCTTTTACCCAGCACACAAGGAAAAAACATGTCAGAGTCAATTGTCTACCGTACCAATATGCGAGCGACACAGGAGGAAAACCTGCAGGCAAAATTGACGCGTCTCGTCAAGACCGCCGGTATTGAAAATATCGATTATAAAAACAAGTATGTCGCGATCAAAATCCATTTCGGCGAACGCGGCAACCTGGCGTTTCTTCGTCCCAATTACGCCAGGACCATTGTCGACATCATCAAAGCGCGGGGCGGAAAGCCGTTCCTCACCGACTGCAGCACCCTCTATGTCGGCGGCCGGAAAAACGCGCTCGACCATCTAGAAACCGCATACACGAATGGTTTTTCTCCGTTTTCCACCGATTGCCATATCCTTATTGCCGACGGCCTCAAGGGCACGGACGAACTGCTTGTTCCAGTCCCGAACGGGGAACTGGTCAAAGGTGCGAAAATCGGCCGCGCCGTGATGGACGCGGACATATTTATCTCCCTTACCCATTTCAAATGCCATGAATGCACCGGCATCGGCGGTACCTTGAAGAATATCGGCATGGGATGCGGTTCGCGCTCCGGGAAGATGGAAATGCACAGCTCCGGCAAGCCGGTCATCAACGAATACGATTGCATCGGCTGCGAGAAATGCACCACCGTCTGTGCACATTCAGCCATTCTCGTCAATGCCGGCAAAGCCCACAACAACCATGACAAATGCGTTGGCTGTGGTCGCTGCCTCGCCAACTGTCCTGTCGACGCCATTGTCCCCGGCGATGACGACGCATTCGACAATCTCAACAAGAAAATATCCGAATATGCGGCTGCGGTGGTCCACGGCAGGCCGCATTTTCATATCAGTCTGGCCGTCGATATCTCCCCGTATTGCGATTGCCATTCCGAAAATGACATGCCCATCGTCCCGGATATAGGCATGTATGCCTCGTTTGACCCGGTGGCGCTGGACGCCGCCATCGCGGACGCCGTGAACAGGCTCCCCGCCAATCCGGGCAGCGTGCTTGAGGAACGCGCGGGGGAGGGTGACGACCACTTCTCTTCCGTCACGCCGGGCACCAATTGGCGCGTCGGCGTCGAGCATGCGGTCAAGCTCGGCATCGGCAAATCGAACTACGAAATAATCGAAATTTGATTTTGGAAACATCTTGACTTTATTTCTGCCAGCGTCATAATAGTCCCTTCGCCTCTGCGGCGAAAAACCTGCTTTAGTACCGGTGACAACCGGGCCGTGGCTCAGCTTGGTAGAGCGCTTGTCTGGGGGACAAGAGACCGGTGGT
>DAIOFH010000215.1:0-3847 GCA_036745875.1 Planctomycetota bacterium | reverse complement strand
ATTTGCAATAATATTTTATTATTTATAATATAATATTTTTTAACATGTTATGAGATTTATCAGATAATTTTAATTTAGTTTTTAAATTTTATTTCTTGACTTCGAGCAATCCTATGCTATTATCGTAATTGACAAATGAAAAACTGCGGAAAGATTCTCGAACCCAAACGCCAGAATTCACATGACAGTCGATTTTTTTGTATTGAGTTATAAACCTTTTTGCTCAATGTCATGTTTTTAAAATAAATTTATTAACTTATTCGGCGTTGATGGAAGTATCCAGGGATTTTGCGGTTGGAAGAAATATTTTCCAGTCTCCATTCTCCAGGCGGTTGGTTATAATGACCCGGTATTGTTACGAGTTGCATTGTCTGTCAAATACTATGAATGGGTCGGAATGGAAGCGAAGACTGTCGTCAAAAAAAGTTCTCTCAACAAGCTCAAACGCAAAAATCGCAAGGATGTCCTGGAGATTCTCAGAAGCGAGGGCCCGCTCTCGATTGCCGAGATTTCCGGACGTATCGCCTTGAGCAAGGTTACGGTTACGAAAAGCATTGATTTTTATGTCAACGAGGGCGTTGTCTCGACTATCGGCAAGGGCGAATCGACGGAAGACGGCGGCAAGCGGCCGAATATTTTCGCCTTCAACCCCGATTACCGCACGATTTTCTCGGTGCGGATCGACGAGTCGCAGATACTGACCGCCTTGACGAACCTGAATGGCGAGATCATCGCAAGCCATACAGTTCTCTATAGCCCGGAAACGCAGTTGGATGACCTGTTCATAAGCATCCAGGAAGCGTTTTACCTTTTACTGAAACGGCAAAGGAAGGACATCTCCTCCTGTATCGGTGCGGTCGTGGGATGGCTTGGCGTTACCGATCCGGAGACCGGCGTTTGTTTTACTTCGCCGCATTATGCCAATTGGGGAACGGACATCCCGGTCAGGGACAAGCTGAAAAAACTCCTGCCGCAAGGCATGCCTGTTCATATTGACAACTGGATCCGCTACCACGCCTACGGCGAGGTAAAGGCCATGAATCCGCGCGTCGACAAGTTCTTCCTCATCAGCACCGAATACGAGGGGGTCAACGGCGGGCTGGTGATTGACGGCAAGATCTACCGGGGCGCAGGCAGTCTTTCAGGTGAAATCGGCCATATGATCGTCGATACCTCCGATCGTGCCGAAGTCTGTTTGTGCGGCGGCAAGGGATGTCTGGAGGCTTCCGTCTCGCCTCGGCGCATATTGGCGCGGCTCAAGGAAAGTTCTCAGGGCGAGGCGGCGGGCCCGGATGTGAAGTTCTCGCAGCTGTTACGCTCCGCTGACGGAGGCGACCGGCGCGCCGCCGGGATTATTGAAAAGTGCGCCGGGTTTTTCGCTGTCGGCATCAACAACATAATGCAGATCTGCGATCCCGAGCTGATTATCATCCAGGGCGAATTTTCCGCCGGCGGCGACTTCTTCAAAAAGGTGCTGCTTGAGAAAATACAGGGGATGTCGCTGTTGGGGATGAAAAAGACCATACGCATCGAATATTCCAGTCTTGGCACCGAAGGGGCGATTTTGGGCGCCGGGTTGTATGTGGCTGACAGGTATTTTGAAAATACGGGATGGTCATGATCTCCTGTTTACATAAATAATCTTACCAATCACCAAAAATGCGCTGTTGCCGCCACTGTCCGTGACGCCCGTCACGGCGAAGGGATTTTCTGTAGCAACATAGTTGTTCCGCCCCTGCAAACGTCCATGATTTTCAAACGCGCTGCTGGCGCATCATGACGGTGGGGTTGACACCTTTCATAGGAGTTTCGTAATGTCCACAGTTCGTATGACCACCGGTCAGGCCTTGGTAAAGTTCCTCGATAATCAGTACGTCTCTTTCGACGGGGTCGAGACGAAGTATGTCGAAGGCGTATTCACCACTTTTGGCCACGGCTTTGTTCTTGGCACCGGCCAGGCGCTTGATGAAAATCCGGGCAGGCTGAAGGTCTACCAGGGAAAGAACGAACAAGGCATGGCGCATGTCGCGACCGCTTTCGCCAAACAAAACAACCGCAAAAAAATCATCGCCTGCATGTCGTCGATCGGTCCCGGTTCCGCCAACATGGTCACGGCAGCGGCAGTCGCCAGCGTCAACAACATCCCGCTCCTGCTGTTCCCCAGCGACACCTTCGCCACCAGGCAGCCGGACCCCGTGCTCCAGCAGTTGGAGCACCCGGACAACCTCGCCAGGACCACCAACGACGCTTTCAAGGCTGTTTGCCGCTACTGGGACCGGGTGACCAGGCCGGAGATCCTGATGACCGCGCTCATCAACGCCATGCGCGTCCTCACCGATCCCGCCCAATCCGGCGCGGTCTGCATCGCCATGCCGCAGGACGTGCAGGGTGAGGCCTGGGATTTCCCCGAATATTTTTTCCGCAAGCGCGTCCACAAGATCACCCGCATCCCCGCCGCTGACGAAGAAGTCGACGACGGCGTGGAAATGGTCAAAAAGGCGAAATATCCCCTCGTCGTCGGCGGCGGCGGCGTGCGCTACTCGGAAGCCGGCAAGGTTGTCGAAAAATTCTGTGAAAAGTTCAACATCCCGATGTGCGAGACCCAGGCAGGCAAGAGCGCCGTCCTGTCCAGCCACCCGCTGAACCTCGGCGGCGTCGGCACCACCGGCAACCTGGCCGCCAATACGATCGCGGTCAAGGCCGACCTGGTCATCGGTATCGGCACCCGCTTCACGGACTTCACAACTTCGTCCAAGTGGCAGTACGGCAACCCCAAGGTCAAGTTCACCACCATCAACGTTTCCGCGTTCCATGCCGAAAAGATGGATGCCGTGCGCATGGTCGGCGACGCCAAGGCCACCCTGGCCAAGGTCGAAAGCAAGCTGGCCAAGGCCGGCTACAAAACCGCCTACAAGGGTGAAATTGAAAAAGCGAAGAAGAGCTGGGACAAGGAAATGAAGAGGCTGGCGGCGTTGAGCTACGGCCCCGGATTCAAGCCCGAAGTCACCGAACGCGACCCGAGGACTGTCGACGAATTCTACAAGGTCACCGGCGGCGACATCTGCCAGACCTCGGCCCTCGCCTTGATCCGCGACATTATCCCCTCAGACGCCATCGTCACCGGCGCGGCCGGCAGCCTTCCCGGCGACCTGCAGCGCATGTGGACGACGGACGCCCGCGACTCATACCATATGGAATACGGTTATTCCTGCATGGGTTACGAAATCGCGGCCGCCCTCGGCGCGAAAATGGCGCACCCGGAACGGGAAGTCTATGCCATGGTCGGCGACGGCAGCTACCTGATGCTTCATTCCGAGATGGTCACCGCCATCCAGGAAAACCTCAAGATCAATATTCTTCTTTTCGACAACGCCGGTTTCGGTTGCATCAACAATCTGCAGATGGAGCAGGGCGTCGGTTCCCTCGCCACCGAGTTCAGGATGCGCAACCCGAAGACCGGGAAAATCGACGGCGGCCTCATGCATATCGATTTCGCCAAGTCGGCTGAAGGTTATGGCTTCAAGACCTACTCGGCGAAAAACATGGATGAATTGAAAAGAGCCCTCAAGGATTCGCTGAAACAGAAAACCTCCGTCCTCATCGACGCCAAGGTTTTGCCGAAGAGCATGACCCACGGCTATGAATCCTGGTGGCATGTCGGCTGCGCCGAAGTGACCAAATCGAAAGCCGGCAAGGAAGCGTACAAGGACAGGCAGAAGCACCTGCAGAAGGCACGCAAGTATTAATATAACGCGGATGTACCGCATTACAGTCTGTATATTGCAAAATTGCAAACAGGAGATGGTATGAAAGACGTGTGAGTTCATCTGGTTTTCCGTATGTCGAT
>DAIOFH010000214.1:0-3888 GCA_036745875.1 Planctomycetota bacterium | reverse complement strand
TTATTTATTATAATACCATGGTATTACTATTGTTACAACTTGAATAATAATACAAAAATTATATCAAAAAAAGAGCCGGACATCGCCGGCTCAGTTATACGCATTTCGAACAGGCAATGCCAGTATTATTCCAGTATTTGTGATAATTTTACTCGATAGGTATCAAGAACAACAGCTAAAACAATTATGAACCCGGTCACAATCTGCCTTGCGAAATCGCTTAAACCAATGATTAATAGGCCATTATTAAGTACACCGATGATCGCCGCGCCGATAAGCGTACCGATGAGTGACCCCTTGCCGCCCGACATGCTGGTCCCGCCGATGACCACCGCCGCGATCGCATTCAGTTCGAACCCGACCCCCAGGATCGGGCTTGCTATATTCAGACGCAACATATACAAAATGGCGGCCACTCCAACCGCTGCGCCGCATATGACATAAGCGGTGATCTTGTACAGCCTGATGTTGTGTCCGGACAGCCTCACCGCTTCCTCGTTGTTGCCTATGGCGTATATCATCCTGCCGTACACCGTATAGGTCAGGATAAAATACCCCAACGCAACTATCACCACCGCCATAATAAAAATATTATGTAGACAATGCCGATGCCGTCCGCCTTCAGCTGGCGGATTATGTCAAACAGCCGGGCCGTGTCTTTGGGGGAGAGGGTTGCCGTCGGCTCGTCGAAAATAAGTATGCGGCAATCGGAGGACAAGGCTTTGGCAATCTCCACAAGTTGCATTTGCGCGACGCCGAGGAGTTCCACCGGCGTTCGGGGGCTGATATCCAGCCCGACCCGGTCCAGTGCCGCCTGCGCGCGGGCGTACAGCGTCTTGAAATCCACGAGCGGCCCTTTTCGCGGAAGCCTGTCGAAAAAGATGTTTTCCGCCACGGACAGAAAAGTCAGGAGATTGAACTCCTGGTAGACGACGCGGATTCCTGCGTCCATGGCATCGTGGGGAGTCAGGGGGCGGTATGGCTTTCCGTCAAGAAGCATAACGCCCGAATCGGCGGCATGGTAGCCGCAAACGGATTTGATGAGGGTAGATTTTCCCGCGCCGTTTTCACCCAGGAGGGCGAGGCATTCGCCAGGGTCCAGCGTCAGGTCGACATCGGTGAGCGCCCGGACGCCAGGGAAGGATTTGGAGATTTTCCGCAGCTCGAGGATGGGAGTCATGGGATCCGCAATCATTTTTAGTTAAGAATTATGAGTGAAGAGTGAAGAGTGAAGAGTGAAGAGTTTTCGAAAATTCTAACATTAATAGCTCATTCGCTACCGCTCACTCCACCGTCGTGGAGGGGCGGTAGCCTAAGAATTTGCATTTACTCTTCACTCATAACTCTTAACTTTTTCATTTCTACTTGAAGTCTTTCGCCGAAACGACCTCGACCGGGGTGCGGATCCAGCCGGTGAATTTTTCGCCGCCGAGGATGCGGAAACCGATCTTGATGGCGTTGGCGGCCATTTCAGGTCCGAACTGATCCACGGTCGCCAGCATCTTGCCTTCCTTGATCAATTCCTGGCAGGCGCCGATGTTGTCGAAGCCGACCACTTCGATCTTGCCGGTCATGCCAGCCGCTTCGATCGCGCGCACGACGCCGACAGCCATGGAATCGTTCGCGCACATCACGCCCTGGACGTCGGGGAAGCGGACAAGGAGATTGGTCATGACGGTGTTGGCTTCTTCCGTTTCCCAGTGTGCGGTGGTGGAGGAAAGAAGGTTGAGGTCGTAATTCTTGACTGTTTTCATAAAGCCGGCCTTGCGTTGTTTGGCGTTGTCCGCGCCGGGGTTGCCTTCGATGATGAAGACCTTCGCGCCCTTCCCCAGCTTTTCGGCCATGAAATTGCCGACAAGCTCCGAGCCTTCCTCGTTGTCCGGGCCGACAAACAGGAAGTCGCGGGAGAGGTCGTTGGCTTCCAGCGCGTCCTTGTCGAGGGTGACGTCGAAATTCACCACCAGTACCCCCGCGTCGACCGCCCTTTTCACCGACGGCACCAGGCCCACCGAGTCGGCGGGGGCGAGAACGATCATGTTGACGTTGCGGATGACGAAATTGTCCATGGCGTTGATCTGCGTGTCGATGTCCGTTTCCGAATTCATGCCGACCGGGATGAGTTCGAAAGTGCCGTCCTCGGCGGCGAACTTCCGCGCGCCTTCCTCCATCGTCTTGAAGAATTCGTTGGCGAGGGATTTCATGATCAAACCAACCACCGGTTTTTGGCCTGCCTGGACGGAGAAGGAAATCAGAACCAGAGCCAATGCCGCGAGCAATGCTTTTCTCATCTTTCTCTCCCTGAAAAAAAGTGCCTTGCGTAAAAAATACGCAAGGGCGGGCAAATCCGCTTTGCCGCCGACCAACACGACCCTCACCAAAAACACCACGTCAGACGCCTTGTTACTTGGGTGAATCGTAATGCCTGTGAATTTCAAGATGACAATGAGAAAATGAACTGCGAGTGATAGGATGCGCACGATGCCTGTGCTTACGTTACCATACCGCACCACAGTAAGGTTAATCAAGAATGTTTTGAACAACTGGCAAAAAAAACCTCTATTTCATGCGTTTTTCGTAACACTACTTGCCTTGGCTTTTGTACTCTCCGGCTTGGTAGGCGAATAGCCTTCCACGCGCCTTAATCCACAAAACAAATATCACACCTTTTCCCTATTCACTGTTGATTTTTCCATTTAAACAAAAGTATTTACGAAGTAAACTATGGTTGCTACAATAAATCCAATCCTTGAGTAATCTTATAACGGTTAAAGTTTTGTTGCTCTAATTGCATCATAATGATCTGTTTTCTTTATTGCAAAAAGGGTCATGATTATGGGGTGGCGTCGTTTTCCAGCGTTGGCGTGCGTATTTCTTGTTGCCGCGACAACAATAGCGGCAGCCGAACGCAGTTATACGATCGCGGTTGTCAGCAAGGACAAGAATAATTCCTGGTTCGTCCATATGGAAAAAGGCATCAGGCAATACGGCCTGGATACGGGTCAAAACGTATTCCATACCGGGCCGGAAGGCATGTATCCGGACAAGCAGGTCGAGGTCGTCCGCGACCTTGTCCGTCAGGGCGTGGACGCCCTGTGCGTCATCCCGATCGATCCCGTCCCGCTCGAACCGGCCCTGAAGGAGGCGATGGACAAGGGCATAGTCGTGATCTGCCATGAAGGCACGACGGTGCAAAACTGCCATTACGACTTGGAAGCGTTCAACAACGCGGAATACGGCGCATTCATCATGGACAATCTGGCGCGGGCGATGAACGGAAAAGGCCTCTATTCCACCATGGTCGCCCATTTCACCAACACCAACCACAACGCCTGGGCAAACGGCGCGATCGAACAGGCCGAATCGAAATATCCGGGTTTGACGCTTTTCGAAAGCATGCCGCAGCTTGAATCCGAAGACAGCATCGAGACAGCCTACAAGAGGAGCAAGGAGTTGCTGGCCGCCTCTCCCGATTTGAAGGGCATCATCGGCACCTCGTCGAAGGACGCGCCGGGCATCGCCAGGGCGATCGAGGAACTGGAGCTCGTAAACAAGGTGTTTGTCTCAGGCACCGGAATGCCCAATGAGTGCCGACGTTCCCTGAAGAACGGCACCCTATCCTATATCACGCTCTGGGATTCCGCCCTTGCGGGCGCGGCGCTGTGCTCCCTGGCGGTCAAGGTCATCGAAGGGGAACCCATAGAGAACGGGCTGAACCTGGACATTCCCGGCTACGACAATCTGCAGTTCAGCAAAAAAAGCGACCGGGTCCTCGAAGGCTCTGGCTGGATGGTTATCGATGCCTCAACTGTGGACGATTACGATTTTTAAACGTTTCTCCTTGCATTCGATCCGCGACATTGTATTCTCAAAACATTGATATTATAAAAA
>DAIOFH010000213.1:0-3911 GCA_036745875.1 Planctomycetota bacterium | reverse complement strand
TTTTTTCCGATGCTCCAAGGCTTATCATCGTCGCAACGTTCCTCCGTATTTCAGAAACCATATCATCAAAACTCAAGCCCACACGACAGTTTCAGCCTGTTGTCATAGTAGTTTTCCCGTACTTCGAGGGAGTAGTCGAATCCGACATCGAAGCGCTTGTTGATTCGCGCGGAAAGACCTGCCGCAACGCGGAAGATATCCCGGCCAGGCTCAATGCCCCGTGCCGTCCACCATGTGTTGCCGCCAACCAGATGTCCCTCCGCCCGCCCCGCTTGATCCAGAACTTCACGCGCGTACGCCAGTGACAAGGTGGGAGTAAATGAAATCCGTTTACAAGGATCGAAACGCCGGGAGAGACGCACACCGATTGGGATTTCCAGAGAATCATAATTTTTTGCAGAAAACCGCCTGGCAAATCCTGCCGAATTCCCGTCGGATGCCCATTCGGCAAACCCCCTTTGCCGTCCGTGATAGTATTCCAGGCCGACGAAGGGGGCGAAATGCGTGCAACCGTCCGGCGAGAAGTCGTAGGCGATCCGCAAGTCCGCACCGAAATGCCGTGTATGATAGTCGCCGCCGGTGTCGACTCCAAACGCACGATAATGGTTTGTGGACGTATTGTCGGAATCTCCGAAGAGAATTCTGGCGTCAATCAAAAGCGAATCGATGTCGACTGCGGCATATGCGCCGGCAAAATAGCTGTCCGATTTTACCTTGGCTAGAGAACCGTTGCGGGAGGTTGTTTCTGCGTTCGAATATCCAAGGAAGAGGCCGGCCAGCATGTTTTCCGTAAAGGCGAAATCATAGCCGATGTCGACTCCATAGATATCCGTCTTGAAGCCGTTCATATTCTTATGGTCGTCCATCCGACCCCAGTCGCCGGTTCCGGAAGCCCAAATACGGTGCGCAGCCGGAATGCCGCACATCGGGGAAGGCATCGCCAAGGCTTCCGTGGACGCCATGCCGTTTTGTACCAAGGTAATGGTTTGCCACCGCTCGCGGCGTTGCCCGGCTCCGACCATGGTGCTATGGAAAATCGTCTTGAACGCAACAGGGATGCTGGAGGCGAAATCCATGGCGAGGAGATTCACCTCCGCAACTTGGGAGGGTGTAAACTGCAGTGTTCCCGTTGAATAGGTAGCGTCAAGAAGATCGTAAACCGGCTGTACACCGACATGGGAGCCGCTGACGAAGAACCTATCAAGCGCGTTGTCGGAGAATCCGAAGAACCCTGGCAAACGGTGGGTTTGCACACCGAGAACATAGTCGTTCCCATCGCGCGTCAATGTCGCGTTCATAAGAGCGTTGCTCAAGGGATCGAAATCCCCGCCGGTGGGCGTGTTGGACGCGGAGATGACGGTATAGGTGTAGGCGTGTCCCGGAGTCAGCGCCGCAAGCGAACCGTTGATGGAGAATTTCGCGCCGTTCTCCACCGTCACTTTTGAGGTTTCCACCAAGCTGGCGGAGGTCGCGTCGATTGCGGGAGTGAAGACGGCTCCGCTTTTCACCGTAAATTCGCTGTCGGCGTGGTCGTTCATTACAATCCTGCTCGACGCTTTATCCATACGCAATTCGCCGTCGCCCAGGGTCAACACGGTTTTGCTTTGCATCAGGCTGGTTCCGCCCAGCGCCCAGAGGCCGCCACCGGTTTTGGTCAGATTCAGGGTCAGATTATTAAACTTGCTGCCACCCGGATCATTGGGGTCGAAAACAAAATCGTCGGGTTGGCTTTGCATGGGATCGTACATCAGGAGCGATGCTCCCGCCGCAACGTCAAAGACAGCGTCGGTTGCACGGTTGGTGCCGCTATCGCTCAAGAGACCGAAATAAATGCTGTTCGGCATTTCCCCCATGTTCCCCGGGTTGTGCGTATTTCCTTTGAAAAGCAGCGACTGGCCGGCGAGCAACTTTATGGCGAGCGTGTTGTTTGCCGTTACGCCGGCATTCGGCACGGCGTTGAAGAAAATCGCGCCGCCGAGGCCGCTGGTCATGTCGCCGTCGTTGCGGGTGGAAGCGGAATTGCCGAGGAACTCGCCCTGTCCCAGTGTAATGTTGTCGCCCGCGAAAATCCCGCCGCCGAGCCCGGAACTGAAGGCGAAATCAAAATCGCCGCCGGACTTGCCGCCGATGGCCTCGTTGTTTTTGAAAATGAGCCGGCTGGCTCCCGAGAGGTCTATGGCGGCATCGGCGTAGATGGCTCCGCCCTCGCCCGAATACCAAGCAGAGCTGTAGCCCACCCCCGTGCCTCCCGACGCGTCGCCGCCGACGGCGCGGTTGTCCTCGAACAGGAACTCGCCGCCGGTGACGGTTAGGGTATTGACTGGGCCTGTGGCCACTCCCTTGTATACATGCCAAGCGCCGCCGCGTCCTGATCCGAGAGTGGTGCTGCCATCGCCGTCGGCATCGCCGCCGAGCGCCTCGTTCGCGGAAAATACATGTTTTCCGCCCTCGAACAGCGCTTCTTTCCCTGCAGTGGCGAGATAGAAATACAGGGCTCCGCCCATGCCGCCGCTCTGGGCATAGCCCCCGTTCGTGGCTTTGCCGCCCAACGCCTTGTTTCCGACATAGCTGTACTCGCCGGCCGAGTATTTGGCGCCGTTGAGAAAAAACGCCGCTCCGCCCCAGCCGTGTCCCCAGTTTGTCTTACCGGTGGCATCAGCATCGGCGCCAACAGCCCGATTGCTTGAGAAAATAAAATTCCCGTCGGAAAAGAGGGCGTCGCCTCCGCCGGTGCCGATGGCTCCGCCCAAACCGGCAAACAGGTTTTGCGCCGAACCCGTGGTATTGCCCGCCGAGGCGGTGTTGTCCTTGAATTCATACCTGCCGGTAGTAAACTCGAGACCTCCCAATGCGTATATTGCGCCACCCATACCATTTTGTTGGGTAGCCCCTGACGAGATGTCGCCGCCGACAGCACTGTTGCCGGTGAAAAGAAAATTTCCGTCGGCAAAAAC
The DNA here is from genome assembly GCA_036745875.1 of Planctomycetota bacterium. GTDB lineage: Bacteria > Planctomycetota > SZUA-567 > SZUA-567 > SZUA-567 > DAIOFH01. The sequence goes on along the minus strand of DAIOFH010000213.1, from coordinate 957 downwards.
AAGGCGGCCTGCCCCATTGGTCGCGGTTATGGCGCCGCCGCGTCCGCTAAAACCAGCGTTGGCGGCACCGATAATCCCGAAACCCTTGATGGCGATCCGCTGTGCCACAGCAGATGAAATCGTGAAAGACGAGGCGCCGGAGCCAATGAAGCGGCTTCCCGATTGTACTGTAGGAGAGTTGAGGGCGGAAAGAGTGATATCCGAATTGGCGGAAAACCGCAGCGCTGTTATGGTGTTAGCAACCGTACTGTTACGCGTTGTATTATCAAAGCCGATGTCATTGGCAAGCGTTAGGTCGACAACTCCGCTTCCGGAGGTGATCTCTGTATCGAATTCCCCTTCTGTGGCCACCGTCGCAGCCATAGCGGAAGCGTTGGAAAAAAACAGCATCAACACGATCAGTGGAACCGCAGGGAATTTCGATCCTTGCTTGCAAGAGCTGTCATATTTCTTTGTCGGGCAGGCAGTTACCATCCTTTTCATTTTCCTGCCACTTTCACAATGTTTATCAATAAACTCCAGCATTTTCTCCTCCTCCACAGAATCCTCACGGGCACTCCCAAATGCGCTAACCGCCGGGACTACTCCGGCCGCGAACATGGCCGTGCCTCGGCGGTCCTTCATCTCGACAAGGGTAAGTCCGTACCGCAGGTGGTGGAAATCACCTTTCTCGACGAGCAGACCATCCGCAATTTTGTCAAACGTTACAAGGACGGCGGCCCCGACGGCTTGCTCAAGGACGAGTACGACGGTCGTTCATTCAAGCTCACTCCGGAGCAACGCAAGGAACTTAAGCGCCACCTTGACGATAATCTGTACATGGACTGCCAAGGCGTCATTAGCCATGTGTTCGCGACATTTGGCGTCGAATACAGCGTCAGCGGCATGCGCCTTCTTCTACACACTGGGCTTCGTCTACAAAAAGCCCAAGCACGTTCCGGGCAAAGCGAACCGTGA
>DAIOFH010000212.1:0-3986 GCA_036745875.1 Planctomycetota bacterium | reverse complement strand
CCCTAATTGAACAGCGTCGCCAGCTCTTCGACAAGATGATCGGCGATTTGTTGCAAAATCTGTGCATTTTCCTCAAGCTCGTCTTCGTCGATTTGGTACGTTCCCATGAGGCCCGAAGCGTACTCGAAGAACTCTTCGAACTCGTCTTCCGGTCCCACGGCGAGGCAGAGGACGCCGTAGCCGTCGAAATCCACCACATTGCCAATGCCGTGAACAACGCCTTCTCCGGCGGGAATGGCGAAGTGGAACATGACAGCGCGATTGCCGTTGAAGTCAAGTTCCTCCTCGTTCGTTACCTCGCCACCGTGCGGCGCGATCAGCGCTCCCGTGATGATTCCGGCGTATTCTTCAATATCACCCTCGACATCGGGATTGGGCGGAAGGAAAATAACACTGTAGGGCGATCCCTTTTCAGGGCTGACGTTGGCGACGCCAAATTCGTCCTGTTCGTAATACCAACCGACCGGGACATCCACCGAGTAAACCCCATTCAAAAGGGAGATGGTTTCAGTGTCCTGACCCGCCAGCGCCGTGCCGCCGATCAGGAAAATACCAACCACGACAATCTTTGCCAAGGTGCGCATCTGTGACTTCCTCCTCATGAGTGTTGAAAATGATGAAGTGCAGAAAAGAGTGGATCCATGGGAGGGAATCATAATTTGTATCGGTGAGGTGTCAATTGTACCTGGGTACAATATAGCCTAAAAAAGGGTACTACCACTTTAGTATGATTAAACGATAAACCTTTTAGTTTATAAAGATTTACGATTGTATAAAAAGGTGCTTAGAGCCGATCCGAATAGGGCGAGGTTCAATATTCAACATCCTGTTTCATAAGACGTTACGAGAGCAAAGAGCGCCTATTCGGATAGGCTCTTATTAAATTACAATACAGAAGATTTATTTCGGGAAAAATGCATTTTCTCTTCACTTTGTCATTGTTGTTTTAGCTGGCAGGTGGTGGATCAGTTGTGAAAAACGATATCGTACAAAGGTATAGTTTTTCATTGTAATTCTTTAAAAAGTATGGAGATAGTGGCCTTGGGCCTATGCCGGATCAGCCGGCGCTTTTCTTGTCGTTTTGATTCAATAACTTCACCAAAAAGGCGGTACGGTTGGCGACCCCGGACTTGGCCAGGATCTTTTTGACATGGGCCTTCACCGTGCTTTCCGTTATGGTCAACCTTGCCGCCATATCGCGAACAGATGTTCCTCTCAGCCACAGGACAGCCACCTCTCGCTCGCGTGGCGACAGTTTATAATGCGCAAACAGCTCCTCAAACTTCTGTGGTTTGGTGATGCCGTCGTTCATGACAGGCACTTCCGGTGAAAGTTGTTTTTCCTGGTCAATGGAAAGGATGGCAGGATTATTTGCCGGCGCGGCGGTGATCGGTTCAATCTCCGGGACGTGCTTGCTATTTTCGTCAGGAACGTCAACGGTGAAATCCACTCTTCTCAACAACATGCCTGCAAACAGCGCCAGAACTGACGCAATCAAAACGACCGTGCCTGGAGCGAGCGGGGACCCCTGCGATTCGATGAAATATCCAAGGGTGGTTATGGTGCGCATGCCGTAGACGCAGCAGGCATACCAGACGGCAAGGCCGGCAGTCGGCGCCACACCGGCGATGACGACGCTGCACACCACGAAAAAGACAAACTGCGCTGCCGCCGCCACGGGTTGCAGAACCGAATGGAGGCTGTGCTCGTAGCCAAGCGCGGTCAAGGACGGCGTCAGCACAAACAGGCAGCAGCACACCGGTAAAACGTGGCGGAAAAGCCTTTCCAGCCGCTTGTCCAGCAGCCATCCGGCCGCAGGCGCGGCGATGATCGCAAGGATGGTCAGGATAATGTGCAAGACCTGCCGAGAAGGTGTGGGGAATACCGGCGTCAACCTGGCTCCGACAATGCCGCTCAAGAGATAGATGGTAAAGGCGGACAACAGGAGGAGGCGGACAAGCGAGCGCCTGTCCCCCTTTCCCCGAGGTGGCGCGAAGTATGGTTTTTCCTCCCCCATCGTCTGCGGCTGCAACACCAGTGCGCGGACAGTCAGTGCCGCGAGGATGGCGATGGCGGTGGCGTGGACGGCAAACACATACGGGAGGAAAGGATGGAACCGGCTGCCTTCTGGCACAGGCCAGGCGTGGGCGAGTGAGCCAAGGATGCTCCAGCACAACAGGCCTGCTGCAAGGCAGGCGCCGAAACACGTCCCCCGCCACGCCGGCGGGAAGCGCGAGAAAAAGAGCTGGTACGCCGGAGCGATAGCCATGCCAAGGGTCAGGTTGGCGATGCAGCGAAGCGGTTCGTTAAAGGCATAATGCTGGAATCCGGGCAGCACGGTGACGAGCGAAGCGAGCAGCCAGGCGGCCAGCGCCACTCGCCGCAATGGGCTGTTTGTACGCGCGGCCCATGCCAAAAGCCGGGGGAAAACAGCTCCCCCCAGCCATGTTCCCAGGAAGAAAAAACCGACCACAGGCAACAGCCGCGTTCCGATATTGGGGCGTATGGCAAAAGATGCCGCGGCGGCGTAGATCATGATATTCGTCATGAGGAGGGCGGCGCAGGGGACGACAACGCGGTCGAAAACAGACCTCGTTGCGGCTGATTGGCGGTATTTCGCGCCTTCTTCATGTGGAAGGAAGGAATGGGGCGCTTGGCCGTCGCCGAATTGGCTGGAGTTTGTCACGAACTTTTCGTTCCCTGTACCTGTCTTGAGCGCCTTCGAAATGCACGCCGTGCCTGAATGGCGGTACGGCAACCGCGAGAAAAAGTTGGCGCCGTTACTTGAAGATCGGCAATTCATTCAGGAAATTGCGGAGGTTGATGGCATCCCATGGCATATGCTCCGCAATCGCCAAACCAACCAGTTCGCATTGCGCGGAAGCGTCCCGTATTGTCCTTGCGACCTGTGGAAAGGTCATGACGCCGATGTTTGTTTCAAAATCCAATCCCGCCGGGTTTGCCGGCAATTGTCCCCGGAAAACGTTCGGGTCAAGAACATCCACATCGAGGTGAACCGCGAGGTGGGTAATCCTGTTTTCAGAAATCCATGCCAGGACCGGTTGGCTGTTTTCCGCGAGTTCGGCCGGTCCTGCAACCCTGATGCGGTTCCGGTCGATAATCTCTTTTTCGGCATCGTTAAGCAGGTCCCATTGCAGGCCGCCGAACATGACCCTGCTGGGGTCGAGCGGCGTCTTGACCTCCCCGGCGAAATCCGGGTCGCCTTCTCCCAGCAAGTTGCCCAGCACCATCGCGTTTTCCTGGTCGTGCATTGCCAGTGTGGATACGTCGGGATGGGAATCCAGCCATAATACGCCGAGTTTGCGGTCGTACTTTCCATTCAGGTAATCGAACGGCGCTTGCGAGACATGGCAGTCGCCGCCGAAAACAATGATCCGGTCCGGATCCTGCTCTTCGATTATTCGCGCGGCATCCTCGAGCTGCCGCTTGACTGCCGCCCGGCCGAACACCCCGCCGTCGATTTTCAGTTCCGTGCCGTCGGACAAGGGGACAGGCACTTCGGCCTTGACCATATCGGCGGTCTCCGGCGCCAGCCAATCCAGGAGCCGCGCCCCGATCACGTAGTCCGGAACATTTCCTCCCTGCCATTGTGGAAAGAGCAGGCGTAGAGTCTTCATTGCGATCCCTCCTTGCCAGGCGCACGGGTTGAATGTGATTCACTGATTCTGCATGGAGACGTCTCCCCTATTGGCATCGCCATTATATACGCCTTCATGCCATTTGCAAAGGGGGCATTATTCGCTTATAGTATTTCTCTGCGATAAATAATACCGATTTTAGTTGAGAATCTCCGTTCAGCACCTTTGTGGTTCCCAGTTTGAAATCGGTAAGCAGGAACGGAAAATCTCAACTGGAAACGGTATAAGGTCTTTATTGGCCGAATTTCTCCAGTATCCTCTTCAGGAACAATTGGGCGGCAGGGGGAAATACCTGGTATTTCTTCCAGACGATATTGAGGCCCGATT
>DAIOFH010000211.1:0-4020 GCA_036745875.1 Planctomycetota bacterium | reverse complement strand
ACGAGGGATCGTCAGGATACAATGGCAGGCGTGATTCCGCCCAGTGACTGTCAGATAAAGCCGTTTTCCTGGAGGAACGATTCGCTAATACCATTCGCATCCATTGTTCCGGCCGCCGTCTGCGGCAACCGCCAGTCTCCCGGATACTGCAGCAGCCGGGCTATGTAGCGCGCCATTACATCGACCTCCAGATTAACCCCCACTCCCACCGTCAACAACGACAGGCTGCTGTTTTGCCAGGTGTGCGGAATGACCGCAATGGTAAACCACTCGTCCGCGGCCTGTGCCACAGTCAGGGATATGCCATTGACGGCGATAGAACCTTTCTCGGCCACCAGATGGCGGATGGCTTTGGGCAAGGCCACGGTCACGATACGGTTGTCGGCGTCGGCGGCGTCGATGGCGATGACAGGGGCCAAAGCGTCAACGTGCCCCAGGACAATGTGTCCATCAAGAACATCGCCGGCTTTCAGAGCGGGTTCAAGATTGACCCTATCTCCCGCGCGAAGAGAAGCAAGATTGCTTCTGGCCGCAGTTTCGCTGACCGCATCAAAAGTAGCTTCCGGCGCCGCGAGGCTGGTAATTGTGAGACAAACGCCATTAACAGCGATGGACTGGCCCACAGCCGCCCCCCCCGCCAGCGAGCCTATATCTATGCGCAACCGCCGACCCTTGCCAAAAGGAACAGCATCCTTCACAGTGCCAAGACAACGAACGAGACCGGTAAACAAGACATCCTCCTCGCTATGTATTCAAGCAGTGCAACAAAGCCCAATGAGGCGCACCAGATTCACATACATCTACATCGGCCTTGAATCGATAAAGCTATTATAGCAGCAAACCGGCCGGCGAAAACGGCAAAGTAAAAGAAAATGAAAAAAAGCGATGAAAATATATTGACAGCAAAGCTCCTTTTCCATATAGTCTTAAAAGTCAAGATGAACACGCAAGTGTTCATAGTTATCTCATGCGGGCGTAGCTCAGTGGCTAGAGCACAACCTTGCCAAGGTTGGGGTCGAGGGTTCGAATCTCTTCGCCCGCTCCATTTGAGGGTAAGTTGGGCCCGGTGACGTACGTTGCCGGGCCCAGCATTTTTTCTAATCCGTGGCGGAATGCACAAAAGGGTCCACTTCAATAGTCCCGTCCTTTCCATTCGGGTGGTACACGACTTTCGTTCCGAGCGCCCGGAGGCCCTCCCGTATGGCGTTTTCGCATCCGCCCTTCAACTGAAGCACCTGATTCTCATACAAATCAAAGCACTTCTTGAGGAACTCGGTCTTGTCGAGACTGCGCCCGTTTTCGGCCTTGGCCACGGTCAGGCGCTTCCGCAGGCGGTCCTCCTCCTCCTTCATGGCGTCGATCTGGCCACGAAAAAGGTCGAGTTCGTCGGCGGTCAACTTCGCGAAAAGATCACTCTTCCGCTTCTGGAGTTTGTCGAGTTCGCGCTGGGCGGTCTCGACGTCGTCCAGGGTGCGGCGCATACCATCGTATATCCGCTCGAGTCCTTCCCGCAAGGAAAACTTGGCGCATTCGGAAAGAAGCTCTTCGCGAATTTTGCCGAGGACGAATTCCTCGACCTTCTCGGCATCGACGCTGCAGGGGACGCACTGACTCTTGCCGTATTTGCGGCGAGTGGAGCAGATGTACCTGCGCTTGCCCGGGCAGATGCCCTGCATCGGCGCGCCGCAGTGCCCACACCGCATAATCCCGCTGAGGGGATAACAACGCTTGGCGCCGCGACCGCTCTTGACAGAACTTCTGCTGCGCATGTGCAGGGCCAGTTGCACGGCGTCCCACTCTTCCCTGGGGATCAGCGCCTCATGCGCGTCGGGGATGGTGATCCATTCCTCTTTGGGGTTGTCCCTGAACACGACTTTTCCGGAGGGGTTCTGCTGCTGCTCGGCCTGACCATCCTTGATCTGATAATACCGCCCCTTGTGCGTCCGGTTGAAAACTACATCGCCGGCGTAGGCAGGATTCGGAAGGATATCGTACAGCGAGCTTGAATTCCACAGCCCTCCCTTCGGCCCGGGAATTCCCCTTTCGTTCAGGTAGTCGGCGACGCCGCTGTAGCCGGTGGTCGTGGCGAGGCGGAAAATATCTTCCACCACCGCCACCCGCTTCGGATCACCGGGGACAAGCCGCACCTTGTGCGACTTGGTCTTGTTGTAGGAGGTCGACTTCGACAAGGTCGTAATGACCTCCTTGGTGACCGGGTTGAGCACGTCCTTGGTACCGTCCGGGTTCCAGCGCACCTGCTGGAACGGCTTGCCCGCCTCGTCGATGTAGAGGCGATCAAAACCGTACGGTGGCCGGGAGCCGGGAGAATTGCCCCGGTCCTTGACGTTGGCGATCATGGTCCGGGTGATATCGCGGGCGAGCTGTTTGTTGCTGGCCTTCGCCTGGCTGGCTTCGACACAGGCCATCAGCGCGCTGCCCGCGTTATCCTCGTCGATGAACTGGCCGCTCTGGCAGTTGAAGATCCTGACGCCCTTCTCGCTGAACATGCCGAAGAGCGTCCACAGATCCACCAACCCGCCCCTCGTAAGCCGGCTGAGGTTGTACACCAGAATGATGGCGACGCCAAGCGAACCTATTTCGGCGATCATTTTCTTCAAGGCATCCCGCTCGTCGATTGTGGAGCCGGAAATGCCCTCGTCGCTATAGGTTTTGACGACATTGAGCTTGCACTTCTCGACCACCCGCATGACCTCGGCATCCTGATCCGCGATGCTGTTGACCTGCTGGGCGGTGCTACAGCGGGTATAGACAACTACCCGCGCACCTACCGGTAATTCATGCATCACACCTCCCTTCATCCCTAAACGTCACTCACCTCCTTTCCGGGAAGTACCATGTCGGCAAGCTCCTTGGCCATGATCCCGTGCATGACCGGTTCGAGCAACTCGCACGGGCTCGGGGAGAACCCTTCGAGTAAGGCGGAAAGCAGCGCCTCTTCGTCGAACTCGAACTCGGGATAAGATTCATGCGATTCGTCAAGGATATTGCTGGACATAATGCCTCCTCACGACGGAAAAGAATTATCAGAAGTTAATTGAATTTGACATTTCTTGTCTACGATGCATACTAATCCACAGAATAGTTCGCCCGAATGGCGTTCATCACCTGCCCGCAAAGGGTGGTGCGCTCCTCGACGGGCTGCGTTTCCAGCTGTTTGCCGAGGTAGTCAACAATGCGCTGCACCAGCTTTTCGGGCGGCAACACCTTCGCGGTTGCAGTGGATTGCGTAGCGGGAGCGTCAATATCGTACTCGACGCCCTTACGGATCACGCGGCGCTTTTTCGGGCGGGCAATGGGATTATTGGGATCGTTTTCGAGTTCGATACGGACGTCTTCGACCAGTTGCGCCGAGACCTTGGCGATTTCGGCAAGACGGTTGTTGGTCAGGCAACCGAGTTCGGGGTTGCGGAGCAGAATCTTAACGGCGTTCCGCTTATCGGCGTTGGTGCGACGCGCCCCATTACTGTGGTTGGCGCTGGCAGCAGCAATGTCGGCATCGGTAGAGGTTCCCAGCTGCAGGAGAACCGGAACCGGGATCATGCCGAGGTTATACCTGGCGGTGGTGGTATGGATTCCGTCGAAGACCTTGCAAATATTGAGATCATAGACGAAAATTCCCTTTGCGGGCGGCAGTTTGTCGCCATTGGTCAGCGCCCCTTCGTAGTCGGCGACCAGCACCAAATCGGTGGTCAGGCGGGGCTGGAGAAATTCGATTCGCGGGGGACAAGCCAAACAAAGCAACGGCTTTTCATGCCGCTCCAGCTGGTCCTTTATCTCGTCCGGAGACATTGTGGTAATATCAGGGGTTTCAGCCATGTTGCTTCCTTTCGTAAAAAGTTGACCATTGAGGAATACATAGTACACGACATCGGAAAAATGTCAATTAAAATAATATTCAATAATAAAATCTCTACGATGCATTTGAGGAAATTATGAAGTACTTCGACATTATAAACCAAGCAAAATTCTTTGCCGCCACCCTGGAACAACCCCGGGATG
>DAIOFH010000210.1:0-4025 GCA_036745875.1 Planctomycetota bacterium | reverse complement strand
TCGCATGTCGATACGTTTGGCGATCATGTTTGAAACTCCGTGATATGGTTTTTCAACAACTCCAACGTCGATTCGATTGACGCCAGGGTGGAATGCAGTCGCATTCGCTCGTATTCGTGGCTGTTCCAGCTTCCCTCATCACGGCTCGTATCCAACGCCATTTTGAAAAGATTGCCAAGGCGGTTCATGTCGGCATGGACGGCGACCAGTTTTTCAAATACGTCGTAGTCGTATCTTGAATACGTGGTGTGCCCTGTCGTCACCCGGCGGAGAAACTCGGAAATGGTCAACCCCGCCTCCGCTGCGCGGCGGGCAATGTCGGCGTGTTCGTCCGGGAAGACGCGGAAGATGATATTCTTCCCGCCCCTGCTCCTGGTGGGCCTGACTGGCTTGCAGCCATTACCGGCAATCATCTCCCCGGCTTCGGCGGTCATCTCGGCCGGAAGCTCGCCATCATGATGCTCTGGCATGAGGGTGGATGATGAATCGTTGATATGCCTCTCCCGGCGGCAGCCGGCAAGATAGAACCCGTTGAGTCCCAAAGGGCGAATAAGGGTTGCGTGATTGGATAGGCGGGATTCCCGTATATACAATCACCTATCTTGCCCACAAAGCAAATGCGAACGTATTTGCAATTTATGCGATATATTGCTATAATTGTTAAAATACGATATTATTAATATTTTATACGATTTTATGCAAAACAGTGCCATTCGGCTTTACTCGAACAGGTTCTCGTTTTCCCTTTTGAGAGGACGCGCATGGGCAAGCTCCTGGACAACCTCCGCAAGAAACACGCCGACACACCCGCCAAGGCGAACCGTCACGCCCTCAACTTCCTCGCCCATAAGGGCGACATTAAGGACGCCCTCTTGGGCGGCTGGACCGCCATGCAGGTATGGGAGCAGATGATCGAGGACGGCATGACCACCATGAGTTACGCTACCTTTTGCCGCCTGGCCAAAAAGCACATCACACCGACCATGGACGATGTGCATGGCATCGCTTCCGCACCCGCCGCTTCCGCATTCGCTTCTTCGGCTCCGAAAAGATCGCAAGCGAATACAGCCACAAAAAAGGCCATGAAGCCGCCAAAGAAACTCACGGAAAAGGAAAACCTTGAGATCCTAAAGAAAGAGGCATTCGCTGCCGTCCGTTCTCCAACGCCTACTGGTCCGCTGATCGGCAAGCCGAAAACCCGCGAAGAGGAAGACCGGGATCTGTTCGGATAGCCAGCAGCGTTTGGTCCAGTCGGAAACGTTTATCAAAATGCGGGCGTCATGAAACCGCGCGCGAAGCGCAACCTGTGCGCGGTGGGTGTCGAAAGCGGCTTGCCGCGTCGACACAAATGCCAGCCCGCATTCCCGGGATTGACGGTGGCGGCGGAAAAAGCCCGCGCCAGATGAAGCGCATCCGCCGCACCGCCAGCCCCTACTCTTTGCGCGGTTACTTCCCGGTGATGAAATGCAGCGCAAATGCTACGAGAACGCCGAAGAACCCAGCACTCCCGATAAAAACAAGGATTGCGGTCTTTTTGAAATACTTCGCTGCATCAATAAAACTCTTGCGCTCTTCCTGAAACTTGGCCAGGATACCGCTTTGTTCGGCGCGAAGGCGGACGAGGTGCTTGTCCAGATTTTCAAGCATGGCATTGTCCGTTGTACGTATCACTTCGCGAATACGGCGGGCATACTCTTCGCCGGACTGGTCCACGATTTCCCTCGCCGCGCTCCGGGACCATTCCCCCAGCCTCCTTTTCTGTTCCTCCATTTTTGCCGTTTCGGCTTTGAGCGCCGGTATGATGCGTTCCGTAAATTCGCTGAAGGTCTCCCGCTGCTTTTCGTCGAAGTCCTTGAGCAGATGCTTTTGAACCATGTATTGAACGATGACGGGATCATTTCGGTCCAGGCGATAGCCGGTTTCACGAAACGCCCTGGTGATAAGCGCCTGGACTTCATCGTCATTGAGTTTGAGCGGATGTAGGCTCATATATTCTCCAATCGTTGAAATAGACCGTCATCCCGAATTCCCGTGGACTGACGAATCCGGGATGAAGCAGCCATGCTGTCGGCTAAAAAATGCCTGCTTTGTCCATGACGCCAAAGATGTCGCGCTTCATCATCTTGACTCGCTGGCGGCTCATAATCGAAACGACGGGATCGGCGATAACCTCGTCAAAGGTGCGCCCTTTCTCCATCATTGCGAGAAAATCGGGATGGAACATGTCGCTTGTGAACGCCGGCATGGGAAGAACCGCCTTGATGTGGCGCTCGTTGTCCCGGTAGACAGAGGTTTTGTCGAAACCCTTGCCGTCCTTCTCCACCGGCCCGGCGAATGGATTCAGCCAGACGATGGATGAAACGGACGGGAGGCGTCCGGTCTTTTCCATGACCACCGCGAACATATTGCAGGTGTGGCCGAAGTCCTTGCCGGTGATGATGGAATGCAGAATGCACGTATGCCCCATTTCGTGCCAGAGATCATAGACGCCGTTTACGACGCAGTATTCGAGCATGGGGACAAACGAACTCGCGCCCACGTCGATGACCACATCCGCGTCCTCGGTTTCGCACTCCTCGATCATGAGATCGAACGCGTTTTTCATGATGGTGATGTTGTCTTCCGCGAGTATCCTGACCACCTTCGCCTCCAAGGCGGTGGTGCGCGCCAGGGTTTGATTGAGCGGATCGGTGTCGAAGACCAGGCACTTGCCGTTTTTCTCCCTGACGTATTGGGCGAGATAGAAGGCGAGCAGGCTTTTGCCGACGCCGCCCTTGCCCTGCATGACCAGATGAATTTTTGACATGATGTTATTCCCCTTTCTTCGTTTGTATGGAGTCGATGGTGTGAACGCCGTTGGCCTTCACGAACGCCTCCAGGTCTTCCAGGCCGTAGACGATACAGCGGCCGACGCGGTAGAACTTGGGGCCGCGCTTCTGGTGCCGCCAGATTTCCAGGGTGTTGGGCCGGACGCCGAGGAATTCAGCGGCGGCCGGGGTTCGGATCATGTTTTTCACGATTTGTTTTTCCTTTCTTTTCATTCAATCAGGATGCTTGTTTGAGGTTATGTCTTGTCGCGACATAAGACAGTTTACGGCACTTTGGGCGTAAACTTCTAAGCCTGGTTTGAAGGGAGAAACGAATAACCCCCGGCCTCTTGACGAGAAACCGGGGGTTATCTGTTTTATACTGATTTGTAATGGGTTACAGCGTTTTAGCGTCTATTGTTGGGGTAAAAAAGTTGCTCAAGACGATCCAGGGATCCACTTGGGGCAGCCCCTCCGAGATTGACGAGGCCGAAGTCTTTGAGATTATTCCAAATCGCATCGAACACGTTTGACGGCACCTTGTTAAAGATTTCCTTGCCGGTCACGCGCTTCAATTGCTCGTGCAGTCTGTCGGTGGCGCGAAGCTCGTGGGCGAAGAACTTCTCGAACGCGGCACGGGTGAAATCCTTGGGATCATGCTTGCCTTCGGACAATTTCCGGTAGGCCGGGGCGAAAATCATTGCGTACAGGGCAAGTTCCTGCTCGCTTCGCTTTTTCTTTCCCTCACGCATCTCCTCGCCCTTGTTCGCATTGGCGAATCGCTTGTTTTCAGCTTTCAACTCATTGATTTCGCTTGAGTTATCCATCAATTGGCGGTTGGTCGCCCGGCGTTCCGCCTCCAGTTCCATGACCTTTTTCTGGAGAGCTTTCACGGTTTCGGCATCGTTATTCGGTTCGGTGTCGAGTTTGAGCGAAGCATAGAGATGATCAATTGCGACTTGGAGTTCATCAGCCCTGACGCACAAACGACGTTGCCCGGATTGGCGTTCAATAAACTCCTGCGACGACAGTAGGTTATGGGCGAAAATATAAGGACGGGCCTCGACGTGTTCTGCCTCGTTGGCAGCCAATGCCTGATCCGCTATGTACAGCGGGAGCTTATTGCTCCGGAGAAAGAGTGCCTGCTCGGCCCACCGCAATAGTCCCAGCCTCTCCATAGCCTCGTTGAAGCGCACCGCCTTTTCAAGTGTAACCGAG
>DAIOFH010000209.1:0-4034 GCA_036745875.1 Planctomycetota bacterium | reverse complement strand
ACGCCCTCAACCTCATGATGCAGGACAGGAAGGACGACCGCTGGATGACCTTCGACGATGCGAAAAACGCCGGATACAAGGTGAAATCCGGCGAGAAAGGGACGCCTGTCCAGAAATGGGGAAAAAAGCAGCCGGGCGAAGACAAGCAAAAGATGCAGACAACATGGCTTTTCAACGGCGAACAGCTGCAATTCATCCCGCCCATGCAAAAGAAGCCGGAACGTCCCGATCCATATGAGCGGGTTGCGGAAATTCTCCGGAATTGCGGCGCGACCGTCGTTCACGACCAGAAGCAACAGGGATTTTACGACCCCGCCAAGGACGAGATTCATCTTCCCAAACCGGAGACGTACAAAAATATCGACAATTACTGTCAGGACGCGTTGAACGCGTACTTCCAGTCCACCGGCCACCCGTCGCGGCTGAACCGGGACAGCTTCGATTCGCCGAAGAAATACCAGCAGAACGCCGAGGAACTTGTCTGCGCCGTCTCCACCATGATGATGTGCGCCGAAATGGGCATTCCCTGCGATTCGACGAAAAACCCGGAACTGGCGAAGCCGTGGGCGGATAATATCGAGAAATTCCCCGTCCAGTTTTCCCAGGGCATGAAGGCGGCGGACGACGCGGTATGGCGCACCCTGCGGCAAGAGCAGATGCGGAACATCGAACTCAATCCGGAAAACAACCAGGTCTGGCGTCCCGTCGCCGAGGCGTCCCCGGCCATCGCGGTGAAAACCTTCCTCGCGCAGCGGGAAGTTTTGACCCTTGCCGACAGCGAACCGGGAAAGGTCTATTCCTTCAACCACGACGGCAAGGACGTTTTCACCAAGCCAGGCACCGGCAATGTGCTTTCCAAGGTCGAACTCGGCCCGCCCGGCGTCGAAGGCGCTCCCTTCGCCATGAAGGTCAGGACCGAAGGCTACGACCGCGACGGCAACACCTACGACGTGATCATGGAAGCCGCCGTCAGGAAAAACGACAGCGGTCTCGTCGAGGCGGTCACGCCGCCGGAGGCGAAGGAAATCAATGTTAGTACGCGGGAAATGGCCTTGCCTTTGGACTGGAGCGGCAAAGTTTCCGTCGGGCCTTGCCATGAGGACGAAAAGGGAAATATCGTTCCGGGGCGCTCCGATGATTTTCCCGAATTTCACGGCGCGTTCGCGGAATGCGGCGGGAACGATGTTTTGCTTGCCTCGTTCGACAGGGAAAAGGAGGCGCAGTATTACGCGTCCCTTGTCGAGCGGCAGTTGCAATACCAGCAGGAACGGCCGCAGAATCAGCGGCAGGAACAGGCCGAGGCCCGCGAGACGCCGGAACGGCCGGAGCCTGAACCCGCCCAGGACAAGGAACAGGCGCGGCAGGAGGCCAAGGAAAAGATCGCCGAGCGTTTGACCGAGGAGAAACAGGACGCCGACAAAGCGGCCAGCCGGGTAAAAGCCATGATCGCCAAATCGTTCACCATTCCCAAGGAGCCGACCCCGTACATGCTGAACAAGGGCGTCGACCTTATCCCCGGCACCTATCAGAACAAGGGCAGCACCTGCATCCCCCTCTACAACGCCGACGGCGAACTCCGCTCGATGGCCTACGCCGACAAGGACGGCAAGATAAACTTCGCCAAAGGCACCGATAGAACCGGCTGCGCGTTCTATGACAAAAAAGAAGTGGAAAAATCCAAAATCATCGGCTTCACCGTCGGCGTCGCCACCGCCGCGACGGTTTCGCAGGCCATCAAGGGCGTTCCCGTCGTCGCCACGATGGATTCCGCGAATCTCCAGGTCGTCGTGGAAGCGTTCAAGGAGAAGTACCCGGACAAGCAACTGGTCATTTTCGCCGACAGGAAAATCGCGAACGAAAACGACTCGGGGAAAAACCCCGTCCCGTATCATGCCGATAAGGCGGCGGAGAAAACCGGCGCGCTCATCGTGCAGCCCCGTTTCGCCACCGACGAAAAAGACAAGCAATTCCGCGATTTCAACGACTTGGCGACAAAAAGCAAACTCGGCAAGGAAGCAGTCAGGGATCAATGCGAACCGGTGCTGGAAAAAGCCAAGCAGATGGCGACGGAAAAGGCGCGGGAGCAGAAGCAGGAAAAGGAAAGGAGCGAGAAGGGGATTTCGCGGGGATAGTACCGTCAATCAGTTAAAGAAAATCGCGGTCGCCAAAAACAAGGCGGCCGCGATTTTTTGCCCCATCCCGAGGGCGCCCCACTACTATTCACAATTACCGTCAAACGCCAGAATCGGGCGGCAAGAGATGTTCCCTTTGTATGGCATCATAAAGTTTTTCCGCACGGCGAAGCATGGCAATCCGGGCGGACATAAATTCCTGCTCTTGAGAATTGCCCATCACGTTCGAGCGATAATTCTCAACCCGTTTCACCTGACCGCGAAGCGCCCGGCGCATGGCATCGAGCGGAATAACCTTTTCGGGTGAGGCTCTTTCCTTTTTACGGTATCCGTGCGCCCTGTAGGCTTCCGTATTTTCGAGGAGTTGCTTGTAGGCCGTTTCGCCTTCTTCGAGGTCTTCAATTCCCTCCTGCACCGCCTTCATCGTCGCGGGACGCTTTGCATAAACAACGAGGTCATTTTCCTGGAAAGTCTTTTCAACTCGTATCAACTGATCAAAAGGAGCGGTACGGGCATATTGGGCAAGCGCGATTGCCGACCGTTGCATAGCGTCGCTATAATGCTTTTCCACCCGCGATTTCTCGCGCTTTTCATAGGTATCTATCTGGGCTGCGACAAAAACCATGAGATTCTTGAAATCATCGTCACCTTCCATTCAACCACCCTTCGCCTAAAACCTCATTGGCGTATGTAATGTTGAAGTTTTCCAGCAGATATTCCTTACCCATAACTTTTGCGATAATTTTTGCCCACCGGGGATTTATCGGCATATGCACAATTATCTTATCCGCTTCCTCATAATCGCCGGCTCCGCAGGCGTCGGCATATGCCTCAAGCATGGCGTCCCGTTCTTCAATGGTGTATTTTCTTTGCAGATCGATTTCCGTCATGGTTGTCATTTTCAAGACTCCTTGCAATGCGCTCGAATAACTCTATGCCCGAAGGCTAAAAGCATACGTCTTCAATTTCATAATCATCCGAATTGTCGCTTTCCCCCGTCGTGCAGGTAAAGCATTGATTCGCTCCGGCGATTGCGTATCCGATTGCCCATATTGGTTGACCGCAGAAACACGTCATACCTCTACGTTTCGACTCTACCGCATCCTTCAAGGCGGCACGAATATCGGTGGCTTTTACACCGGGATTGCTTTTTATGTGCTTCTTCACAAAATCGTCAATCGAAATGGGAATGAACATAAACCCCTCAATAAGCAGTCACAGGAAAAACAGGTGCGCCAACGCAATTCAGTATACATGCAACTGCCCATATAAGCAATGTCCAGACAACCTTGACCGCATATTTTCTTTTGCTCCCTCAGCTTCAAGCTCAGAGATTAGCGGGGGACGCCCCTCCATCCCCTCACCGTCACCCTCGGCCCTCTTGCTTGTGCGACCGAGGCTGACGGCGAGGGGATTACGGGGGCTTTAACCCGAGGCATGGGGTGGGGATTGCGGAATGCACCGCTTGCCCTTGTAATGCCGCCCAAAGCCCATATGAGAACGTTGGCGCCATACACGCATCAAATATAGTCATAGTGCAATATACTGTTATTAAATATGATAACGCCGTATCATTATAATAAATATGCTTTTATCTTTAAAAAACAACAATACAATATGCTTTTCCTGTGTTTTTCTCTTGACTACGGGAGAAAATAGAGTATTATATAAGTATAAGAATTAAGAATAAAACAAGTTGCCGAAAACTGGATTGCAATATAAGAACATATGATTAAGTTTGTTTCCGAATCGGCCATCCTCTCCCTGTTTGATACTGTTGACGCCCTGACGGAATACTGCATCGCCGACAATCAGCAAAAGGCCGTAATTATCAGGGAATTGGTTGACCGTCTCATAAAGGAAGGAAAAAGCGTACCGGGTATGGTATGCAACAACACGCGC
>DAIOFH010000208.1:0-4094 GCA_036745875.1 Planctomycetota bacterium | reverse complement strand
AAAAGCGTCCGCAGCTGCCGGGATCCAGGTCGCCTTGCCTCCGCTACGAGCAAAACACGGAATTTTTCTTTCAAAATGGCATGTTACTGTCGCGACTTCGAAGGGTATGGGGGAAAAACAAAACCGCTTACACCGGAGCTATCGGCAGGAATTTCGAGTCGTTCTGTTTTATTTTCACTTCCCTCTTGTGCAGCCTGTCGCAGTAGGCGGACGGGGTCATGCGCAGATATTTCTTGAAGACATGGTGGAAGTGCTGGTTCGTCGCGAAGCCGCTGCCGAGGGCGGCTTCCGTCGCGTTTTTGCCGCCTTCCAGCAGGCGGCAGGCCGTTTCCAGGCGTACGGACAGTATTTCGTCGTGCATGGTCCTGTCGCCGGAGCGGTTGAAGCGCATTTCGAGCGCGCGGCGCGAAAGGGGGAACGCGGCGACCACGTCGGCGACATTTATGCCCTTGCCGATGTTCGACTTGATGAATTTCTTGACGTCGCGGATCAGTTGGTCGTCGCCGATCATGATGTTGGTGCTGTCCCTTTTGACTATGGGCCAGGGGGTGATCATGGTCGAGCGCTGGACGGATTCGCCGTCCAGGATGCGGGCGAGGAGCGCTGCCGCTTCGCCGCCGATTTTTTCGCAGTCACAGGGGATCGACGTCATGGACGGTTGGGCCAGTTCGCAAAAGACTTCCTCGTTGTCGACGCCGATGACCGCGAGCTGGTCCGGCATGGCGATGCCGGCCAGGGCAGCCGCAAGTATGACCTTGTAGCCGAGGTTGTCGTTGGCGGCAAATACGCCGCAGGGCAAATCCAGCGTCTTGAGCCATTTGACAAGGGCGGTAAGGTTTGTTTCCTTTCCCGCCCATGACGGGTCGACGTGCTGGACCTGGAGGTCGCAGTCGCCGCTCTCGAGCTGCGAATCCCTGATGCCGTCAAGGCGGTTTTCCGACCAGGCGCGACCCTTGACCCCGATGAAGATAAGGTTTTTCAGGCCGAGAGAGACAAGATGCCGTCCAGCCATGTAGCCGGTGAGGCGGTCGTCGTTAAGGACCGAGTATGTCTCCCTGTCTTCGAACGAACCGGCGATGTCGACGACGGGGACATTGTAGGATTTCAGGCGCTCGAGGTCCGCAAGGTCGGTGATGCGGGCGATGATGCCGTCTATGCGGTGCTTGTCGTTGCCGGGGGTGATGTGGAAAAGCCAGTCGTCCCCGAAGATGCGCCAGTTCTCGCGCGTCCTGGCGAACTTGATCGCGCCGAGCGCGGCTTTGTGCTCATAGTTTTCGTTGAGGCCCAAGGCAAGGGTGATGTTGAGTTTTTTGGCGGACATGCGGGGGTCCTAGTGCCTGGCGGCGCTTGCGGCGGCCGGCTTTTTCGCCCTTCCGCGCCGAACCGGGGCCGAGACGTCCTCGTCGTATTTCCCGAGGCTCAACGGGTAGCGGCCGTGTTTCCTGACCAGCTTCACCACAAGGTCGTATGTCGCGGCCGAAACGCCCAATGATACCGAGTGGTCGGACTGCGGGATAAAACCGCCTCCCTTGGCGGCGTTCAGTTTTCGCAATACCTCCTGCTTCACCTGCGCGGGATCGTTTGTCTCCAGGACGCGGACATCGAGGTTGCCGATCCAGCACCAGGCGTTGCCGTATCGGCGTTTGAGTTCCACGACGTCGAGGCCGGCTTTGGCTTCAATGGGGTTATAGCCGTGGATGCCAAGGCCCATGAGGTCGCCGTAGACGGCGCTGGCATTGCCGCAGCCGTGGTAGATGACTTTTTTCCCGTGCCGTGTGGCCGCTTTCACCAGGCGCTCCAGCACGGGGCGGTAGTGGTCGCGCCAATAGGCGGGGGAAAAGAACATGCCGTTCCTGTAGGCGATGTCGCCCCAGATGTAGATGCCGGCCAGTTTGTCCCCCGCCGCCTCGATCTGGCCTTCGACGACGCCGATCAGGAAGTCGCCGATCCTGTGGATGAACTCGGCCAGCCGTTTCGGTTCCTCCGCCATTTTGAAAAGGGTGTTCTCCATGCCGCAGATGCGCCACAGCAGTTCGTGCGGTTCGCAGACGCTGCCGAATACGCAAAAGTCGTCGGCGTAGACGGACACCCTGTCGACAAACGGCATGATGCCGAGGTTCAGTTCGTCGCTGAGGCAGTTGATCTGGTCGTCGAGAGGGTCGTAATACCGGCGGCGGTCGAGGGGGTTGTCGAACTGGAACGATTCGATGTGGCGCCATTCGTCCGTATAGTGGCGGATGTAGTTGGGCATCGGGTGGTCGCGCCTGCGCTCTATGATCGCCTCGAATCCGGTCTTCAGGAGTTTGCGCTCCGGAGTGTTTTCAAGCACCTCCAGGCCCTTGAGGTGGGGATCCATGTTGGGGTTGATGACGACGTAATCGAGGTCCCAGTAGCGATAGGGATCGAAAGTGCCAAGCCCAAGCTCCTTGCGGCAGCGCTTGACGAACCCGCTCCAGAAGAAATCGCTGATCGGCACGCGGTCGGGCTGGCGGCATTCCAGCGCGTCGGCGACCCGTTGTATTTTCTTCTTCGCCTTTGACAAGTGGGTGATCTCCAAAGAGGCTTGCGGCACGGCAATACGGCGCATCCGTGGCGCGCAACTATACTTATACACCAGGAAAACCCATGCTCAAGCATAAAATCCCGCCTATGCCATGAATTGCGCGAATATATAACAATATTTCGCATTTATGCAATTCATTGGACAAATATTTTTTTACGTTTTCAGCAGTTGTATCGCCTGCTATCATATGAAGTTCGAAAATCCGCTGCCTGGGCGGGCGTTCGTTTTTGTCATGAAGATGGAAGGAAGAGTATATGAAAGTAGGATGCGTCAGGGAACTCAAGAAGTACGAATACCGTGTCGGCATGACCCCGGACAACGTCAGGGAATATGTCCGTCACGGCATCGAAGTGGTTATCGAATCCGGCGCCGGGGCGGGGTCGTCGTTCAGGGACGAGGACTACCAGGATGCCGGTGCGAAAATCTCGCCGGACGCCAAAGCCGTCTGGCGGGAGTGCGACATGATCGTCAAGGTCAAGGAGCCTCTGGAGGAGGAATACCCATTCCTTCGCGAGGACCTGATTATATATACCTACCTGCACCTCGCCGCCGACCGGCAGTTGACCGATGCATTGCTGAAGAACAGGGTCAAGGCGGTGGCCTACGAAACGATACGCGGCGCGGACGGGTCTCTACCCCTGCTGAAGCCGATGAGTGAAATCGCCGGC
Source organism: Planctomycetota bacterium (assembly GCA_036745875.1). Lineage (GTDB taxonomy): Bacteria > Planctomycetota > SZUA-567 > SZUA-567 > SZUA-567 > DAIOFH01. The sequence continues at coordinate 863 of DAIOFH010000208.1, read as the reverse complement.
CGCCTCAGCCTGCAGGAAGGGGCCAAGTGCCTTGAAAAACCCATGGGCGGGCGGGGCGTCCTCCTTGGCGGCGTCCCCGGCGTGAAAAAAGCCAATGTGCTTATCCTTGGCGCGGGAATTGTCGGCATGAACGCCTGCAAGATCGCCGTCGGCTTCGGGGCAAATGTCACCATCATGGACAACTGCCTGGGAAAGCTGACCTACCTCGACAACATATTCTCCGAAAGGAACGTGCAGACGCTGTTCTCCACGGAATCCGCCGTCGAAAAGGCGATTGCCGACGCCGACCTGGTCATCGGCTCCGTGCTGATTCCCGGTGCGGCGACGCCGAAATTGGTCAGGCGGAAATATCTTTCCAGCATGCGCGAAGGCAGCGTGATAGTCGACGTCGCGGTCGACCAGGGCGGCTGCTGCGAAACGACCAGGCCCACCTACCACGACAATCCGACCTTTGTCGTCGACGGGGTGATCCATTACTGCGTCGGGAACATGCCCGGCGCGGTAGCCAACACGTCGACCTTGGCCCTGACCAACGCCACCCTACCCTATGGCATTTCCCTCGCCACCAAAGGGGTCGAAGCCGCCGCCAAGGATGACAAGGGCATTTACCTGGGCGTCAATTGCTACAAAGGCAAATTGACCTGCCGCGGCGTTTCCGACGCGTTTGCCATGGAATACACCGAGTTGGCCACGCTCTTTTAAGGAGACGTGGATCCCGGCGGTTGCCTGGATCCACGTTGCTTTTCCTTAAGTATAATTATAGGCATTTACTGAATTACCTTGATTTAAGATCCATTCGAACCTCTTCATGCTCCGGATATGCCGGCCGCGCTCTCAACAGACCGCGGCATGACAACCCAAAC
>DAIOFH010000207.1:0-4176 GCA_036745875.1 Planctomycetota bacterium | reverse complement strand
CTCCATTCAATAGGTTGCATCAAATTGACTGATTTTTAGTCGTGTACTGTGGTCTCGGCATAGTAAGAAACCTCCCGCCGGAAAAGACGGGAGGTGTAAGTCGGAATTATACGGAACGCGGCACCGCTCGACTGTGGCGCTAAACATCCTCGAGCGTGTATTCCTCAAGGGTAAGACGGCACAATGGTTCGGCGCTCTCGTTGAAAAAGGTGCCGGGGGGAAACTCGACTATCGTGGCATTGTCGCTGGACAGCTTTTGCTTATCCGTCGAGGCGGTGAAAGAAAAAACACTGCCGTCTTCGTAATACATGCGTAGAAGATCATAATGCTTTTTAGGAAAATAGAGGGTAAAGTCGCGTGACGCGTCTCCCGGCTTCACTATTACGCTGCTGTCCCCGTCGTCCAGGGCCAAGTGTCTGAGCAACGAACCGGTCGCGCCATCAAGGACAATGGCGTCGATGGAGATGTCTTTAAAACCGGTAAGAATATCCGAAGGTTCAACAACAGGCGACATATCAAACCCTCCAATTTTACATTGCCAAAATCAACTCCTACTGGCCGGGCAGGGGAGGCGGCGCGGAGGGGAACAGTGACGTCAACTCACCGATTTCGCCCGCCTTTTCCCAATTCGCCATGCCTTGTTTCCACATGAGGGTTTCGCGGGAAAGTTCACCGGAGGCGATCTTTTCCCTGAGGCCGTCATCCGTAAACGGTCCGGCCTGCTGGCCATTTATCCCGGCGAACCATTGCACATTTCCCGGCAGGGGCCGCCTGCCGCGACAGGTTGGGCCGGAGGCGTCCCAGCCGCCTGGTTCGCCGCCTGGGTGGAACTTTGGAGATTTCCGGACATCATTTTGCCCACGTCCATGCCGGCAAACATGCCGACCATGCTGCCCGCGGCGCCAGGATTTTTGGCCGCATCTCCTATGGCGTTCGCCGCCTGGAACTGGGTGTACTTATTCAGATCGCCGATGACGCCCATTTGCGTACGTTTGTCCAGCGCCTCTTCGACGGCAGGCGGCAGGCTGATGTTTTCAATGAGAAATTTGGAAATATCAAGCCCGTAGTCGACAAAATCCTTCTGGATTATGGAACGGAGCAATTCACCCATTTCGTTGTAGTTGGCGGCAAGGTCGAGGGCGGGAATCTTCGCCTCTCCGAGGGCGTCGGCGAAACGGCTGACCAGGATATTCCGCAGCTGCCCGGAAACATCCTCGGAGACGAGGTCCGGGTCGGTCCCGGCGATTTCCTTGATGAATTTGCCCGGATCCGTAACGCGGAAAGCATAGGAACCGAAGGCGCGCAGGCGGACGGGTCCGAATTCGGCATCCCTGAGCATGATGGGGTTTTGCGTCCCCCACTTCTGGTCGATGAACTGCCGCGTGTTGACGAAGTAGACATCGGCCTTGAACGGCGAATTGAAAGCGTATTTCCAACTTTTCAGGGTGGTCAGGATCGGGATGTTGTTGGTGGTGAGCTCGTGGCGGCCAGGTCCGAAGACGTCTCCAAGTTCGCCTTCATGGAGAAAGACGGCGGCCTGGCTTTCCCTGACGATCAACTGCGCACCGTTTTTGATTTCGTTGTCGCCTCGGGGAAATTTCCATACCAGGGTATTTCTTGTCGCGTCAATCCACTCGATGACGTCGATAAATTGCCCAAAAGCCTTGTTCTTGATATCGTCGAAAATACCCATTGGCATGTTCCTTCTCTCGCTAAGTGACGTGAATTTCCCCTCGTTTCTTTTTTACCCGATGTCGCAAGAAACGCAATTCAAAACACGAAGTTCAAACGCTGTTTAATAAATACGCCACGCCTGCGAAAAGATTGGCGTTTATATATTCTATCCACCATAGTATACTTCCCTTCAAGCCTTTATTCGACCAGAGACAGGAAAGTAGTTTCATGAAAACGGCAAAAACCAATGCGGCGCGCATATTGGACAAGGAAAAAATAACCTATCAGCTTATCCCTTATGAAGTCGACGAGGACGACCTCAGCGCCAGGCACCTTGCGGAGCAGCTTGGACAGGACCTGAACCGCATTTTCAAAACGCTGGTTGTGCGCGGAGACCGCACTGGCTTCGCTGTTTGCGTCGTTCCCGGCGACAAAGAGCTGGATTTGAAAAAAGCAGCCAAGGCATCCGGAAACAAAAATTGTTCTATGCTGCCTCTCAAGGACCTACAACCAGTCACTGGATACATCCGCGGCGGCTGTTCGCCCATCGGAATGAAAAAACACTTCCCGACCTACATTCATAAATCGGCCCTTGAACACTCTGAAATATATGTCAGCGCGGGACTGCGGGGGCTCCAGCTTCTTCTCGCACCCGGTGACCTGATGCGTGCCGCCAATGCGGCGATGTGCGATTTGATTATGGAGGGCAATCAATGAAAAATTGTCGCTCTAATCGGCAGTCATCGGAAGAGCGGAAATACCTCCTGTATCCTTCTTGAGACAGTGCTGGCCGCATTGCGGGGGTTCGGAGGCCGAAATCATCGAGATGCGCGGGAAAATGTTTCATGGCTCCTCAGCCTGTTTTTGCTTGTAAAGGGCGCATGGAATGCATAATCATGCTTTCTTGATCGGGTTGGTGTGGCTATTGGAAAAAGTTGAAAATAACAGAAAACGCTTGTTTCCCTGTTCGATAAAAAAATTACTTTCAGAATTCGGTCGGTGGCAGTGGTATTTTTTGTGGAAATCTAACTCCAATAATTACTAGAGTTAGGTTTTAGTTTTTCCGATTCGCACAACTTCAGTCGTCGGTAAAAATCGGTTTTTCCCCAATTTCTTCCCGTGATAAATAATCGCAAGAATAAATTATTGAGGGTATTATGCTAATAGGATTATTTATTGTTGGCAATTTGTGAAATTTATCGAGTGGGTGGAAAAAGGGACTTATACCGGACTAACCAAAAACTTCCATTAGAGCCTTCGTTATCCCCGTTCGGGCATTGCCATGGAATTGTGCGTGGCAAGCGAGGGAGTAGTGGGCTGTGACGGGGTTTTTCGGCTAGGACGGTAGTTATGGAATTCACTCCAATCGGAGGCTCCCATGGAACTGCGAAGCGTCAGATACTTTATCGCCGTGGCGGAAGAATTGCACTTCGGCAAGGCGGCGGAACGGGTCAGGATCGCGCAACCGGCGTTGAGCATCCAGATCAAATCATTGGAACAGGAACTGGGAGGCAAGCTGTTCGAGCGCGACAAGCGAAATGTTGAGCTCACGGAAGCCGGCCGGCTGTTTCTCATGGAGGCGAGAAGAATCGTTTGTCAGGCCGAGCACGCCGTCAAGACAGCGAAACGCGCCTTCAGGGGAGAGATCGGTTCGTTGAGAATCGCTTATACCGGCAATGCCGCTTTTTCCGGAATCCTTGGAACGGTGCTGCGGCATCATCGCCAGCATCACCAGGGAGTGGAGATAACGCTGGAGGAAATGGATTCCCGTGCACAATTACAAGGTTTGGCCGAAGGAAAATACGATGTCGCTTTTTTGCCCATGCTGTCGATAACGCCGTCCTTTGGCATCGAAACAGTTAGCCTGGATTCCTGGCCTCTCATGCTCGGCATGGCGGACAACCATCTCCTGGCGAAAAGCAAGTCGGTGGCAATCGCCAAGGTCAGGCTCGAACCGTTCATCGTCTACAGTTCGGGCACTATTGGCGACGGGGTCTATATGATCCGCAATATCGGGGACTTCGAGCCTATCGTCGCCTATGAAACGAAAAACCTGAACCTGATGATGACCCTGATCGGGTCGGGCATGGGAGTGGGCATGCTGCCGGAATCGCTCATCGACGTGGCTAGCCACCACGGGGTAACCCTCCGCCCGTTTGCCGGAATGAACCTGCAGCTCGACTGTTCCTTCGCCTATCGACAGGACGAGGTGGAGCCGTCGGTCTTGCAGTTCATCGAGTCGGTCAAAGCCATCTTCTCTTCCGGAAAGCATGAGCACAGCATGGCGCAAGCATTGTAGTCACGGAGAAGCGCATGCACATGAACATACCCGAATCCATCCTTGGACTGTACACCCACGGGGAAAAAAAACATGTCCCAAGCGGACAGCTGTCTTCGGAGTTCGGCCCTTTACGCTATTTTTACATACGCCGTGACCAGACACTGTTGGAGCATAGGCCATTTGACTGATAAAAAAAGACCCGTCCGGAAGGGCGGGTCTTT
>DAIOFH010000206.1:0-4191 GCA_036745875.1 Planctomycetota bacterium | reverse complement strand
CGCGGCCCGTGTTTCGGCCGCGGAATACCGGTCGGCGGCGTCGACGGCGACAGAAAGCTTGTAGGTGGGGCTTTCAGCATATGCCAGGGACGAATCGCCCTTGGTACTTGATTTCCTGCTCCGGGACGAGAAATTTATAAAAAGGGCCATGCTCCAGATCAGGTTGACCAGCAGCAAGGCGATCAGTATTCCCCACCAGTTTTTCGACATGGATCCTCCTCGTTTGACGGAACGCTTCCCATGCTATACATACTTTAAAGACGCCGCCGCCCGCAACCAAAATGCAAATGAACCCTCCCGCAAGGGAGGGTTCCGTATTTCAAGATATTCGCGGTCAATTACAATTTCACCGTCTCGCTTTTGCCGGTCATGTCGGCGAAAACCGCCACTGCATCGGCCGCATAGAACAATGCCGCCTTGGGACCGTCCGGGTTGCCGTAGATGTCCCTGAGCATAGGGAGGATGGCGAAGGCTTTTTCAATCAATTCGGGCTTGCTGTCAAAGACAGCCTTGCCGGACAGGCGCAACCATTCGGCTTTTTCGTTACAGGCGCAAATCTCGAACTTCGGATTTGCCCGCAGCTGGGCGGCAATCTTTTTCTGTTCCCCCGTAGCGAAGTACAGTTTGCCGTCAACCTCCATGTAAAAGCCGAACGGCCTCACGCGGGGTTGGTCGCCTTCCATGGTGGCGAGATGAAAAACGGGGTTGGCGGTCAGAAAATCGGTTACTCTTTTCATGTTTTTCTCCTTTATTGGCATAATCTCCAAAGTGCAAATGTCGCAAAAAACCAAGCTTGTTTTGTCTTTCATATATGCTATAATTGCCGCGCCGGCGAAAATGTCAAGTATGCACTAAATTGTAACGTAGTATGAAATAATAAACCAGGTATGCAAAGGATACCGATATGCTTGTGCCCGATAACGACGAGTGCTGCCCGGTCGAATATACGATCGGTGTCGTCGGCGGCAAATACAAGCCGCTTTTGCTGTGGCATTTGCAAAACGGCGCGCTCAGGTTCAACGAGCTGCGCAAGCTTGTCCCCAAGGCGACGGCGAAGATGCTTACCCAGCACCTGCGGGAACTGGAAGCGGACGGCATTGTCAAGCGCCAGATTTTTCCGGTCATCCCGCCGAAGGTGGAGTATTCGTTGACCAAGCTCGGGAAAAGCGTCATGCCGGTGATGCAGGCGATGTGCGATTGGGGCCTCAAGCACCGGCACCGCAAGAAAAGCGTTAATGAAGTCAAAAAGGAAATGCAGGCTGTGTGAAGCTGCTGCTTTGTCATGGATGCAAAAAGGAATATGAATGCCTATCAATATACCGGTTGATCTTCCCGCCCGCAGTCTCCTGGAAGCGGAAAACATTTTCGTCATGACGGAGGAGAAGGCGCTGACGCAGAACATCCGTCCGCTCAGGATCGCCATCGTCAACCTCATGCCGACGAAAATCGCCACGGAGACGCAGATGCTGCGCCTCCTAGGGAACTCCCCCGTCCAGGTAGACATCACGCTCGTAAAAGCGGAGAACCATGTCTCCAAAAACACCTCCGCCGTCCATCTGGAGCGGTTCTACACCACCTACTCGCGGATGAAGGACCAGACCTTCGACGGGATGATCATCACCGGCGCTCCCGTAGAGCAATTGGATTTCGAAAAGGTCGATTACTGGGACGAACTGAAAGCCATCATGGATTTCAGCCTCACGAACGTCTACTCCACCCTCTATATCTGCTGGGGGGCGCAGGCCGGCCTCTACCATCACCACGGCATCAATAAATATATCCTGCCGGCGAAAATATCCGGGGTTTTCGAGCATGTCGTCCATGACCGTTTCAACCCTATATTCCGCGGCTTCAACGACCGTTTCTGCATGCCCCACTCCCGGCACACCGAAGTGAAGAAAGTGGACGTGGAGGCGAAAAAGGAATTGTCCATTCTCTCCGAGTCGCACCGCGCCGGGGTATGCATAATCGAAGACAAGTCGAGGCGTCATTTCTACATCACCGGGCACATGGAGTACGATGCGGATACCCTGGCCCGCGAATACTTCCGCGACCTCGACAAGGGATTGACTCCCTCCGTCCCGGAAAACTATTTCCACAACAACGACCCGCGGGAAGCGCCTCTGGTCTCTTGGCGGGCGCACGCGAACCTGTTTTTCAACAACTGGCTCAATTTCTACGTCTATCAGGGAACTTCCTTCGACAGCTGATAATGGGGTTTGCCGCATATCCCATAGTCCCCATAGTGGAAAAATGCTAAACGCCAGGGCTGCGCGCCTTGGCGTTTTTTATGTTTGTGCAGAGGCGATTGCATTGCGGATTTATTCATTTCGTCCAATAAAACGGCAGTTATTTGTGGCGGGCAAAAGATTTCAATCTGCTTCGGAAAGGCCCGTTAAAAACGTCAAAAAACAAGAAGGACATGCTTTCCTCGTTCACACCTGAAAGTGAGCGAAAGCAATTGACATTGTGTGCGGGTGAAAAACACCTCATTGAGTTTGGGATCCCTTAAAATCAACGCTCACTGCGCTGCATCGAACTATTTCTGTCTGATGACGTCTGTCGCGGGCAAAAATTCCGGAGACAAACGGACGATGCCGGTTCGCCTGAATGTAGATTTTACAGGGGTTCATTTTTTTCTGCCACGGTTCATTTTTTTCTGCCACGCAGGGGCGATGCCGTAATCTACTTCGTCGGATGCGTATGTAATAGTAAAAGGAACTATCATGGCCATTAATGACAAAAACGACGGCACAATCAACGGGATGAAGGCTCAGGATGCGGCCCAGGCGGCCAGTAAGCAATACAGCAACGTCAAGGACGCGGCTGCCGACCGTTACGATAACGTGAAAGAGCAGGCGAGCAAAGAGTATGACGCCACCGTGGATTCGGCCAAGGCTGAATACTCCGCCGCGAAAGATCGGATCAAGAGCGATTACCAGACAGCCAAGGAACTTCCCAAGGATTCGTACGACCAGGTGAAGGATCGTGCAAAAGCCGAATACAAAGGCACGAAGGAAGCCGTAGCCAACTACTACGACAACACGGTCGAGAATGCAAAAGAACGCTATAACGACACTGTCGACGCGGCGAAGGACAAGCTTGACAACCTCAAGGACAAGGTCGACGAGACCTACGAAGATGCCAAAGACTATATTGATAAGAAACTTTAGTGCCGGTTTTCATCTCTCGTAAATAAAAAGCCCCGCTCTCGCGGGGCTTTTTCGTATGCTCAAAGTTTAGAAATCGTCGCTTTCATCAAGGGGAATCACCTCGGACGCCGGAAGCATCTTCACTCTCGACGCTTTCGTGGAATAGTCGGGGGTGGTGCCGATGTGTTTGACCTTGACCACCTTCTTGCCGTTGCCGCCGCGGGGTGCGGGGCCGGTACCGCCGGCTGTGACCCGACCCTCGACCAGGCCGACGAGGTCGTCCACCATGCTCTTCAGGGCGCCAGCCTGGGCGGAAAGCTGTTATGCACGCCACCGACAGGGTTGCAGTAAGGATTGTTTTTGTTATAGTCGGGAAATGGATGCGCTATTTCGAGGAAATACATTATCAGCGATACGCTAATGACAGGAGGGACCATGGCTACAAGGAGAGTTGCTGGCGCGGTGGCGCTGTGTCTTTTTTGCGCGATAGGCCTTTTGGGCAATACCATAGCTGCCGGCGAGCCGGAGCAAAAGAACATCGCGGCGGCAAGCGCGGATTACGTCGCCATCGCCAAGGCTATCGAGTATTATTTTGAAGCGGGTCGAAAAGGCGACAGCGCCTATATGAAGGAAGTCTTCCTTCCCGATGCGAACATTTATTTCACCCGTGAAGGAAAGATTGCCGGCGGCCCGATCCAGATCCTCTACGATATGGTCGAGGGAAGGCCGTCGCCGACGGAAATCATTTATAAGATCGCTGCCGTGGACGTAGCGGGGAATATCGCGATGGTACGACTGGAAATCGCCGATTGGGCAGGGAATACCTACACTGACATGTTTACCATGATCAGTGAAAACGATGACTGGAAAATCGCCAGCAAAGTTTCCCGTCGGCCATAATACCAAATGATTTAATCGCAGTTGTAGAAAGCGGGCCGCCGTTATGGCGGCTTGCTTTTTTAGGTATGTGGCGAGTTCACTAAATAGTCGGACCTGAAAAACCTCAACAGCCCAGGCGAAGCCAATTCCGGCTGGCGCC
>DAIOFH010000205.1:0-4417 GCA_036745875.1 Planctomycetota bacterium | reverse complement strand
GTCAAACTTGAGAATAAAAATTGATAAACCGTGTGAGGTTTTTTTAGTACACATCGTGCCGTCGCGTTACCCACCTGCTGATCTCACCCACCCACAGAACAGGAGAAGTAATTGCCAACACCACGATCCATTCAGTAATGGACATTGGCGTTACCCTGAACATTTCGCCACCGAACTGGACGAGCAGTATCTGGCCGACCAAGATCACCAGGGTCATGACAAGGAATCCCTTGCTGCCGCCAAGGCGCGACAGGGCGGAATGCGCAGTACCGAACGCCCTGGCATTGAAGAGGTTCCAGAACTGGAGCATGACAAAGGCGGTGAAGAAAAGGGTTTGATTGTGCCTGCCGACAGGTGTCTCGCCGTCCATTGGGAAAACGCCGGAGAAGCCAAGTATCAGCGCGATAAACAGGGCGAGGAAAAACAGGCCGACCCCAACAATCATGCCTTTCATCGGTGGCGTTATGATAAATGCGTCCGACCGCCTTGGCGGTTGGTCCATAAGCTTCCAGTCAGGCGGTTCCGAGGCGAGGGCGAGGGCGGCAAAAGTGTCCATGATCAGGTTCACCCACAGCATCTGCACCACAGTCAACGGCAGCGATATACCGAGAAATGGTCCCAGCAGGGCTATTCCCACGGCGGCCAGGTTGATCGTCAGTTGAAAGACGATGAATTTTTGGATATTCGCATAGAGTGAACGTCCCCAGGCCACGGCATTGACGATGCTGGTAAAGGAGTCGTCAAGCAGGATGATGTCAGCCGCCTCCTTGGCGACCGAGGTGCCTGTCTTGCCCATGGCAAGGCCGACGTCGGCATGGTTCAGGGCAGGGGCGTCGTTGGTGCCGTCCCCGGTAACCGCGACGACTTCTCCTTGCGATTGGAGCAGCTTGACCAGACGAAGTTTGTTCAGAGGTCGCGCCCTGGACATAACCTTGACCCGCTCGGATGCCAATGTCGCCGCCGCATCCTCCATCTCGGCGAACTCGTCACCGGTGATGATGTTCGCGTCGGTGTCTTCCGGCTTCCACAGGCCGGCTTGAGTGGCGATTTCCTTGGCTGTCGTTTGGTTGTCGCCGGTGACGATCTTGACCGCAATCCCGGCGTTCAGTGCATTGCCAATTGCCTGGGGCACGTCGGGCCTGATCGGGTCTGCGATGGCAAAGAAGCCGTTCCATATCAGGGAATCGGGTTTGGGGTCTATGTCCTGCGACAGAAATTCGTTCGAGACTTTTTTATGCGCCATACCGATTATGCGCATGCCGCGTTTCTGAAACGACGCGACCCGGTCAAGGATATTCGTCCGCACAGCTTCCGAAATAGCATTTGTTTCCGCTCCTTCAAAGGCGCAGAATTGCATGACGATTTCAGGTGCGCCTTTGACGTAGAGGGTGGGAAGGTTGTCGACCGCGCTTATTCCGGCAGTCGCCATGAATTTGCGCTCCGTAGAGAAGGTAAGCTGTTCCTTTACCTTGAAAGCGTGGCGTAGCGCTTCATAATCCGCGCCGGCTGCATGCATCCACAGCAATAACGCACCTTCCGTCGGATTGCCGATTGGTTTGGCAGTATCGGAGGACAGGTCGAGATTTGCAGTGGCGTTGACTGCAATTGCCTCGAAGAGTGAGGCTGCGTCCTTGTTTGCCGCATTGATTGCCGTTGTATCGATGTGGTCGAAGCTCGGCGTGTCGACGCGCATTTCGTTCATAGTGAGGGTGCCGGTTTTGTCGCTACAGATGACGGTGGCTGCGCCGATGGTTTCGCAGGCGTGCATTTTGCGCACCAGGTTGTTGGTGGCTGTCATTTTGCGCATCGAGTAGGCGAGGGCAAGAGTGACGCACATCGGCAACCCTTCCGGCACTGCTACGACAATGACGGTAACGGCGACCATAAAATAGCGCAGGAACGCGGATACGGCAGGCATGGGAAACCAGTCGCCCGGAGTATTGTCTAGCCAGCCAAGGGAAATGGCCAGGAGAAGGCCGACAATCGCGACGACGCAGGCAGTGACCGCGAGCCGGACAAACCCCATCCAGCCGCGCTGGACCGCCTGCAGGCGGAACTTGTTGCCATGCCGTAAAAACGTCACTCCGTCTTCAAAAACCGGAACCCATATTTGCGCGCAAAGAATCAGGAGGACGATTGCCAAAAGGATGAAGGCGTACCATTGGCCGAAATCCAGCGGGATTTTGACAACCGTTCCAGTGCCGTGGAGGAACCCAAATATTTCGCCCTGGTGCCAGCCTTTGATTGTCAAGGCGATAAAAATAACGGCGGCGGCAAGAAATGCGGCAACGCCGATAAGGCTGGCGAGCCGTTCCAACTGGCGGGTGAGGGGAGTGACTACTTCAGGCGTTTCCGCCGCTGCGCGGGCGGTCTTTCCGATTTCGGTCGCGTCGCCGACGGCTGTAATCCGGAGCGTCCCGTACCCGTCCGTGACGGTGGTGCCGCGATAAGCCATGTTAACCGGATACGAATGGCCCTTGACCTGCGATTCTTCGTGGGGTACGGCCAACTTTTCCACCGGGAGGGATTCGCCGGTCAGGCTGGATTCGTTAACGCTGAAATTCACCGCTTCAAGCACTTCGGCGTCAGCCGGCATTTCGTCGCCCTGGTTAATGATGATGAGATCGCCGACGACGAGGTCGCGTTTGGGTATAAGCGTATGTTGCCCCGAGCGGATCGTTTCGATCTCTTCCTCGTCCGATACCTGGTTGAGGACATCGAATTCCTTGCCCGCCTTGTATTCATTGATGAAGGACAGGCCTGTCGAGAGGAGGATCGCCACGATGATGCCTATGGCCTCGATGTAGTGCCCGTCGGAAAACCCGACAATGAGGGCGGTGAGGGCAGCGATAATGAGGATGCGAATTATCGGGTCGTTGAATTTTTCAAGATATAATTTCCACCACGGCACCCGTTCCGGCGGCGTCAGGACGTTTGCGCCGTATTTTTCCCTGCTTGCTTCTATTTCATGAGGTTGCAGGCCCAGGAGATGCGGTTCGTCGTTATTCATAGGTATAATCCGATATCGTATATGCAGTCCTCACCGCGAATAGAGTGTAAGGCAACTTAAAAGGCCGCGCTCTCCTTTTTCCTCTCCTCTTTGACGATCAGGAAAAGACACACCAGCATGAGAATGCCGAACAACGCCGGAGTCAACATCCCGAGTTTAAGACCGATATAGTCGTTCAGCACGCCCTGCAGCCACGGGCCCGCCATCCCGCCCAGACCGACGAAGCAGAAAAACAAGCCAAGGATCGCGCCGATGTTGGTTTTAATAATCGTGGACAATACGGCAGTTGCAGTCGGCAACACAATGGCGAAAAAGAGACCGGTAAGCGGCAGCATGAAAGTCATACTCCGAGGCCCAAAAACACCAAGCGTGACAGTAACAATGGACAAGACAACCACAATGACCATCATGCGGATATAACCGAGTTGTTCAACGATGAAGCTTCCGATGAGCCTACCTATCATTATACCGGCAAAATACGCCGACAGCCAAGTGGTGCCTGACGCCACCGGAATATCGCGCATTTCCTTGAGGAACTCGACAAGCCAGGTCGCAAGAGAAACTTCCGCCGCCACATAGGCGAAGACCAGGATGTACAGCAGCCATTTCTCCCAAGTGAACGCGGTCTTTAACAGTTCCCGGAAATTACTGTCATTCGCTGGTAGGGAAGCCGTTGTTTTCGGGTAGCGGAATATCAGGAAATATAACAAAAGGATTGCCGGCATCGTCAGACCAAACTTGTAGACGTCGCGCCAGGTATAGCCTGCCTTGAAAAGGAAATAGGTATACAATGGCGCAAGCATCGAACCAACGCCGTAGAAAGTGGCGAGGAGGTTGAGGTACCTGCCTGTATTTTTGGCTTGAACATCAATAATAATGTAATTGGCCCCCAACTCGACCGAACCACAGCCAAAGCCGATGAAGAAGAATGCGAAGACAAACACCCACGCGCTCCATGCTCCGGCATATCCGCCGACGCCAATGATGTAGGCGACGGAGGCGATGATAAGGACCAATTTTTTGCCGCCCTTGTCGGCGATCAGGCCGGTGCAAAGGGTCGACACGACAAAGCCGAAATAGGCTGCCATGACAATGGTCCCGCCAAGGGAATAACTGAACCCCATCTCTTCAAGCACGGAGGAGAGTGTAGAGCCTTTCAAGACATCAATAACGCCAAATACAAAAAACGCGAGAAAGCTGCCGATGGTCATCATCCACGCCTGCCGCTTGTTAATGGAATCGGTCATCTTTTTCCTTTCTGGCTCTGGTAGAGAGAGCGCTAACCTATAATTATCCCAAGCTTTGCGGAAAATTAAACAAAATGCAAAGAAAAAGATGGTTTATTCAAAAAAAATATTGACAAATAATAATTATAAATACATGTAATTTAAGGTGAAAATGATTTTG
>DAIOFH010000204.1:0-4428 GCA_036745875.1 Planctomycetota bacterium | reverse complement strand
AAGAACTGCCACAGGGTCGTTTCGATATTGGCGTCGGCCGCTCCCACCCGTTTGTATACAAAAGCCCTGCCGTCCACCCTGACCAGGTGGACAAAATGCTCGTCATCGTCATGCAACAGGACTTTCCCGGCTATTTCTCCCTGCCGCAGCCGTTTATAGAGAGAGAAATAATCGTAGCCGTCCTCTTTCACGTGCACGGTAAAGCCGTCGTCTTCGCGGATCGAAATCCGTGAAGAACGCCCGTTCGGGCATGGGGCATCGTTCTGACTGTGCGTTTTACGCTCTTGTCTCATAAGCACGAAGCTTCTTGAAATGTCATCATTATCGCAGACAGCGCCGTCTGCTACAAAAAAGCCGTAACCCATTCCTAGGTTACGGCTTCTCATACTGGCACCGGGAAGTGTACGCAAATTGAACTTTTCTGGCAAGGGCTTTTGGAATATCCGCGGGAACTTTTGCCGCTTTTGGCACAATGCCGCCCATAACTAATCCTGGCAAGCACCGCCAACATGGTGAATATCACGGAAGCTTTCGCCTGTCCAATTCGGAAATGAAATTGCGCCGTCGTCGCAGTTCGTCCCGTATTGTCCGCATATGGGCAGCGAACTCCTTGCCTGCGCCGGTCCGCGTCATAAGTTCGCCAAGCTTGACCAATGACTCCGCGGCGGGAACGTAGTCGCATTGGTTCGCATGCTGCGTAAGGCGCTCGATTCGCCGACGCCAAATCGGTATGCAATCCTCGGGGTTTGCTTTCTCCCGCCATGCAGCCAATTTCAACCACCAGTTTTCCGAGCAATCGCCGGCCTTGGCTTCGCGCCACGCCTCGTCCGGTTTCTTTTCCCAAAGCAGGATTTCCACCAAGAGGGAGTTATCGTCTTCGTGGTCGAAATAATACCGAGGCGACCATCCACCGCTTCGTGTTCGCCGTTCGTTTCTTTTCTTTTTGCCGGCGGCAATTGCCTCCCGTATCCGTTCGAACGCCTTGGCACGCCAAGATGTCCATGACTTTTCCTTTTCCGCCTGTTTTTTCAACTCCCGATACCGCTCCAGGCATGGATGCGCCGCGAACTCCGTCCAATACAATTCCATTACTTCCGCATTTCGATGCTTGCGGCGATATTCGCGGGCAAGCAGATCACGCAACTCCGGGTTGCGGTGATAATCCGTTCGGGAGGTGTTCCATCCCTTTTCCGCCCACTCCAAAGCCTCGTCATAGCGCTTGGCTGACTGGTATATTCTGGCAACGGCCAAATAGCCGCCCGAGTGTGACAAATCCTTTTTCGAAACCTCCGCCTGGGCGTCGACATCGCCATCGGCGCAAGCAAACCACATCACGATTTCCCGCAAACGGGAACGCATGCGACGATGCGGGTCGTCACCGCCCTTCTCCTTCAAGGCAGGGATCTTTTTCCATTCCGTCTCCACGAGTTGCCGAAAGTGAGCAAGCCCGGTCTTGCCCAGTGCCTGCTTGTATTTTTCCCATGGAAGTCCGCCAAAATTATCCGCACAATCCCGGACACCGAGACGAAACAACCAGTCCGCGAGGGCACGCGACTCCGGCCTGGTTTTCGCGCAGGCGCGGACATGCAGCGCGGCGAGCGGGTCGACTATGTCTTCGGGATTGATAAGGTCGTACTCCATCTCCAGGCATTGCTTGTTCAGTTCGGCCAACGCATACTCGACAAGCATGGCTACCGACGAGGCGTGACCCTTTTCCAGCAAGCCGGCCAATGCCGAAAGCACCGGTTGCATTTGATCCGTGTACCCTTCGTACGGATCCTCCTCGTCCCAATACGGGTTGTTGTAATCAAAATCGGGGAGTTCAAGCGCCTTGTCGATGCGTTTCCGAAGCGAATCCAGATCGAGGCCATCGGGGTTGGCGATAGCGGCGGAGAGTTTGAGGCGTTCCCGCAACGCGTCATCCCCCATAGCCTGCTCGAGAAGCATGGCGGCGAGCGATTCCTTGTCCATGGATAGAAGGTGTGCGCGAAGATCGATTGCGTTGCCCTTTTTGCGCAACTTTACCGTCTTTCCGCTTGGCGCGGCAATATCGTCGAGATCGCCAAGCACTTCCGCCTCACCCTTGTTCCATGACAACGCGGTGGCGATCAGGTGCTTGCAGAAGCCACCCGCCGGGCAGGTGCAGGCGGAACGCAGCCGCCCTCCCTCCAGCCAAATATGGGTTTTGTATTTTCGCGTCCCCTGGACGGAGGCGCTCACATGCGCGCCGTTTTGAACCAGCGATGTCACCGCCCCGGCGCGATAGTATTCTTCGCCCCGCTCAAAGGAGCGGTTCCATCCATACTCCCGCAACCTGCCTCGTGCGAGAAAAGCGGCGAGCCCTTTCCCTTTTTTGCCGGTCTTACCCAAATCGAAGCCGCCGTCCCGACACTCCTCGTCAAACTCATCGTCGTCATAATCACCGTAATCGTCTTCTTTGGTCGCTCGGGATGCCGGCTTTCGTGTCGACCGTTTTCCAGACATGCGAAAATTCCTTCATTTGCAAAAGGACAGCATGGAGATGCGCCTCGGCATGGCCAATATTATGGCAAAGCGAAAGTGTTGCGCACACAACAACAGCCACCCGAATCAGACGCCCTCATCATAAATGGCGCGAGTTTGGCGCGAGTTTGGCGCGAGTTGCGTCATTCCGCAAGTTCATATTCCAGGTTATTTGTAGCTCCACGGGATATAATGAGTCCAAGCTCGTTCATAACCTGTAAATCGCGCTGGATGGTGCGGCGTTTCCAGTCCGGATAGTAGCGCAAAATGCTTCTAACCGTTATGTTCCCTTGCCTTACCATCAAATCGAGAATTTTCGCCTGGCGCTCCGAGAGCCCATGCCTAAGAACGAGGGAATCCCGTCGTATGGCTTTCTCCCCCTTTTTCCTGACCTCAACCAGTTGGCTGGCCAATCCTTCGACAAAATACTCCAGCCACCCCGACAAGTTCATCCCGTTGTCCCGTACCCCTTGAATGGCGGCGTAAAATCGGGCCCGATCGCGGTCATAATACTCGCTGATTGAAAACAACCTCTTGAAATCATAACCCGCCCGATATAAACACAATGTGGATAACAAGCGTGAAGTTCTACCGTTGCCGTCAATGAATGGATGGATGTGCACCAACTGAAATTGCGCAATGCCGCTGACAATCACCGGATGAATATCGGTCTCCTTCCCCAACCAGGTCACCAGTTCCGCCATCATCGCCGGGACATCCTGCGGCGCTGGAGGAGTATACACCACCGCGCCGGTGGCCCCGTTGACGACAAAATTTTGCACCAGACGGTACTCACCGGGTCGGGCGGTGCCGCCCCTCACTTGTTTGACCAGACGTTTATGAATTTCCCGAATCAGGCCTTCGGTGATTGGCTCACCATCCGCAACATAACTGGCTACAAAATCGAATGCATCCCGGTAATTCAACAGCTCTTTCACATCGTCGAGATCGGCGTCGGGAACGGTTCTGCCTTCTATCAGATCGCCCGCCTGCTCCAAGGTGAGTCGAGTACCTTCGATATGCGTCGTATGATGCGCTTCGAGAATCAGGGCACGGCGCCCCATCTCAGCAATCCAGTCATCGGATAAAGCGGCCGCCTCAATAAAACCGCGTGCCCGCTCGATACGGGTCAGATCGGCCGTGACTTTGTTGGTGATGGTGAATACAGGGTTCATTGTTATATATTCTATCTCTATAAGATTCTTATACCTAATCGCCGGGCTACGAGAGAAGGATTGTTGTCAACCGAGCTGGATCCAGCATGCACTCGCCACGGCATCGAACGTCAGGTCATTCCTCAGATGTGCCCACGACAAGCCCAAGCCCTTGCAGGAACAATTCAACTCCAGGTAAAAGCCGTCCCGACAAGTCGGATGTGAATTCAATGATATGGGCAAGATCAGGTTTGATATCGGCAACACCTGATGAACTCGTGAGAATAATATGTTGATATGAGTGTCGATACTCCGCCGACAAGGAGAGAATCATTTCAAGATACTTTTTCTGCAAAGGCACTTTCATTTCACCTTGAAATGGCGAATCTTGAATAAGGAATGCATGATGTGGGCTTTTGCCTAGGACGCCGTATGCGACCATCAGCCAATCCAGGATAAAGGGGCGAACAACCGTATCGAATGTGTTGCCTCCGCCGCTAATACCGTCGCACAGTTTCATCTCAAGGCTATTTTTTCGCAGTTCGAGACTGATGATGGCGTTGGAACCAAAATATTGCTTCACAGCGCGATCTAAACTTGCATTCACTTCGTCCAGACTCTCCATAAGAAGAGCATCCTGGTTTTGAATAAAAACTCTGTCTTCTTCAATTTTCGCATCAATTTTTACGAGGGTTTCGACATGCTCGGCATATCCAGATTCGGCCTCAAGCTCCTCCTGCACTGATTTTTCAAGTCTTTTGGCGCGTTCCCG
>DAIOFH010000203.1:0-4450 GCA_036745875.1 Planctomycetota bacterium | reverse complement strand
AAAAAAACGGCCTTCCCCTAGGGAAGGCCGTTTTGGGGGCTCGATGCGAATTACGAGTTGGCTTCTGCCGGTTCGACATGAACTTTACGCTTGGTCATTTCGAACTTGACGACGCCGTCAGTAAGCGCGAAAAGGGTGAAATCCTTGCCCTGGCCGACGTTGAGGCCGGGGTGGAAGCGGTTGCCCTTTTGCCTGATGATGATGCAGCCCGGTTTCACGACTTCGCCGCCGAAGCGCTTGACGCCCCGGAACTTCGGTTTGGAATCGCGACCGTTGCGGCTACTGCCCTGACCGACTTTATGTGCCATGACAAACTCCTTTTATAATGTACACTATAACGCAACAGCAAAAAAAATATAGAACCATAAAGCGCAGGGCGCGATCAGCCGTTGATGGCGGTGATTTCGACCTGGTGATATTTCTGGCGATGACCCTTGGTGGTCATGCTGTCCTTGCGGCGGCGGAAGAAGACCGCGCGGGTCTTTTCACCCTTTGTTTCCTTGATGAGCTTGGCGGAAACGGAGGCACCGTCGACAAGAGGCGCGCCGACCTTGGAATTGCCGCCATCGACAATCATGAGGACCTCGTCGAACTTGACTTCGTCCCCGGGGGTCGCCGAAAGAAGTTCCACTTCGATGACATCGCCCTGGGAGACGATAACCTGTTTTCCGCCGGTACGAATAACCGCTTGCGTAGACATCACTACTCCAATCTCAAAATAACGGTACGGAATGATCTCGAGTGCGTTTTCGCATGAGCGGAAGCCTGCTTTTCGCAACAAATCCGGCAACGGGGGGCCGAAAAGACGCGTCAAAACAGAGCCTACGGTCAACAAAAACGCCGTAACAATGCAAAAAAATTACAATGAAAAAAAGCCCGGCGATCCCCTGTCGGTTCTCGCCGAGTCTCAACGCGAAATATTATAAGGAGCTTTCCGTAATAATCCAGAAAAAAATTCAATCGTTTTCGTGTTTTCCCTGGTTGCCCAAATATTACGGTAAAAACCGAAAAACAGGGAACATGTGAAATGGGGGCATGTGCGGACTTTGTTGTGCGAAATTCGTGTCATGCCCCCGTTCGGTTCCCGTGCATCCTGATCTACCGCAAGTAGTCCAGCAGGCTCATCTGGTTGATGGTCGCGGCGATCTGCATGGCCGCGTCGTAGGCGTTTTGCGCCGCGTACTTGTTCATGATGGCGGTCGAGAGAGCGAATTCGTCCATGCCGATCTTCTGGGTGACCAGGTTGCCGTAGGTCACGAGGTCGTCGGCGTGGCGTTCCGTCAGCAACTTCAGGCGGGCGGAACGGGCGGCCGCGTCGCCGTTGGCGGCTTCTATCCTCTTGAGGTCCTTTGTCAGGCTGCCAAGAAGGCTGTTGAGTTTTTCGTCGTCGTTGGCGGCCAGGGCGTCCAGGACGTCATTAATGGTGGTGAAGAGGTTTTCCTCGCGCTCCTGGCCGCCGTGGCGGGCCGCGCCGGTGGTGAGGGTGAACTTGTCGGTCGTCGCGTCGGGAAGGTTGGCCGTGTCGATGACCATGCTTCCGGCGGGAATCTTGTCGCCGTTGTTGTCCAGGATGAAGGTGCCGTTGGCGTTGGTCTTGTACAGCCGCACTTTGCCGTCCGGGCCTATCGCGTCGCTTTCCGGGTCGTTCCTCGCGGTCATCGTGGTGTTCGAGGAGTCCTTGTAGAGGGCGAGCTGGATATTGGATCGATAGTGCGCGGGCAGGCTGTCGTCCCTCGACACCTTGCCGTGGAAGGTGCCCGAATAGTCGCAGGAAATGCCGGGGGTCACGTCGACCAGGTCCCATTGCTGGATGGCGGTGTGTTTGGTGCCTTCGGGGCGCAGGCCGCCGGGGAAAACGGTGAGTTCGTCGTTGTGCCAGGGGTTGTACTCGATGTACGACTCCATCTGCTCGGTCTTCGGATTGTAACGGGTGCGGTATTCGGCCTGGGCCTCCTGGTTGCCGTAGTAATCCAGGTTGACGGAGCCGTAGACGCCGGAGTTGTTCCGCTCCTCCAGGACGAGGCCTTTGGCCATGCCAAGGGTGGTCTCCGGGGCGGCGGGAAGGAACGGCTGGTAGCCGGGCGTGCCGGGGAGGTAAGTGGGATCGTAGTTCAGCTCGTCATAGGGGTTGGCCTTGGGGTTCCATTCGCCGGCCGGGATGAAGCCTTCGGCGATCATGGAGGCGTTGTCGCGGTTTTCGTAGGACTTGTCGAGGGACGCCTTGTCCGAATAGACGCGGACATAGTAGCCGGGATCGACTTCGATGAGGTCGCCGGTGTCGGAGACGAGGGTGACTTTCCTTTCCGGGTGTTCGGGATCCGGGGGGTAGTAGATCACCTCGGTGTAGGTGTTGCCGTAGTTGTCGGTATTGACGCCTTTCACCAGGCCGGTGAGGTCGAGGCCGGACAGCTGCTCGTATTTGTCGTTCATCTGTTCGTAGCAGTCGGTGTCCTCGGAGACGGTGAGGTAGGCGCCGGCGAGGGTGGAGACGAACTCGAGGCGCTTGCCGTCGGAGGAAATCTGCGACTTGACGTAGATGCCGGCTTCTTCGACCGCGCGGTTGAAATCCTCGATGGTGGCGAAGGTGGCCGTGAGGTTGTAGCCGCCCGGATGGTCTTCGCGGGTTTGACCGGTGATGGGGTCCGTGACGACGATGCCCATATTGTCGACCGGGAAGCCGCCGCCTGCGGGATCGTAGTAGCTGCCGCGCGGAATCACCGTGCCGGCGGGGAGCGGGGCGGTGAAGTTGACACTCTGGCCTGCGGGCAGAATCGTGCCGGCCTTGATTTCATCAAAGGAGACCTGCGTGCCCTTCGGGAAAACGTAATTCTTGTGCAGTGGAACCCCAGCCCGGATGACACCGCCGTCAGGGAGGTAGACGTCCTGGGTAAAGACCTGCCCCTTTTGGAACAGAACGTCACCCGCCAGAACCATGGGATTGGGCGGAACGTTGGAATTGGAATGGCTGACCTGCTGGTCCTGGAGCAACTCCAATGCGCCGCCGAGGTGGATATTGCCGGCGGGGGCGTCGGACTGGAGCTGGTAGGTGATGTCAAGGGGGTCGGTGGAGGAAGCGCCCTTGGCGGCGACTCCGAAGCTGCCGCCCGCAGAGGTGTAGTACGAACCGGCGGGAATGGCGGTGCCTGCGGCGATGTTGTCGATGAAGGTGATCTCCTGCCCACCGGCGAGAACGGTGCCTTCGAGCAGATCATGATCGCGGATGCCGGGGCTGAGATCGACCTCCGTTCCGGCAGGAAGCACGGTATCCTGCCGAAGGACCATGTAGCCCAGCAGATTTCCGTTGACGTCGGTTGCTTCTTTTACATAAGGATGCGGTCCGGTTGTGCCGTCCGGATAAGTGTACGGAGCGGCAAGATCGGTGCCATCGGGAAGTATTATGGAGGTAAAGCCTTGGCCTGCCTTGAATGTGGTGTCGCCGGCAAGGGTTAAAGGCGACGCGATCTGTTGATTCTTGACAAGGGTCATCGCCCCCGGAATGGAGATGAACGTTTCCTCCTTAAGGGTGATCTCCTGCCCTATCGTCAGAATTGTGCCGGATTTCAGTGGATAGTTATCCAGTTCGACGATCCCATCCGCCGGAACGGCATAGTCCTGGGTCAAGCGCGTATTCTTTGGAATTACCGTCCCGTCGGGAAGATTGATTTCGAAATCATAGCTTTCGCCCTTTTTGAAGGTGACGGGGAGGGTGATGTCACTGACCAGTGCCGTCCCTGCGGGCCATATGCTGCCGGCGGGCACTACCGTCCCATTGGCCAGGGTAACATCCTTGGGGAGGGTGATGTCCATGTCGAATATCTGGCCTGCCTTGAAGGTGGTCGGACCCTTCATCAGGAATCGGCCACCATCGACGATCAGGTCTTTTTGCAGTACATTGTTGTTGCCGGTGACCTTTATACTTTCAACCAGGATGATGTCCTGACCGCCGGACAGAACGGTCCCGGTCAGCAGGCTGTCGACATCGATTGTCGCTCCTTTGGACAAAGTGATGTCGGTCTGCAAAGGATTGCCCGCCGGCCAAACGGTGTTGTCTTCGAGCAAAACGTCTTCGGCGAAAACGTGATCCTTCGGGAACGTGACCCCTCCAGCCGGCACGGGATTGCCGGCGGTCAGGACTGTATTGTCAGGAAGAACGACATCCGACTTGAACACAAAGCCGGCAGGAAAAGAGATTGCCCCGGTCAATGGCGCGCCTGCAGGAATTTTTGAACCGTCGGGAAGCGTGACATAATTGTTGAACACCTGTCCGGTCTTGAACGTGGCTTCGCCGGTGAGGTCGAACGCGTCGCCGACCGCCTGGTTCTTCGTGAGGGTCTTCGATCCGCCGACGACGATGGAGCCGTCGTCCGCGTCCTGCTGGAGGACGATGGAGGCGTTCGTCTTTTCCGCGGCGCTGGAGCCGTCGGTGGTCGAACCGCTGAAAGAGGCGCCC
>DAIOFH010000202.1:0-4455 GCA_036745875.1 Planctomycetota bacterium | reverse complement strand
CGATCCATTGGTTTAATTCATTATTCATTATTAATTATTAATTGGAGTTATACATGGCATTGCTTGATATCAAGGGTCTGGTGAAGACGTACTCGAATCGGCGGGTCGTCGACGGCGTGGACTTTCACGTTGATGCGAGTGAGATAGTTGGGCTGCTGGGACCGAACGGAGCGGGCAAGACGACAACGTTCCGCATCGTCATGGGCATTGTGAAATCCGAAGCGGGCACGGTGCGCTTGATGGACGAGGACATCACGCGCCTGCCAATGTACAAACGCGCACGCCACGGCATGGGATATTTGTCCCAGGAACCGTCGATTTTCCGGAACATGACGGTCGAGGACAATATCATGTCGATTCTGGAAACGCAAAATTTGAGCCGGCACGCGAGACGCGAACGCCTGGCGGAATTGCTGGGCGATATGAATTTGTCGCGCTTGTCGAAAAGCATCGCGCATACATTGTCGGGCGGCGAACGGCGACGATTGGAAATCTGCCGGGCGCTGGTCGCAAGCCCAAGCGTACTGCTGCTGGATGAACCGTTTTCAGGAGTGGATCCGAAAGCGTGCGAAGATATTCAGAAAATCATTTACAGCCTGCAAGAACGCGGCATTTCGATTTTGATCACGGACCACAACGTCTTCGAGACCTTCACCATCGTCGACCGCGCGTATATCATCCGCAACGGCAAAGTGCTGAAACACGGCACGCCGCAGGAACTGGTCGAAGACGAAGATGCGCGGCGACTCTATTTGGGCGACAAGTTCTCGGAATACGGCGAAGCCTTCAAGAATTTGCGCGATGAAGTACGGCGCAGAAAACCGACAATTAATAATTAACAATGAATAATGAACAATGAATCAAACCAATGAACCGCCAGTGAACAATTGCGCCTTCCGCCATTATTCATCGTTCATTATCAATTGTTAATTGGGAAATCATCGCTTTTTTCTTGACAAATCGCCATGTCGCACGACCATATCCACCATGATGTTTTTGCCGTTTTATCGAGTGTTTTTGCGGCTTTCCGAATAGATAGGACAGAGTGCGGGGACGGGTATGAGCAAGGTAATTGACGCGGACAATATGCGGTACACGAAACGACACGAATGGGTGATGCTCGAGGACGACATCGCGACAGTTGGGATAACGGATTATGCGCAACAGGAAATATCCGAAGCGAACTTTGTCGAGATGCCCGCGGAAGGCGTGGAACTGACATCCGGCGACGAAGCGGCGACGATTGAGTCGTCGGGCGATACGCTGTCCGTGCTGTCGCCGCTGGATGGGTTGGTTGTCGAAGTAAACAGCCTGCTCGAAGACAATCCGGGCCTGACGAACAGCGACCCGTATGGAGACGGCTGGCTTTTCCGCCTGGAACTTATAGATATCATGCCGTGGCGCGATTTGCTGACGGCGGAAGAATACGAAAGATACATCGAGTAAAATAGTCTGTCCGCCGGAGTTGTGGTTGAGTGAAGTGCATGGGAAATATGGGGGTGGAATAATTCGGAAATTTCGACGAAGGATTTTTTTTCTCATAACTCGTGCATTTTTGATGTGTTATCGACAAAAAAAAATTATTACTTGAATGAAAATGCAAAAAAAGGGCAAGAATTCTATTGACGGTGCAGAAGCGAATGATTATATTGTGGGAGCGAATAGGATAGTAAGAACGCTGGGGTGAAAGTTCTTTATTTCGTGTAGTAATATTTGTCATTATTATTTGTGTTGCATTTCATTTTGTGTGGTTTGTTGAATGCCCCACGCAATTTAATGGGGTGTCCACGAGGAGGAGGAAATTATGAACCGTATGCGTTTGGCCATGTGTGTGGCCGTTTTCGCCTTGGTAGGCGGAATTGCGTTTTCGCAGGACATGGACATCCGTGCTCTGCAGGCGAAACTGGCGGCTCAGGAAGCCCGCTTGAATGATCTGCAGTCGAAGATGAGCTATGCCGGCAATGCTGGCGGCACTGCTGACAACGTGGTCAGCCTCCGCAAGAACGGTAAAGTCACCATCGGTGGCGATATCAATACCCGTTACTATTTCTATGACGGCGAAGTGAAGTCGAATGTTGACGATCAGACGGTAGCCCGGGTTAAAGAGGGCGATGTCAAGTCCGCCACGTTGCGCGTCTCCGATGCGAAGCTCCGCGTCAAGGTTGACGTCAACGACTACTTCGAAGCCTTCATCCGCGTTGACCTTCAGGATAACAACGCCAACCGCGCCTTCACCGCGCAGGAAGCGTATGTCCGTTGGAAAAACGTCTGCAACAGCGGCTTCAGCCTGTTGGTCGGTCGTACCGGCTTTGTCTTCGGTGGTGGTAACGAAGCTGGCTCGGTCCTCACTGGCTACTACGGTGGCGATGGCGAAGGCCAAATTGGCGATTTCAACAATGAAGGTCTCTATACCAGAACGAGAGATGTTGCCCCGGCTGCTGGTGGCGCCCTCACGACTGAGTACGGCGACAACGGCGAAGGCATGTTCGCTGTCAATGGCGATGGTTTCATGCCCAGCATGCTCGGCTATGACCTGAGCCGCGTGACCCAGATCACTGGTTCCTGGGCAACTCAGGATGGCCGCTTCCTGGCTGAAGCGTCCCTCTTCCAGGGTCTCGACAGCATGCGTTATGAAAATCGTTCCAACCGTCACAACCGCGATGGCGACCGTCGTTCCTTGAACTACGGCCTCGGCTCCGGCTCGGTTCGCTTCACCTGGAAGCCGATTGAAGGCTTGAAGTTGGTTGCCAGCGCCGCGAATCTGCACCAGAACGTCAGCTACACCGACGGTACCTCTACCTACATCCCCGGTCTTCGTAGCAATGGCGGCAAGTACACGACTGCATTGGCCGGCCCGAACCGCGCATCTGCCAATGATACCGCGATCAACCTGCACGCCGCTTGGAACCCCTGCTTCTTGCCCGCGTTCAAGATTTGGGGCGCCTACGTCCACAACTGGAATGCCGGCTGGGTTGATGGCCTGGATGGCAGCGTCTATCAGTTGGGCGTGTCCTACAACTTCACCGATAAGCTGTCCGCGTTCGCTCTCGGTGAATACATGAACCACAAGAATGACCGTGCCACCGATTGGTACAAGTCCAAAGCGTGGGCTTCCTACATGGGCGTCAAGTACAATGTCGGCTACGGTGTCAACCTCGAAGCTGGCTGGCGTCACGAAGATGTCAAGTTCAAGGCCCGCAGTGGCAACACCCACACCAAGGCCAACTTGGACATCATCTACGGTCACCTCGGCTTCTCCTTCTAGTCTGAAAGACAAGAACAGAGAATTTGAGAACCAACGAAGTTTTCAGGACCGACTCGAAAGAGTCGGTCCTGTTTTTGTATCGCCGTTCGTTGTGTGCGTGCTGCGCTGCGGAATGAGTGAATACAATACAACCGGCGATACTCCAGAAAGGAATATCGCCGGTTTTGTTATAGTTTCTACGAATGTCGTTCGCCTACTTCGCCCCAACCGCTACCCTGGTCCGTCGCTTCCCCCTCCGCTTTGGCGGATTGGGGTCAGGGGTTTCGGCTAAATACTGCACTCGCACAGCATCAACAATAAGCTGGTTAGCGCTCTGCCCGGTTGTCTCGGCGACGCGGGCCAAACCGGCATGAACATCGGCCGGGAGGCGCAACAGCAATTTTCCCGAGCGCGGTTTTTCCGGGCGTATGCCTTCTTCTTTGCACACGGACAGATACGAATCCACCGCATTATGGAAGTCGTCTTGCAATTCCTTTATGCTCTCACCCTCATAGTCGATTATATGACGAATTCCCAAGACGCGCCCAAATAGAATCCCATCTTCGCGGCTGAATTCCACCGATCCGCCATACCCTTTATATTCCATCGTGTTCATGGTTGTATCCCTAACGCCTCCAGAAAGGAACGAACGCCTTTAATTTGATACTCTCGAGCCATCTTGTCGGGGTGCGGACGGTGTGTTGCCCACGGTATCTCATTCTTCACAAACACCACACGAGACCCCTCGCGCTCCTTTACTGTACAATCCAATCCTTTTAAAAGAGATTCGATATCCCGGAAAGGCAATGCCTTCGGAGCAGGGTTGGCGAGTATTGCAGCGAGAGTTTTCCGGTGTTTACTGTTCATGCTTTTATAGTATCTTTTACAGTATCATTTGTCAAAATCATTCCCATGAATTTGCCAAGCTGAACTGCCCGGCGAATCGGGCTTCTCTTTTCACTTCTCCATACATTTCAAGCGGTTCTGCTAATGTAGACGCTCGCTAAAGGAGAATGGTGGTATAAAAACAGCGACACCAAGGAGAAAGGTATCGCCAGTTTCATGGAAATATAAAGAATATCGGTGCGTCCCGCTTACATCCCTTTTTGGAATTCCTTGAGGCTTTTGCACTCCAGCGCCAATTTCAGCAATGCGTCAAGCTGATCGATATCGTGGATATTTTCGAGTTTTTTCCGGAGAGTCCTCGGAAT
>DAIOFH010000201.1:0-4555 GCA_036745875.1 Planctomycetota bacterium | reverse complement strand
ACCGGCTGTTCTCGGCCCCCTTTTGTCCGATTCCACCATGGCTGTGGCTGGGCTGGCGAATGAACTGGGCGTGGTCATAATGACGCCGATGGCCACGGTCGATGCGGCAACGAAAGGAAACAAGTGGATATTCCGTGCCTGTTTCACCAACAGCGCCCAGATAGATGGCATGGTCCGTTTCCAGACCGAGAAGTTCGGGGCTGTTTCCGCCGGCATTATTTTTGATCCGCGACATGCGACAACGGTGGAGCAGGTGGGCATTTTTGAAAATACATTCTCCCAGCACGGGGGTATACTTGTTGGGCGCTTTTCCCTGATCAATGGGGCGGGCGAGGTTGATTTCGAGACGCCCCTGATCGAACTCGGCAAAAAGAAGCCTGATTTCATTTTCGCCCCCTGTTATGCGCTGGACGCGACGGAGTTGATCCAGTCGGCTAAAAAACTTAATCTCGGCATACGTTTCGCCGGATCCGATACCTGGGATAATGAGCTGGTTTTCGATGGCTCCGGGTCGCGCCTTGCAGGGACGTCTTTTGCCAGTACCCTTTTCGAGCAGGCTTTCAGCTACCGTCCTTTCAGGGATTTTTATGCCGCGATGGAGGAGGCAGGCATGGACAATCCGGATGCGCCCGCCGCTTGCGCCTACGATGCGGTGACATTGCTCGCTGACGCCTTAGCCGGTGGGGAGACTCCGGACGCCGTGCGGGAAGGCCTCATGAAGGTAAAGCGAAAGTCACTGGCAACCGGCCGGGTGACGATCACGGCGGAAGGCGATACGCTGAAACCGGTCCTCATCAGAATTGTTGAAATCATCAAAAGCCGTCTCGTGCCGGTATATGCTGAGCGGTATGATCCATAGTACCGATTTCAGAATCGATTTAATGTATTCCGGACTGATGGGCACGGCCCGGAACGAACTCTTATGCAGCAAGGGGAATCAAATGCGGACTGTTTTGTCGATGTTGATTGTGTGTGGCTTGTTTGCGGGTATTACCGCAATGGCCCGCGCCGGTGAAGCAAAGGCCAGTCCGGAAGGATGGCATTCCGGGGTCGGCATGTCCTCATTGGAGGATCCGTACAAGGCGGGAGAGGAGGCGGCGCGGACAGCCAAGATGGCTCTGGGCGGTGTTGACGCGAAAATGGTCGTCGTCGCGGCCGCCATAGGTTTGACCCGGGCAGAAGTGGTCGAGGGCGTAGCCTCGCAGTTTTCGAAAGACATCATCTATGGCTGCCAGGTCGCTAGCCCGTTGACTGTCTACGGCAATTACCCGGACTTTCAGACAATCGATTCCCCGCTCGGGGTTGCCGTGTGGGCGCTTGGCGGCGACATCGAGGTAACCGCCGGCGTTCAGGCAACGGATCCGGATGCGGAAGACCCTTATTATGAAGCGGGCGTAGCCCTGGGCGAATATTTCAAGCCGCTTTTCGAGAAATCCTCTCGTCCCGGAAATATCATGATCACTTTTGGCGACCAGTACAACGGCGCCAATAAGGACTTTGCCAGCGGGTTGAATGACGGACTGGAAGAAATATACCCGATTATCGGCGCGGCAGCGGGCAATATCACCGCGAAAGTTATTGTCAAAGGGGAGATTGTCACCGGCGTCAATGTGGGGCTTTTGTTGTCCGGGGATTTCAAGCTTGGTATGGCGATGAATGGCGGAACGCATACGCCGGAAACGGCCGACAAGACGCTGAAAGAGGCGCTGGCTCAAGGGGACGACGAAGATCCTTTCTTTGCCCTCATTTTTAATTGCCGACGCAGAAGGCAGGGCATGATCGATTCGAAGCAGCTTGGCGAAGAACACATGCGGATCAAGGAAAACCTCCCGAACATCGATTTCTTCGGTTTCTATGGTCCGGGTGAAATCGGCAAGGAAAAGAACGGCGAGAAATCGCGCGGCGTGGGCTTCACCGTGGTGACCGCGGTGTTTTTCCCGGTCAAGTAGGTGCCTAAATGTCCCACGACGATTGGATCATAGGCGGCAAGCCTGACAGCGCGGAAAAGATCATTGTTCATATCTCTGATCCATGGTTTTGCTGCTCCTATGCCGACACTGAGCAAGAAGCGCATGAGTTTTTCGGATTGACCGTCAATAACGCCAACAGGTTTTTTTACAATTTCCGTTGGGCGGACGGTTTGCCCGGGGAAGCTGTAATTCGCCAACTGTGTGCAGAAGCGGACAACATCCTTTTGCCGTAGGATCCACAAACGTTGTAGCATCGAGAATAACTGTATTATCCTCCCGTCGATACAGGCGGGAGTTTTTTTTATACTTTATCATACAGAAGCATTTATCCTTTTTAAAAATTCAGGTGCATCGTTTTAAATACTCCATTGCCAAAGTCACATATTGTGCTACAATTGTATATAAACCTAAATTTCCAGCTCAGAATGAAAGGAAGCATTATGGCGCATAGAATACCAGGGAAGTTTTCTCTCGTTGCCGTCGGCCTGATTGTGGTGCTGGCTGCCGGTTCGGTATGGGCTATGGATAGTTCGGGTATACGCGACCTGATGGCTGGGGTGGATCATGAAGTTGTTTTTGAACCAGGCAATCCGGAGTCGGCGAAAGGGATACCCGTCAACTTCGACAATGCCGCAACCACGCCCGCGTTCAAGTCCGTCCTCGACGCAATACGCGACGAAATGGACACCTACGCCGCGATCGGCAGAAGCTATGGAGCTAAATCCACCATTTCAACCGCTCGTTATAATGAATATCGCCAAACGGTGCTGGAATTTTTCGGCGCCGACGCCAAGCGGGGACAGGATGACAAGTACACAGTTATCTATGTCAATAACACCACTGACGGCCTGAACCGCCTTTCCGAAATGCTCGTCGGAGGCAAAGACGACCTGGTCATCACTTCCCGCATGGAACACCATGCCAACGACCTGCCGTGGCGGAACCGGGCGACTGTGCTTCATGCCGAAGTCGACGATCACGGCCACCTGGATGTGGCTGAAGTACAGAGGTTACTTGTCGAGAATGCGGGGAAGGTGAAGCTTGTCTCCATCACCGCAGCGTCGAATGTGACCGGGTATGTCAATGATGTCCACGACATAGCCCGACGTGCCCATAAATACGGTGCGAAGATCGTCGTGGACGGCGCTCAGATCGCCGCGCACAAGCCGTTCAGCATGCGGGGAAAAACACCGGAGGAGGATATCGACTTCTTCGTTTTTTCCGCTCATAAGCTGTATGCCCCCTTCGGCGGCGGCGCGATCATCGGCTTGCAGGACGAGCTTGAAATCGCCCCACCCGCCTGGCGCGGCGGCGGCAATGTCCAGGTCGTGACAGACGAAACGGTGCGTCTGCTTGAGCCGCCGGATCGGCACGAAGCGGGATCGCCCAACTATTTCGGCGTTGTCGCCATGCACCAGGCGATGAAGGAAATCATGTCGGACCGGGTAGGCGGATTCGACTATCTTGTGCATCACGAGATGCAGCTCCTCAGTAAAACCGTCGAGGCGATGCGGCAGATGCCGGAAGTGGAGATGTACAACTTTTGCACCGATCGCGCCTGTCCGACCCGCGACAAATGCGATCAAATCGGAGAGGACCGCGTTGGCATCGTTGTTTTCAACGTCAAGGGCATATCCTCCCGCGTTGTGGCAAAGGAACTGGCGCAAAAAGGCATCGCCACGCGCGAAGGTGCATTTTGCGCCCATACCTACGCGGCGCGGCTAATGAAAGTGTCGGAAGATCAGCTCAAGCGTACAGGGCATCCGCCTCGCATGATCCGCGTCAGCTTCGGGATTTACAATTCGGAGGAGGAAGTCGATTATTTTCTCAAGACGCTTAAAGAGATAATCGCTGCGAAGTAATGCGCTGAATTTCAGATATACAACCGCAACCTCCCGGAAAGAATACCGGGAGATTGCAGTATTGAAAACGGCCAAAATCGGAGTATGGCCTATTCCTTGTTATCCAGCCATGTCTTGAATTCGGCGATCTCTCGTGCCTGGGCTGTGATGATGTCTTCGGCAAGTTTGCGAATTTTGGTATTGGAACTGAAGACCAGGGCCGGTAACGACATGTCCACAGCACCTGCATGATGGGGGATCATCAACGAAACGAAGTTCACATCCGGATCGTCGGAGACATGCATGATCATCATATTGTGCATCTCGCCTTCCATCATGGCTGCGGCTTCTTCGCCTTTGTACTGCATCTTGTCCAGCATTGCCTGCATCATGTCGATTTCAGCCTGCTGGCTGCTGAGTATTGCTTGAGCCCATTTTCTGACCGAAGCGTCCTTTGTCGCATGGATCACCGGCTTCGTCATGTCGAGAGCGCCCTTGTGGTGGGCAATCATGCCTGCGAGGAAGTCGGCATCGTCTTTTTCGCTCCATGCATCGTCAGTCATAGCCATATCATGGCCGCCGTGGTTCATGGCAATTCCAACATCCTGCTCCATTTCACCTGCATAAACAACACCACTGACCGCAAATACCGCAACTAATGCAAATTTTGTAATATTCGTCAACATAAATGGCTCCATTAGTAAGATAAAAAACACTCCTTCGCCGATTGGTTATTACTGTCGG
>DAIOFH010000200.1:0-4594 GCA_036745875.1 Planctomycetota bacterium | reverse complement strand
TATGCCGGTCAGCACGCCAAGCCCACTATATCTACGGTTAACCCCATAATAAATAATATGTTACCCCCTACACCGCCCTAAACAAAAGGCCGTTCCATCCGTTTTCCACCCGGAGAAATACAATGATCGCGACTGCTGATGAAATCATTCTAAGTATGGAAAATGCCGATAAACGATTTCATGGCGTCCATGCCCTCAAAGGCGTCTCCATCAGCTTGCGGAAAGGCACAGTCCATGCCATCTGCGGCGAAAACGGCGCAGGTAAGTCCACTTTGATGAAAATCCTCATGGGCGTGTATACCGCCGATTCCGGCGAGATGCGCCTGCACGGCAAACCGGTGCGGTTTGAATCGCCCAGGCAGGCGCTTGACGCCGGCATTGCCATTATCGAGCAGGAACTCACCCCAATTCCGGATATGACCGTGGCGGAGAACATCTTTCTCGGCCGCGAGCCCATGGTTGCCGGCCTGTTTATCGATTATCACGAACTGAATAAACGCGCCCGTGCGGTCCTGGAAAAAATCAAGATAGACATCGACCCGCGTCGCAAAATGAAAACCCTCAGCGTCGCAGAAGTGCAGTTGGTGGAAATCGCCAAAGCATTGTCCTACGACTCGGAAGTGCTAATCATGGACGAACCGACATCGGCCATCGGTGAAAAGGAGACGGACGTCCTTTTCGAAATCATCGAATCCCTGACCGCCCAGGGCAAAGGCATATTTTACATATCGCACCGCATGAAAGAAATCTTCCGCATCTCCGACGAAATAACCATCCTCCGCGACGGCGAGTACATCACCACAAAGCCAACGTCGGAATTGGACCAGGACACGCTAGTCAGTCTGATGATCAGCCGCAAGCTTGAAGGGCAGTACGTCAAGGAAAACACCCCGACAACGACCCCGCTCCTGGAAGTCCGCGACCTGTCGAAAAAAGGCAAGCACGACCCTATTTCCCTGACCCTGAACAAGGGCGAAATTCTCGGCATCTACGGCCTCGTCGGTGCGGGCAGGAGCGAATTTCTGGAAAGCCTTTTCGGCGTCAACAAACCGGATACCGGGGACATCCGCATAAACGGTAAGCCAGCCAACAATAAAACGCCTTACGATTCGATTAAAAATGGCATCGCCTTCGTCACCGAGGACCGTAAGAACTCCGGCCTTGCCCTCATCTTATCCGTCAAGGAAAACGCCACCCTCACCTCGGTCCGCAAGTTTTACAAAGGCCCTTTTATCAGCCGTAAGCGCGAAGCCGAAGAGGTGAAACGGGCGATAGAATTTTTTCGCATCAAAACACCCTCCGAGCGCCAACTGGTGCAAAACCTATCCGGCGGCAACCAGCAAAAGGTCATTCTCGGCCGCTGGCTACTCAGCGACCCCAGTATCATGCTTATGGACGAACCGACGCGCGGCATCGACGTCGGTGCCAAGCGCGAGATTTACAAGTTCATGTCCGATTTCGCCAACGGCGGGAACGGCGTCGTCATGGTCTCGTCCGAGCTTCCGGAAGTCATCGGCATGTCCGACAGGATACTGGTCTTCAAGGAAGGATCTCTGGCCGGGGAAGTTGCGAGAGAAAACGCTTCCGAAGAACTGCTCATGAAGATGGCAACCTGAGGAAGTCGGGTAAATCCATAAACGCAGCGTTAATAAATAGATTTTTTCTGTATTGAAAGGATTGATTCATGCCAAAGGGAGCGGTGGCCGAAAAGAAAGCCGATAGTTTTTGGGCGTTGGTTTGGGAAATGCGGATTATAATCGCCTTTATTGTACTGTGCATAATACTATCATTCGCCAGTGAATACTTCCTTATCAAGTCCAACCTCATCAATGTCCTCCGGCAGGTCTCCATCAACGGCCTCCTGTCGATAGGCATGACCTTTATCATCCTGACGGGCGGCATTGACCTGTCTGTCGGGTCGATGCTGGCTTTCGGCGGCGTGGTCACGGCCAGCTTCGTCTCCAACGCCTACAAGGACGTGCCGACGATACACCCCGTCCTCGCCATCCTCATCGGCCTTGCTGCCGGTACGTTCCTTGGGGCCGTCAACGGGCTTATCATTTCCAAGGTCAAGGTCACGCCGTTCATCATGACCCTCGGCATGCTCTCCATAGGCAGGGGCCTGACCTTCATCTATACGAACGGCATGCCGGTCACAGACCTGAACAAAAGCTTCCTCTTCATTGGCCAGGGCTACATCTGGGAACTCCCGATCCCGGTGATCATCTTCCTTGCCGCCTTCATCATCGCCTGGATCGTCCTCTACCGCATGAAATTCGGCCGCTATGTCTACGCGGTCGGCGGCAATGCCAGAAGCGCCCGCATCTCAGGCATCAACGTCGGCTTCATCACCTTCATGGTCTACGTCATCAGCGGCTTTCTCTGCGCCCTTGGCGGCATCCTCCTGACGGCCCGCACCAGCGCAGGCCTACCCCAGGCCGGCCAATCCTACGAACTCGACGCCATCGCGGCCGTGGTCATCGGCGGCACCAGCATGACCGGCGGCAAGGGATCGCTCCTTGGCACTCTCATGGGCGTCCTCATCATCGGTGTCATCAACAACGGCCTCGACCTTCTTTCCGTCTCGTCCTACTACCAGCAGGTCTGTAAAGGTCTCATCATCGTCGGAGCGGTCATGCTCGACTACTTCCAGTCCGACAGCGAACGTTAATCCAATCAGGAGTCAAGCCAGCTTGTTGCTGGCGAATTGAAACCATTTTGGTAATTGAGGAGAAATACCATGAGAAAAACCGCTCTGTTTCTTGTCGCGGCACTGCTGGTCGTTTCAGTCGGGCTTGCCGGCGCGGGGGAGAAGGTCTACCGCATCGGCGGCGCAGCCTATGGTCTTAGCGGCGAATACATGAAGCTTTGGGCCACCGCCCTTGAACGCCATCCCGCCGTGCAAAAGGGCCTCGTTAAGTTGACCATTTTCGACGGACGCTATGACGCCTCCGTGCAACAGAGCCAGTTCGAGACGATGGCGGCCCAGGGCTATGACGCCGCGCTGTTCGTCCCCATTGACATCGAAGCAGGCGCAGCCGCCGTTGCGAGCGCCGTCGCCGGGGGCGTTGTCGTCGTCGGCTCCAACACCCGCGTCAACTCCGACCTCCTCACCGCCTACATCGGCTCCAACGACGTCATCTCCGGCTACATGGAAGCCAAGTCGGTCATCGAAAAGATGGGCGGCAAAGGCAATGTCGTCATCATCGAAGGCCCCATCGGCCAGTCGGCACAGATCGAACGCCGCGAAGGCAACCTGAAGGCCATCGCCGAATACCCCGACATCAAAGTCCTCGAAATGAAGACCGCCAACTGGTCCCGCGCCGAAGCCCTGTCCCTCATGGAAAACTGGCTGACCGCCCACCCCGGCAAGATCAAGGGCATCATCGGCCAGAACGACGAAATGGCCATCGGCGCAGTCCAGGCCCTCAAGGCCGCCGGCCTGAACCCCAAGGAATTCGCCATCGCCGGTATTGACGGCATCTCTGACGCCATCATGGCGGTGAAGAACGGAGAGATGGACCTTTCCATCCTCCAGGACGCCATCTCCCAGGCCCAGGGTGCGATGGACGTCGCCCTCGCTCACCTCATAGACGGCTATGAACCGTTGTCCAGCTGCTGGACCGATTACGCCGACATGCAGTGGAAAGGCGGCAAGGAAAAGATCTACGATGTGCCGTGGACCCCGATCACCAAGGACAACGCGGATGAACAGTGGGCCAAGCGCCAGGATCTCACCGGCAGGTAACAATTTGCCACTGTCCTTGTAAAACAGTATTATGCATTCAGCCGTCGTCCAAGTGGCGGCGGCTGAAATCTTTCCCATCCTCTCCCTACCAGACTTTTGAATAGGAGTGACCTATGGACTTCAAACCATTTGATGAAAACTTCATGCTCGCGAGCCGGGTCGCCATGGTTACCGGTGCAGGCGCGGGAATCGGCGAAGCCATTGCCCTTATGTTTGCCAGAAAAGGCGCGGACATAATCGCCGTCGACATCAACCAAAGCTCCCTGGGCAGCCTCACAGGGAAGATCAAAGGTTTGGGCAGAAAGTGCTTCACCCAGGCCGCCGACATTACGAAAAAAGCCAATATCGACAAGCTTGTCGAAGTATCGGTAAAGGAAATGGGCAAGATCGATATTTTGATCAACTGCGCCGGAGTCGCACTCTTGGACGATGCGGAAAACATCTCGGAAGAATACTGGACCAGATCCATCGACCTGAACCTTTCCGCTCTGTTCTTCATGTCGCAGAGCGTCGGCAAGGTGATGATCAGCCAGAAAGGCGGCAAGATCATTAATTTGGCTTCCCAGGCCGGTATCGTCGCACTTGACAATCATGTCGCGTATAATGCGTCGAAAGCCGGCGTTATCGCCGTCACGAAGGTTCTGGCCTGCGAGTGGGCGCAGTTCAACATACAGGTCAATGCCATATCGCCCACCGTAATCTTGACCGAATTAGGTAAAAAAGCCTGGGCGGGCGAAGTCGGCGAAGCCATGAAGAAGAAAATCCCCGCCGGCCGCTTCGGCTATCCCGAAGAGGTCGCCGGAGCGGCGGTGTATCTGGCCAGCGACGCCTCCGCCCTTATGACGG
>DAIOFH010000199.1:0-4686 GCA_036745875.1 Planctomycetota bacterium | reverse complement strand
TGAAAAGAAGCTCGCAACATATCCGAGGGTAGACAGTCGCTATCTCACGAATTCTATAATGCGGCAAAATCGGAACTTGTCAAGCAAATTCAGAAAGATAAGTCATATTTTGCCATAGCGGCCGTCTCTCACCCATTTTCGGATTTTACCCCGACCGGCATTTATGGTATACTCCTTCCCGGTATTTTTTGCAACTCTATGCTCAAGGGAAATTGGTTTCGGCAAGGCGATCCCAAGCGAATGCGAAGGTTATCCTATTTGTTATGCCGAAACTAATTCGCTTTGAGAGTGCAACAAAAAGCGAAAGGTTGGCATGCAATACGTCAGTTATCTCGGTTATTTTCCCTATATCCTTGCGGGCGCAGCGGTTCTCGCTTTTCTCGCGGTGCTGGGGATGATTTTGTTTATCTTCAACTTGGGCGGCAAGCGACGCATCGGCGACGCCCTGACCCGGATACACGGACAGCTCGAGCAGGAAAAAGTCCTCGCCGCCACCCTCCAGGCTCGCCTCGAAGACAGGAATGCCACCATCGAGGAGATGCAAAAAAGGAACGACCTTCTCGAGCGGAACCTGATGGATGCGAACGCGGCCAAGGCTGCCCTCCAAGCGGAGGTCTTTGCCGCCGACAAGGCGAGAAAGGAACAGTCCGACCTTCTGGCGAGCAGCGAAACACGCCTGCGGGAAGCGTTCGCCGCCCTCTCTAACGAAGCGCTTGGCAAAAACAACGAAATGTTCCTCGCCCTCGCCAAAACGAAATTCGGCGAGTTCAACAAGGCCGCGGCTGCGGAACTGGAGGAGCGCAAGACAGCGGTCGACCAGCTGGTCAAACCCATAGGCGAAACGCTCGGCAGAATGCGCACCGCCCTCGACGAAGCGGAAAAAGTGCGCATTTCCGACCACGGGAAGATCATGGCCCTGCACCAGAACCTCTCCCTCGAGACCGGCCGCCTGACCCGCGCCCTTTCCCACTCGTCAGCGCGCGGCCATTGGGGAGAGCTGCAGCTGCGCCGCGTCGTCGAAATGGCCGGCATGCTCGACCACTGCGACTTCGACCAACAGGTCTCCACCTACTCCGCGGAAGGCAACCGCATGCGTCCGGACATGGTCGTGCGCCTCGCGGGCGGCAGGAACATTATAATAGATGCCAAAGCGCCGATGGACAATTACCTCAGAAGCCAGGAGACGGAGGATCGCCGCGCCGAGGCCGAATTTCTCGCCCTACACGCCAAGGACGTCCGCTCCCGCATCGGCGAACTCGCCTCAAAAGCCTACTGGAGCGCCTTCGAGGAATCGCCGGAATTCGTCGTCATGTTTTTCCCAAGCGAAGGCGTCTTTTCCGACGCCTTGAAATACGATGCGGATCTCATCGATTTCGCGGCATCGAACAACGTCATCCCGGCGAGCCCAGTCACCCTCATCGCACTGCTGCGGGCTGTCGCCTATGGCTGGCGCCAACAAAAGGCCACCGAAAACGCGCAGTATATTTTCACCCTGGCCCGCGACCTCCACGACCGCTTCAGCAAGGAATACCAGCATATGTCCGCCCTCGGTTCCTCCCTGACAAAAGCGGTGGACAGCTTCAACAAATGCGCGGGCAGCGCCGAACGCAAGCTGTTCCCGGGACTGCGCAAATTTTCCAGCCTGGTGGAAAAAGACCTCTTCCCCTGCCCGGCCGAAATAGAAAACCAGCCCCGCGCCGTCAAGATCGAAACGGAGATGGAAACGACGGAGGAGCCGCTCGCAGAGCTTGAGGAAAAATCCGATATCGATACTATTGCAGAAATCACACTATAGCCTACTAAAGGAGATGACATGCCCACTCAGCCCATGGTGACGTTGAACGACGGCAGGCGGATGCCGCAGCTTGGTTTGGGACTCTGGCAAGTGACGGATGAGGAAGTTGCCGAAATCGTCAAAAACGCCGTCAAGGTCGGCTACCGTTCGTTAGATACCGCCGCATATTATAAAAATGAAAAAGGCATCGGCAACGGCATTCGCGGCTCAGACGTCGACCGCAAGGAACTTTTCGTCACCACCAAGCTTTGGAACAACCGCCACGGTTACGACGAGACCTTCAGGGCGTTTGATGAGACGATGGAACGCCTAGGCCTCGACTACATCGACCTGTACCTGATCCACTGGCCGGTGCCGACGGAAAACAAGTATGTGGAAACATGGAAAGCCTTCATCAAGCTGCGCGAGGAGGGACGGGTCAAATCAATCGGCGTGTCGAATTTCCTCCCCGAATATCTTGAACGCATTATCGGCGAAACGGGCGTAAAACCGGTTCTCGACCAGGTCGAGCTGCATCCGCTGTTCCAGCAGAACGCGCTACGAAAGTTCAACGCCGAGCATGGCATCGCCACCGAAGCCTGGAGTCCCCTTGGCAAGGGCAAACTGGTCAACGATCCGGCCATCGGCGAAATCGCCAAGAAATACGGGAAATCCATCGCCCAGATCATTATCCGATGGCACCTGGATAACGGCTGCATCGTGATCCCGAAATCGGCCAATCCCGAACGCATGCGGGATAATTTCAATGTCTTCGACTTCGAGCTGTCGGCGGAAGACATGGCCGCGATGGCCGCCCTGAACAAGGACGAACGCATGGACATGGACCCGGCGGTCTTCACCGGCCTGGACTTGATGTGAGGAACAACGGCGATGGGATTGCCAGCATATAAAACTGCGCGTTGGCTGCTCAGGCGGCTCTTCTGGATGACCGGAGGGCTGGAAGTGATCGGCAAGGAAAACTGTCCGATGGACGGCCCCTTGATCATTGCCTGCAACCATGCGTCATACCTCGACCCGATGATCCTTGGCGCGGCGTTCGACAGGCCGATGTATTTCATGGCCCGGAAAACACTGTTTGATTTCCCTGTCTTCGGCTGGCTGATCAGGCAAACCCTCGCGTTTCCCCTGAACCGCGAAGGAGACAGCCGCGAAGCCATCCGTGCCTTCGGCCAGCTCTTGAGCGAAGACAATGCAGTCCTGATATTTCCGGAAGGCACCCGCTCCAGTGACGGCAATCTCGGCGAAATCAAGGCCGGCATCGGCATGATAGCGGCAAGGAGCGCCGCTCCCATTCTGCCAGTGTATATCTGGGGCAGCTACCAGAGCTGGCCGAGACGACAAAAATTCCCCCGCCCCCACCACCTCAAAGTAGTGATGGGCAAACCCATACCCCAAGTCGACAAGCAAGCCGACCGCAAAACCGAGCAGCAGCGTATCGTCGACAATGTGGAGTCGTCGTTCAAGCAACTCGAAGCCATCGCCTGGAAAGGCGAGGATTCGCCGCCAAGCAAATTGCTGTCTACTTCACCCCCGCCTTGACGTAACACTGCGGCAGCTGGCGCTCCTTAAGATGGTATTGGATGCACTGGCAACACACGCCATGGTTGGAACAGTCGGTGTGCGAACAGGTGCAGAAATCGTTGTTGTTCGCCCTATTCGGGCAGGGTTTAAAATCCTGGCTCATGAAAACCTCCTTGCGTGCTGTGGTATACTGCAATATACTACCGTAACACAAAAGCCCAATTATACCATAGAGCATAAAAAAGTCATTATTCAAGTCTAGTATAAGGATCAAACTATGTCACTTAAAGCACTGCGGGAAGAAGTGTTCCAAGCCAATATCCAGCTTGTACAGGACCATCTCGTCGTCCTCACATGGGGCAATGCCAGCGGCATCGACCGGGAAAAGGGCCTTGTCGCCATCAAGCCCTCCGGAGTGTCCTACGACGACCTACGGCCTGAACAACTCGTCGTCATCGACCTTGACGGCAAGGTCGTCGAAGGCAGGCTGCGCCCGAGTTCAGACATGCCCACGCATATCGCCCTCTACAAGGCATGGCCGGAGATCGGCGGCGTCGTCCATACCCACTCGACCTATGCGACATCATTCGCCCAGGCCTGCATGCCGATACCCTGCTACGGCACGACCCACGCGGACTTCTGCCCCGGCGCCGTACCATGCGTCCGCGCACTGACCGCCGCCGAAGTGGAAGAGGACTACGAAGGCAACACCGGCAAGGCGATTATCGGGGATTTCGAAGGCCTTTCGCCCAAGGAATATCCCGGCGCGGTGGTCTCGCACCACGGCCCGTTCACCTGGGGCAAGAACGCCATTGACGCCGCCAACAACGGGTTGATTCTCGAAAATGTCGCGCTCATGGCCCTGCATACGCGGCAGCTCAACCCCGCCATCGGGCCGATTCCGGACCATATCCTGATGAAGCACCACACGCGCAAGCATGGCCCGAACGCCTATTACGGGCAGAAATAACCGATACGTTGCTTTATTTATCCCTTTGGACCAATTGCTAATTTACACAGAGGTGACCGCATGGGGCTTTTCAACCTTGTCTCGGATTTTCCGCCTGCCGGGCAGCAGCCGGAGGCGATTGAAAGGCTCACTGCGGGAGTCAAAAACGGAAAACCACACCAGACTCTTCTTGGCGTCACAGGGTCCGGCAAGACATTCGTCATGGCGAATGTCATTGCCCAGTCGGAAAAACCTGCACTCATCCTTTCACACAACAAAACCCTCACTGCGCAGCTGTACTCCGAGTTTCGGCAGTTTTTCCCCAACAACGCGGTCGAATACTTCGTTTCCTATTACGATTACTACCAGCCGGAAGCCTATATCCCACAAACCGACGCCTATATAGAAAAAGACGCCGCCA
>DAIOFH010000198.1:0-4695 GCA_036745875.1 Planctomycetota bacterium | reverse complement strand
AAAAGATATGATACAGATGAAGATACAATAATTCAATCCACTACTGTAGTACTAAGCCTAAAATCTTAGACAATAAATAATCGTCACGTCCGTTTCTGCCTTAGCGCTTCCCCTAAATGCCGCACATGGCTCAATTCCTCTTCGGCCAGGCGCTGGAAAACCGGCTTCAGCGAGGGAATGACGGTCGCACCGGCGAGGGATGCGTAGAAGTCGGCTGTCGCCTTCTCGTGACGCAACAAATTGGCCAGCAGCGAATTCGACAGCGCCTGCGAAGCGGACGGCGAGGCCTGCACGCCTTGGGTAGCAACCACCGTGTCGCGGCTGAACGCCTTGTCCGCTTTTTCCCCGATGTTGGCGAGGCGGTCGTAATGGCTTTCCTCCTCGTCCGCGAGGTGCTGCATCAGTTTGCCGAGTTCGGGGTCGGCGGCCTGGCCTGCCAGCGTGCGGTAGCGTTCGCCCGCCGATTTTTCAAAATCCAGGGCGGCTTTCAATATCAGCGAACCTATATAGCCCGGCTCCTCCGTTTCTTCCGGGGAGAGCGAGACCTGCTCCTGCACCTCCGCTTCCGGAGCCAGGTAGGAACGCGCCACGCCGCCAAGGATCACCACGCCGAAGATGACGAACAGCAACCCCGCCGCAATTTTGATGTAGCGTTCATCCGGGATCAGCGCCCTCAATACCCCGCCGAAAAAGACGGCAATCAGGGTCGACAGCACCAAAGCCGCCGACGCGGCGAGAAAAACAGCCCACTTCGCGGAAGACCCGTCCGGCCCGTCCGCCACCCTCGCCATGGCGGCGAGTTGGGTCTTGTCCCCCAATTCGGCGAGGAAGATCAGGACAAAGGTACTGCCAAACATGCGCCACCAGTCCATACCGTTCTCCGATAACGATTATGATTTGCTACCTGTTCCCTCTGTATTCCTCGGGTCCGTACAACTGGGCGGACTTCTGCGGGTTGGCGTGGTTGTAATAGTCGGGACGCCAGCTGCGGTCGTTGCCGCCCATGTTCATTTCCATCATGGCGTCGGCATCGGGGAACGACGCGTCCGACATGGCGGAATAGCCCTCGAGCCCCCTGCCCCGTTCGTTCTCCGGCACCCTGCCATCTCTGGCGAGGCGTTCACCCTGGGTTGCGGGACGGATGTTCCTTCCGTCATGCCGCCACGACTGGATGCGCTTGTCGCCGCCGTTAGCACCGAGGAGGGCGTTCTTGTCCACGAATGCCTGGTCGAAATAATTCTCGCCGTGGATGTCCGTTTCGTAATCCGGGATGCGCGAGTCCCTTTCGACCATGTACATGATGCGCTTGGCCGCCGCTTCCTGGTCGCGGTTACGCCGCTTCGCCTCTTCCCGCGCCCGCTTTTCAGCTTCCTTGATCGCCTTCTTCCGGGCGTCGACATACGACTTGGCGAGTTGGTGCGCCACCACGTCGTAGTAGTTGGTCATGCTATGGATATAGACGTCAGAGTCGAGGGCATGGTTGTCGGTGAAATGGGTTTTCCCATACTTCGTGACGTTGAGGCCGACAGAACCGATCGTGCTGTCGAAGGATTCCTGCCTGACATAAATGGTGCCCTTGGCGCTGGAACTGGGACGGGGAATGCCCCATTGGGTAAGTTCCGCTATGGCCTGCGCCGCGACGTCCGAATTTCCGGTCGCTATGAGCCGCATGGTCAGAGCAAGGCGCGGCCGCATGTAGGGGTCGAAGTCAGAAATCTCGCCCATGATGATGGCGTCGGCTTTGGCCCGGCGGGCAAGCTTGACCGCTTCGTCGAC
This sequence comes from Planctomycetota bacterium, assembly GCA_036745875.1. Taxonomy (GTDB): domain Bacteria; phylum Planctomycetota; class SZUA-567; order SZUA-567; family SZUA-567; genus DAIOFH01. Next base: position 2,919 of record DAIOFH010000198.1, on the reverse strand, counting down.
ATTCTTGATCGGATCGTAATACTGACGCGGCCGCATTTCGGCATCGTCGGCGGTGACGGCGACTTCCTCGAAGCCTTCCGGCACCTGGCGCATATGGGGCGGGACATACAGCCCAAGCCGCATCTTTTCACGCAGGTCGGCATTGTGGAGTTTTGCCTGGCGGTTTTCCTTTTCGGCGAATTCCAGTATATCCTTGGGATAAAGGACCCTGACCTTGCCTTGGGCTGCCAGCTGGTTCGCCAGCTTGTTCGCGAAAGCGTCCGAGTCGAAGCCCGGCTGAGGTGCGCGATTTTCAAACGGGAATACAGCGATTGTCTTGATGGTGGTCAAGGCGACCGGATCCTCCAGGAATTCCTGGTACGGCTTCGATGACGAACCCATCGCGGCAGCCATATATTTCCCTTCCGTGCAGCCGGAAGCAATGGCGGCCGTCAAAATAATGGTAAGGACAACCATATACTTACAGTAATTCATTCCCTGTGTCATCGCGCCATCCTTGTAAACATTCAATAGTTAATAGGGCATGAACGCTATTAACTATTAACTGATAACTAATCGCTCCTAAAACGCCATGCCGCCTACCGCCGTTCCGCCCTCCACAACTTCGGCGGTGGCTTCGAGCTCGGCCTCGGCCTGCAGCTCCTGCAGCATGCCTGGCATAAGCGGCCTTACGCTCCACACCGTCGGGTTGCCCTTGCGGCTGGAGGTGAAATAAATCCTGCCGATGGGGTTGCCCTCTTCCGGAGCCCATGAGGGATACCAGTCAGGGGCCGGGTGGTCGGTGATCTGGGTCAGGTCGGTGCCGTCGATCTTCACGGCCCAGATGTCGTCCGCGCGGTAGATACGGGCCTGCATTTCAGACAGAGGCGACTTCCGGACTGAGGCGAAGGCAAGGTACTTGCCGTTCGGAGCCCAGGCCGGGGTGATGGCGGCCCAGTCGTTCGAGGCGACGATCTCCTTCGGCGATCCCATAGCTTCGACCCTGCCGTTGTCCTGCACCATCATATCGATGGTCCAGATGCTGAACCACGGCACGTCGCGCTGGCGATGGCGCTGGTAGGCGATGGTGTAGATGGGGCGTCCGGCGGAATTCCTGCGGCTGACGACGGGACAGAACGAGGGGAACAAGCCTTCGGTGAGCGCGGTGAAGGTCTTTTTCTTCACGTCCATGATCCAAATCTGCCATTGGCCGTCCATCGAGTTGAACCGGCTGAAAGCGATAAAGTCGGAGTCGGGCGACCAGCTCGGATGGATGTCGTCGTCCGGCGTACGGGTCAACTGCTTCGGGGAGGAACCGGAAGGAGCGTTCAGTTCCCTGAGGAGCAGGCTCCAGTTGCCGTAACGGTTCGAACACCAGGTGAGCCACCTGCCGTCAGGACTCACGGACGGCATCATGTCGGCCATGGTATCGTCCGTCAGGAGGGTCCAGGCCTTGCCGTCGACGTCCTGCATGGCCAATTTCGGGTTCTTGGACATGCGAGTGGTGGAGTAGAACATGGTCTTGCCGTCCGGGCTGAGGCTGACGTTGTGGTCGCCGCCGGCTTCGGCAAAGGTATTTTGGGTCAAGCCATTGATCAACCCCGCGCCGTGCAGGCGGAGGCCAAGGGAGTTCGGGTTGTACATGCTTTCGACCCAGTGGCGGGGCTGGTATTCGACGCCCATCTGTTCCTTCTGGATCGGGTTTGCCGGATCCATGTCGGGGTAGCGTTCGCCAAACTTCCAGTCGCCGTCAAGCGCACCGCTGCCGCCGGACGAAAACGGGTTGTAATCCTTGCCGTATACAGGCATATGAGGATAGATTGGATTCTGGTCGCGGGATACGCCGGACATTTCCTGGCTCTTGTTCGACCGGTTCCAGCCGAGTTGGGGCCAGCGTTTTTCCGGGCCGTCGTTATAGCCGCCCTGCGGTCCGCCGGAGCTATACATATCGTCCTTGCCGGATGAACCAAACAGGCCGCAGCCCGCCATAATTACCACCAGCGTCACTGCCGCCAACACCGCCGCGATGCTTCTTTTCACGGCTATCCTCCTATAAAATAGTGATTTACGTCGCATTTCCGACTTTCAACTTTTGTCTTTTCATATTGTTTCACCCTGGTTCCACAAACGGCGGAACGGGCGATAATCAATACTCCACTCTTTTTATCGGCCATAATGGCGACTGTGCTGTACTCTTTCCTTGTTTTTTTGGCAACGCTAAGAAAAAGTCGGTCGATAGACATCCTTGATGTCCATCAACCAAGTCGATATAATGAAAATACGTTTCCGAGAGGGGGGATTCATCTTCTTGGAGAAGCGATGGATATTGCCAATTACGACATACATACTTTGATTGGCATACTGTTTTGGGGAAATCTGGCTTGTTTAATACTTGTATGTCTCTACATTTTATATAACAAAAACATAACCGACTGGCGGCAGGCTAAAACAATCGTTATAGCAAAAACCTGCCTTTCAATTTCCTTTCTACTCATGGGATACCGGGATCTTTCAGATTTCCTGGCGATAAACGTATCCAGTACCTTCTTGCTGATCGGCTTTTTGGCAGAGGCGAGGTCCATGTTCTCCGTTCTCCGCGAGGGGAACGGCAAACCGATGAAACTGGTGTTGGGCATCACTCTTGTCAGCATGCTTGCTTTCAATATGACAGCAATTCAGTTTCCTAATAACGCCATCCGTATCACGGTTGTGTCGTTCGGGATTTTCCTGATGCTCGTCATCCCTACCATGCGCCTGATATTCGCTCACAAGTCGAGCACCTTCAAGCGGCTTATTGGCCTGTTTTACCTTTTGTATATTGTACTGCTGCTGCCGCGTGGCTTATATTTTATCGCCAATCCGGAATTAAACCCCTTCACCAAATCGCAGTACCAGGGGCTCAGCTACACATCCCTAATCTTCCTTACCATTTTCAGCCTT
>DAIOFH010000197.1:0-4718 GCA_036745875.1 Planctomycetota bacterium | reverse complement strand
TGAGTTCCATAAGAGACGGGCGGGATCGCTCCCGCCCGTCTTGTCATATTCCGTAAACGCTTAAAAAACCCGGACGCCTGGCGACACCTTGTCCTGGGGCATAAGGTGGATCACTTCGTCCTTGTCGTTCGGCACGCCAAGGATAAGGACTTCCGAGCGTTCCGGTCCCATTTTTTTGACCGGGAAGTTGACGACGGCGATGACCTGCCGGCCAAGCAGCTCCTCCTTGGAATAGTTGGTCAAAGCGGCGCACGAGACCTTCTCGCCGATTTCCTCGCCAAAATATACGGTAAAACGATAGGTTGGCTTTGCCGCCAGGGAATCCTCGACCTTGACGATGGTGCCAATCCGCATGTCCACTTTGAGAAAATCATCAAAACTGATGGGCATCGAGGTGATTCCTTCCCAAAAGGGGATTAATAGCCACAGAGGACATGGAACACACAGAGATTTAGTAGGTACTAAAAATCTCTGTATGTTCCGTGTCCTCTGTGATGAATTATTTTACAGACCGAGTTCATGCTGCAGGGCGATCATTCGCTGTTCCGAATAATCGCGGTAGGCGCTCCCTGGAGCATAGAAATCAGCGGTTCTCTGCCAATAACGGAGCGCCATTTCCTTCTGACGCGTCCTGTCGGCTCCAGGCTGCTCGGCAAGCTGGTCGTGGCAGTAGGCAAGCATGTAATACGCTTCCCTCGGGCCTTCGGCCGGGACCTGAGTGGCAATGGTCGCTTCTTCCAGGTACTGCGCCGCCTGCTGGTAGTATCGCGCCGCTTGCTGGGCGTTGCCGGTGTCTTTTTCCAGGCCGCCAAGGCGGAAGTTGATTATGCCCATGTGGAATGTTTCACGATAGGACGGGCTGCCGCCAAGCTGCATCGCCGCCTGGAAGTACGGCAGGGCCTCCTGCAGGATCGGGGTGATGGAAGCCTTGTAGGCGGTCAACGACCTCATGTATTCGTCCTGCGCGCTGGCGGGAGAGCCGGGTGCGGGACGGATCGGTTCCGGGATCGACAGGGCGCGGAGGTAGGTGATTTCACCCTGGGTCATGGCGACCTGTTCGCGGTCGGCCTCGCTGCTGCTCTGCACCAGGCGGGAGGCATTGCCAATGGCGATTTGCGCATTGCTCAGGGCCTGGTTTCGTTCGTCAAGCAGGTCGGGCGCGGGACGCTGGCCACTCCTGATCTGCGTTTGGACCATGCGATTCCTCGCGTGCGCCCAACGGTAGAATACGTCAGAACACGTCCACCACGAATACCAGTCGCGTCCTATGTTTGTCGATTCGCGTGCCAGGGTGGCGGCGCGGGCGAAGTTCGGCGGTTCCTGCTGGACATAGGCTTGGGCAAGCCGCGCATAGGCGAGGGAGTTGGTGTTGTCGGCATTGAGGGACTTGGTGGCCGAATCGAGTGCGAGGTCGACACGCCCCTCGTCAAGATAGTCCTTGGCTTCGTTGGCGTAATGATTGGACAGCTGACGCGGATCGGACGGCAAACCGCTTTGCGCCGACATCGGGGGCGGGCGGAGGGTGTCGTCAAATGCGCTGGAGTCAAACCCGCCGATCGGAGCCACTGTATCCGGAAGATCGCCGGTCAGATTGGTCGTCGGCTCGGTCGCAGGCTGGGGAGTCTCGAACGCCGGCGGCGTGTACGTCGGTATCGGAGCGGCCGCAAGGTCCTGGCCGGTCGTCGTTCCCGGCTGGGTCATCGGGGGCAATGCAGGAGTGGACTGGGTCGGCATATCGAAAGCCGGTGCCGCCGGGGGAGTATAAGCAGGGGTCGACGGAGCGGCGGCGGTGGTCCCCGATTCGCTCGGAAGCGGCGGAGGCGCAAGGGAACCGGAACCAAAGGAATCAAACGACAGGCTGGGCGCTGTTGTTGCCGTACCCGTTCCGCTGTCACTCATCAGCGGGGGCGGGGCAAAGCCCTGGCTATCCGAACCGAAGGAAGAGAACGGATCGGAGGCGGTTGACGGCGGAGTCGTCGGGGCGGACGGAGCAGGGGTCGCCACCGTGTCGGTCGGCAGTGACCAGGGGGAAGAAGGATCTGTCGTCATTCCGCCCGGAGCACTTGTCGTGTCTGTCGGCAACGACGGGGTATATGTCGACTGCGTATCGAAAGGCGACGAACTTGGCGCCGTCACCGGTGACGAAGGCATATCGAACGGCGAGGTGGTTGTGATTGTCCCCGATTGCGCTGTCGAACCGGCGGGGGTGGGGTTCCATTCGCCAAAGCCTGTCGAAGGCTGGCTTGTTGTGGGAGCCGGTATGTATGTCGACTGCGGGGATGAGGGAGCCGTGGTCGACGGCTGCTGCGCACCCGAAAGCATTGCCGATGGGAAGGTACCGGCGGTCGATTCATTCGGGTTGAATGACGCGGACGAGCCGCCGTAAGGATCTGTTGTTATGGATGGCGTATATGTCGGGCTCGCTGTGGTGGCCGAGCCATAGGGGGCTGTTGTCGCCAGGGACGCATACGGATCGCTGGCCGTCGGCGTGGCATAGGGTGTAGAGTAGGGATCTGCCCCATATGGATCAGCATAAGCATAGGGCTGGTAAGGGTCGGACGTCACCGGCGGAGCGTAGGTCGGGGACGAACTGGCATAGGGGTCGCTGGATGCATACGGGTCAAACGACGTCTGGGTCGGGTAGGTAGTGGCCGAACCAACATACGGGTCCGTGGTTAGCGGGGCGGTTGTTGTGGGGCTTGACGGGAACGAGGTCTGCGGTGGGGGCGGAATCATCGGCGGCTGCGAACTCATGTCGTCCTGGGGGAATCCAAAGGATGTCGAGGACGGGGTCGATGTTGCCGAGGGATAATAGCTCGGCTGGCTGCCCACCGGGGTGACGGCTGTTATGGTGGTGTCTGCCGCGGTGAGGTTGAAGGTTTGGGAGGTGCCTTCGCCGGTGTTGCCGAAGTCATCGGTAATGCTGACCTTGAGAATAGCTTCTTCGCTGGTTGCGCCAAAGGGGAAGTTGACGACGGTGGAGCCACTGGAAGAGAGGCCGGAGGCGATTTCCTGCCATGAGGTGCCGTTGTCGAGGGACAGCGAGAGGACTCCGGTGCCGTTCGCGGGATGCGGGTCATAGCTTGTCCATTCGATGACGCGCGTTTCGTTGGACAATACCGCACCTCGTCCCTGAAGGAACGAGTTGGAAACGGTGACGCTCGGAGGTTCATTGTCTATGACCAGGACAAAGGGTCCGGTCGCGCCCTGGATCGGCATGGGAGATGCGTTTTCCGCCATGTCGAAGGCTATGGGCCAGATGGCGTATTGTCCGGGGCCAGGAGCGGAGAACGGCAGGGATGAACCGGGAGCGCGCATCAGAGGGACGTTTTCGCCCGCTTCGTTCGTTTCCTTGAGTAGATCCCAGAGGATGCCGGCGTTGGCGCTAGTGTATATGGAGATTGTTTTGACGCCCGAGCCGCCGGGGCCGTCATCGGCTTCTACATGGAGGTCGACGTCGAGTCTGTTTGATTTCAAAGGTGAGACGGAGGTGATGCGCGGCGGTTCCCCGTCTATGATGACGGTGGACGGGTTGTACGCGACGGTGATGTTGCCGGCGCGGTCTTCCGCTATGAGTCGGAAGTTATATTTTCCCATGGCGTCTGCGGGGGGCGTCCAGGTAAAGGATCCCTTGGCGGGAAGATTTTCCCGGAGGTCCTGCCAGTCGGCATTTCGGTCTATGGATGCCGAGTTGTGGGCGTACTGTAGGCGGACCGGTGTGCTGGAGAAGTAGGGGTCGCTCGTTTCCCAGGAGAATTCCACCGGGGAACTTTTGGTTAGGATGTCCTGCATGGGGCCAAGCCATTTCGCCTGCGGGGGGGTGCGGTCGACGACGATGACTGATTCGGGGCGGGTGCGGGGACCTGGCTCGCGTTCACGGTTGCCGAAGCGGTCGGTGGCGACACAGACGAAGCCGTAGACGCCTTCACCTGGAACCTGAATCGTCATGGGGGAGACGCGGTCGGGATCTTCTCCATAGAGACGCCAAGTCTTGCCCATGTCGTCGGTGATGTAGAATTCAACTCTTTCGACGCCGTCGGCGATGACGTCGCGGAGGGTGTAGCGTATGTTGAACCTGGTGAACCTTGTGACTTGCGCGTCCGGCGGCACAGGTCGGAACAGTTCACCTGCGAACGCGGAGCCGCAGGCGAGCACGAGAACAAAAAAAGCCATCCAGCCTGGTCGCGACACGGTACATGCCATGCTTGATCTCCGGGATATCCGGGCGTCTTGCCGGGACACATTGTGCGGGGCGTGGGCTTAGGCGCGATCTCGGAAGGTCGCACAAATTGCCCGCAAACACCGCGCGGCAATGCGATTTGGCTTGCGCCGGTAAAATCTACCATTCGATAAATTGACGGCCGTCGCCGTCAAAGGGATAGACGCTGTTCTGTTTGTAAAAGGTCAAACAAACCGACGGAACGCATACGAAATTCGACTCTTTTCCCTATAGACAAGGAGTCCTTCTTTAGATTAACTTGTTTTCACATGATTGCAAGGGTTTATATGTCGAAATTATTGCGCTTTCTCCTTGCTCCGATTGAGGTTGATGTTTTTTTTGCGATTGTGCGCAAAAAGTGAAAAAAGGCCTTGCGTTGAAACGTCGGCATCCTTAATATGTCTGACTGTCAAAAACTAGCTGGTCGCTTGGCGCAGTTGGTAGCGCACTACACTCACATTGTAGGGGTCACTGGTTCGAGTCCAGTAGCGACCACCAT
>DAIOFH010000196.1:0-4731 GCA_036745875.1 Planctomycetota bacterium | reverse complement strand
TTTGCGCCGCCTTTTTGCCCTTTCAGACCCCCATCTGTCCTCCGCCCGCCCGAAACCGATGGATGTTTTCGGCCCGCATTGGGAAAACCATGCCGAAAAACTGGCGGATAATTGGTCCCGGACGGTGGGAGACGAAGACATAGTCCTTGTTCCTGGGGACATCTCATGGGCGATGAAATTGGACCAGGCGGTTCCCGACCTCCAGCTCCTGGCCGATTTACCAGGGGAAAAAGTCTTCGTCAAAGGCAACCACGATTACTGGTGGAGCTCCCTCGGAAAGGTCAAAAAACTCGCCCTTCCCAAAATGCATTTTATCCAGAACGGCCACATTGAACTGGACGGACTGGTCGTTGGCGGCTCAAGGATGTGGGATTTCCCCGACGTCTTTTGGCCCTTTGCCGGTTCCCCAAAAGAGTTGGCCGATGCGACTGGCATGGCTGAAAGCGTGGTCAAAAACAAGAAGCACCACGACCTCGACCCGGAGAAAATCCGCAGCCGCGAACTGGATCGACTGAAAAACAGCCTTGCCGGCCTTCCTGACGATGGCCGCCAACGCGCCGCCATGGTGCATTTCCCGCCCGTCAATGCGGACGGAACGCCGGGCCAGGTCGCGGAATTGATTGGAAAACACAATATTGACATTTGCGTTTTCGGGCATGTGCACGGCCCTTATCCGGGCGGTCAGCGTCCCGGCGAGGACATTACAATCGGCAAGACCCGCTATGTATTGGCTTCCAGCGATTTTCTCGCGCATTGCCCGAAATACCTGACGACGCTCTGAAAGGCAAAACCATGCGCATCAAAATCGGCGACTCTACGCTCGAACTGAAAAAGGGGGACATCACCCTGGAGCATGTCGATGCCATCGCCAACGCGGCTAACTCCCGTTTAGCCGGAGGTGGAGGCGTCGACGGGGCAATCCACCGTGCCGGCGGACCCGAAATCATGGCCGAGTGTCGGAAAATCGGCGGCTGCCCCACCGGCCAGACCGTCGTCACCACGGCAGGACGCCTGCATGCAAAAAAGGTATTCCACACCGTCGGCCCGATCTGGCACGGCGGCGGCAACAATGAGGCGGAACTTCTCGCGTCCTGCTACCGCACAAGCCTGGAACTGGCCGCCGACTACGGCTTCGACTCCATAGCCTTCCCCAGCATTTCCACCGGCATCTATTCCTACCCCGTCGACCAGGCCGCCGGGATAGCGCTCTCGGTGATTGCCGATTTTTGCCGAAACAACTCCAAACCTGCATTGGTGCGGATGGTTCTTTTTGACGACAAGACATTGCATGCTTATGAAAACGTAGCAAAGGAAATTCAGTAATGGACAGCATCAGGCTTCAACAAATCATGCGCGCCGACAACATCACCTATGTGATCGGCCACAAAAACCCGGACACCGACTCGGTAGTCTCGGCGGCGGCGTATGCCGCCCTGAAACAGGCGCAGGGGCTGGAAAATTGCATAGCCGTCCGGGCGGGCAAAACCACACCGCAGACGGAGTATATCTTCAACCGCTTCAACGCCCCGATCCCGGAGTTCCTCCCCGACCTTATCCCCAAGGCGGCCTATTACAGAAACCGGCACTTCCGCTCCATCACCATGGACATATCCCTTTGGGAGGCCATGACCGCGCTGCAAAACAACGAGTCGCGGGCCATCCCCGTCGTGGACAAGGACGGCCGCTACCACTCGCTCCTGCATTACAGCTTTTTCGGGCAAAAGCTCCTGACCACCAACAACCCGAAACAAAAGACCACCATCCAAACCTCCATCGAACTCCTGGCGTCGGTGCTCAATGCCCAGGTGCTTGTAATGGAAAACGGCAAGGAAGTGAAAAGAAGCCCGATCGTTGTCGGTGCGGCGGCGTTCGAGAACTTCAAGGAATTCCTGGCGACCCACATCCCGGAGAATACCATCGCTGTCTGCGGCAATCGCGACGACATCATCACCCACGCCGTCAATTCCGGCGTCCGCGCCGTGATCATCACAAATGGTCATATGATCAACCGCACACTGCGTGAGACGGCCAAGAAAAACAAGGTCTCCGTTCTCGTCAGTCCCTACGACACCTCGTCGACGACGCTTCTTTTGATCTACTCCATGCCGGCTTACTATATGTCGAACTCCCAATTGAAGCCGGTAAGGGAAACGGACCCGATCAAAGCCGTCGCGCCGATGCTCGCCGCAGCGCCCGACAAGTCGCTGCCCGTCGTGGACCGGGACAACAGGGTCGTCGGGATAATCTCCGAAAACGACCTTTACCACGAGCCGAACATCCGCCTGATCCTGGTCGACCACAATGAACTGTCGCAAGCGATCGAAGGGGCGGAAAATTACCGCATTCTGGAAATCATCGACCACCACCGGCTTGGAGCCATGACCACGAAAAACCCCATCACCTTCATCAATATGCCGGTCGGGGCGACTTGCACCATCGTCGCCAGCCAATACCTTGAGCAGCGCGTCCCCATGCAAAAGCATATCGCCTCGATACTGCTCTGCGGCATCCTCGCCGACACCCTCGCCCTGCAGTCCGCCACCACCACGGCGAAAGACATGCACATGGCGGATTACCTCGCCAGCATCGCCGACCTCGACATCGACCAGCTCGGCAAGGACGTCCTCGCCGCCGCCAGCAACATCTCAGGCCGCGACTCGACGGAACTCGTCAACCAGGACATGAAAGCCTATGACGAAGGCGACTACACCTTCACCGTCAGCCAGATCGAAGTCGGCGACCCCAAGGAGGTCCTGTCCCGCAAGCAGGAATTCATCGATACATTGGAAAAGGAACGTTCGAAACGGAATGCACTTTTCTCCGCGCTTCTGGTTACCGATATCACGGAGCTGTCGAGCCTGCTTCTGCTTGCCGCGGAACCAAGCTTCGAACAGACGATCACCCTGCCCAAACAGGAAGACTCCGTCTTTATCATGAAAGACGTTGTTTCCCGCAAGAAACAGCTGATGCCCATATTGTCGGAAATGGTGGCCTACTACGTCACGGCAAAATGAAAAACAGTCCTGGATTGCAAAAACCAGGACTGCCTTTTGTAATGGCATTATAAAACTGAATTTCGGAATTAGCGGACGAAACTGCGTTCCCGATTGGCGAAATCATTATCCAGCTTGTCGATCCGCTGGGAATAATCCCGGTATTCCTTGGTGTCCATGGGATAGGCTCCGCGTTCAGTCTCGAGAAGACGGCGCTGATAAGTGTATTCGTCACGGGTCCAGGTGTTTTTAAGCTCGTCGTTGGCCTGGCGGATATATATATCCATGTCCTGGTCTATGGAAGCTTCTGTCCCGTAGCGGTTGGCAACCGATCGCGACTGGTGGAGTCGTTCGGCTTCTTTCTGCTGCAAGAACGACTGGTTGAGGTCGCGATTCAGCTGGTTGGCCGTTTCCTGCAATTCGCGATCCATTTCCTGCGAAGCGCTTTGCGCGCGCTGCGCAGCGGTCAGCGCCGACCCGCCGCTCATCGACGCATTCGATATCGACGGGGTATTGACGTTCGGGGTCCGCACATCAGGCGTGCTGACGGTGGGGACGGTGACCTTCGGGGTGGTCACGTTCGGCAGTCTCACATCCTCCGCCGCGGCCACGCAAAACGACATTGATAAAAATAACGCAGTCATGAGAAACATGTATTTGCCATGTGTACTTTTCATTTTTGATCCTCCGGATTGTATTTTAGTCGTGGATCGTCCAGAGCTTTGCCAGATCGGACAAGACAGGGAAGGCAATTTTCGGATTGGTGACAATCCCCGCCTCCAGCGCCTGCTTTGGATCCATGACCTTTGCCGGGCCTGCCAGATAATTCTCCAGTTTGATGTCCGACTTGACCCGTTCCCTGTATATTTCCGCATATCGTTTGACATCCAACGACAGCGATTCGTATGCTTCGATAATTTCGGAAAACGGCACCGTGTTCCGGTAGAAATACCACTCGAACGTCGAAAGCATGAACTTGGTGTTCGGCGCGGCCGAGCGGTTGTCGCTCGCCAGATACAGGATCAGGGCCGCCGCCTCGACGCTGCCGACATTCTGCGCATAAAACGGTATATCCAGGGACTGGAAAAAATTATAGGCGGTAAAAGCCGTATGCAGCCTGCCGCCAGTGGAAGAAATAAACAAATGTACTTCCGATGAACCTTCCGACTGCGCGGTGTGCGTCAGGTCTATGAGGCGGCAGACGGTTGCGTCGTTCAACGGAGCCATGAAGTTGATGATATCCACGCGTTTCTGTTCGCTTTCCATGTCCCATCCTTTCCGGTGCAAAAACCGTGTCCCGACGGAATTCCGCCGGGACCGGCAGTGAGATACTATTTCTTGGCCTTGCTTTCGCTGGTGAAACGGCCTTCCGCATCGCGCGGGCGCTCTGCGTTCTGCATGGAACGGCCACCGCGCTTGTCCTGCTTGCTGTCGGCCTGGCTGGAGCTTTCGTAACGGCCGTCGGCGTCGCGCATCTGGTTATGTGATTTCTGATTGGACTTTTTCATGGTAAAACCTCCTGAATAATCAATTAAAAGTGAAAATCCGCTCCCCGACAAACTGCCCTTCTGAGCGTTCAGGGAACAAAATCTGCGGCAATCCCATGCCTATGGCAGTACTCTTTTTCACGGTGCCGCATACTAAGAGCCTGTGCAGTCGCCGCCTTCCTCCTTTAAGTTTTTACCCGAAAATCCCACTTTTATAGGCATTTTTGCGAAATGTAACCGGCACTGCATGT
>DAIOFH010000195.1:0-4752 GCA_036745875.1 Planctomycetota bacterium | reverse complement strand
GACTACAAGCCCATGTCCGACTGCTGGAAGCTCTATCCCGAAATGCCCTGGAACGACGGCACGGATAAGCTGTACAGCGTTCCGTGGACCATCGTTACGCCGAAGAACGCCAAGGATTTCCTTGACGAAGAGCGGTAATCGGATTAATGTGTAATCACATTTCTGGGGAGTCAGGCGTTTGAAAGCCATTCAGACGCCTGACCTTTTATAAGGAAAGGATAGCCAATGTCTTTGCAAGACAAGTTTTCCGTCAAGGGGTACACCGGCATAATCACCGGCGGCGGCCAGGGTCTCGGCCGCGCGTTTTGCCAGGGTTTCGCCGAAATGGGCGCGAACGTCGTCGTCGCGGACATCAACGAGGAAACAGGCGCCAAGGCTGCCGAAGAACTCAAGAAATTGGGCGTCAAATCCATTTTCGTCAAATGCGACAGCACCAAGAAGTCGGACCTTGAAAACCTTGTCAAAGAGGCCCTCACCATCGACAACCGCATCGACTTCATGATGAACAACGCCGGCATCACCCTGTGGAAGGAAGCGGAGGACGTAACGGAAGCCGAGTGGCGCAAGGTAATGGATATCAACCTGGATGCCGTCTTCTACGGCTGCCAGGCGGTTTTCCCCGTCATGAAGCGGCAGGGCAAGGGCAGCATCATCAACACGGCCAGCATGTCCGCCCATATCGTCAATATACCTCAGTGCCAAGCCAGCTATAACGTGTCCAAGGCGGCGGTGATGCATATGACCAAGTCCCTCGCCGTCGAGTGGGCCAAGTACAATATCCGCGTCAACTGCATTTCCCCCGGCTACATGAACGGCCCGATGGCCGGCCCGCATTTCAACAACCCGGAAATCGGCCCCATCTGGCGCGGCATGATCGCCATGCGCCGCCCCGGCGAACCGGAAGAACTGGCCGGCACCGCCGTTCTTCTCGCTTCGGACGCGGCCTCCTACATGACCGGCAGCGATGTCGTCATTGACGGCGGTTTCACCTGCGTCTGATCGCCGTTCCAGGATTATCAACAATCAAACCTCTCCTTGCCCGGGGAGGTTTTTTTTATGATGGGATGCGACTGTACGAATCGAGATTGTACCATGCCATTTTGAAAGAAGGTTCCGTGTCTTGCCTTCACTACGGGAAAAGGTCTTTGCTGTAGCGAATGCCGAGTGGTGGACTGCTAAGCTGCCAAACGGAGTTTCTCGACGGAATTCAGTACACCCTTCGCCCTAACCTTCGACCCCAAAATGAAGTCCTACCTCAAATCTTCGACCTTCTCAAATACGTCCGGTCGAAAACCCGCGCAGCTTCGACCCTGTTGCCCGCCCCGAGTCTGGCATAGGCCGAACTCAGTATTTTCTTGACCGTGATTTCGGCAATGCCGAGTTGCTTGGCGATGTCCGGGTTTGACCGTCCCTTGATCACCAAACGCATTATTTCCTCCTCGCGCGTGGTCAGGAGACCTTTTTTCTTCCTTCCCGTCCCCGCCGTCAGCCTGGACATGCGTTCCGTGAGGGCCAGCACCTTTTTCAGGTGCGGATCCTCATGCGTTTCCATGGACATGCGCCGCAACAACGACATTATCGCGTTCCCGTATTCCGCTATGGAAAGGACTATACCGTCCTGCCGCGACAGTTCCACCGCTTCCCACATGGCGGACAGCGCCGCTTCCGGGTCTGTCATGTGCCGCGTGGCTATCGCCTCGAGGACTTTCGCATGTATTTTTCCAAAAAGGGAGTCGTACCGCGTGAACTGCATCGGCATTCCCTTGGCCAGAGCCTCGAGGCGCACAAAATCCCCCTCCGCCACGAGAGCCTTTCCATACACCACATGGGTGAAGACCGCCAGTTGGGGCGGCAGATGCGGACGCTCGAAAATGTTCCCGTCCCTTATCCATTGGGGGATCTGTTTGTATTGGCCGAGGGAGCCGTGTATATAGCCGAGGGACAAGTCGAAGGACTCAATGAGGTTTGTCGAGCCGTTGCCTTCCGCCGGCGGTATCATCGCCTCCAGCAACTGTCCTGCTTCGTCCGTTTCGCCGCCGATCGCCTTCAACCGGGCGAGGCAAAAATGGGCCGCCAGGAGGATCTCCTGCTGGCCGGCGCTCTCGGCGCGCATGGACGATTCCAGGAGCAGGTTCTCCACCCGCTGGAATTCGCCGCGTTCGAGAAGGTGTTCCGCGCGCAGCAGAAGACGCGCTCCGATATGGCCGCATCCGTTGAAATTTCCGCATAGCGGCCATTCGCGCTCGATCAAATCCAGCGTTTCCCGATATTGGCCAGGCCCGTGAACGTAAAGGAACGACACATGGGGGCTGTGGAACGTCCATGCCTGGTGCCTGGAGAAGATCGTGGACTGCCCGCCTATGAGCTGCCTGGCCTCGTGGAAAAATTCCTGCATGACGGGAAGGTCGTTGAATGCCAGGAAGGCGCGGATAAGCTTGATTTCGCCCTGCAGGTGTTTTTTGAAAATAGGTTGGATGTTTTCATCGCTCTGTACGTACTCTTCCACCTCCTCCAAAAGGGATACCGCATACAGGTCGCCCGTTTCCACTATGCAGTGGAAGATGAAGGCCAGATAGCCCAGAGGTTCCTTGAGCCGGACGGCCAGGGGCATGGAAAGCATGGCGCTCCTGACTTCGTCCTGGGAACCCGTGAGGATGCGGTTGCCCCCGGGGAAGAGGAACAGTTCGATGGCGCGCAGGCGGCTGACTTCGCGCCCCGCCTTCATGAAAAGCCTGAATGCCGAGAGGAGATCGCCCCGGGAGGCATAGCATTCGCCCGCGCGGTGCAATATTTCCGCTTTGTCCAGGTGATTCGCCGCCATGAACTCCCGGTTGAGGAAATCGCGGAAAATGCCGTGAAAGTGGTATCTGTCGGTGCTGGCGTCGTAATTGAGAAGCGCATTCACATTCTGCAGGCGCCTCAGGCGGCGGCCGGCCTGGAGGTCGTCGGAAAGGCTGACTGCTTCGTCCGGGCTGAACCTGTCGAGCATGGAAATGCACATGAGAAAGGACTGGTCGTCGCGGTCGAACGAACTGAAGACCGTTTCCGCCAACAGGGCGTCAATGTCCCGCTTTGGGCAAAGTTTTCCATTTTTTTTCCAGCTCTGCAGGCACATCCACAGCACGGCGGGCCAACCCTCGGAGTACTTCCAGGCAGCCCGCGAGGCGATGCCGTGGGCCACGCCGTGCAGCGTGAAATAGTCCTCAGCCTCTTCCTCCGAGAAGGCGAGGAGGCTATGTTCGAACACGGCGGCCATACCCTTGAGCCGGAATTCCTCAAGCTTCATTTCCGGCCTGGTCCGTGAAAGAAGGCAGATGCTGAAATTCTTCAGTTGCGCCCTGGCGCAGGCTTCGACGAACGCGTCCATGCCGGGGTTGTTGAAGTGCTGGTAGTCGTCAATGATGAGGCAGGAAGGGGTCAGCGTCTTGTCGAGCTGGATGAATACCCTTTCCAGGAGCGTGGGCGTGTCGGGAAATCCGATGTCCGAGATCGCCTGGGCCAAATCGAAGCCCTGTTGTTCAAGCTGTCCGCAAATGCTGGTCCACAGATGTCCGCTCTTGCGGCGGTTCGGCGGCACCGTGACAAGGTAGGCGCGGTCCCTGATCGCTTCGGCAAGGCAGTTCGCGATGATGGTCTTTCCATAACCCACGGGAGCGGTCACGACCGTCAGGGCGCGTGTGACAGTGGCTTCCGCCAGCGTATCGATGATATGATTGCGCGGTAGGATTTGGATTCTTGACGAATTCAAATTGATCTCCCAACCCTGTCATGCCGATCATGTCCATATTTTCGGCGACTATCCCGATGCCTTGTTGTGGCGATTTCGAATGCGCGCCAGTGGGTACTCACAGCGAGCATCCTAGCCTTTTGTCAGTCTTCCGCCTCCCTATCAATGATCCGTTGGAATAAGAAGCGTTTGGTACTGTGTTTAAACGCGTTTCTTTATAAAGAGATATGATCGCGTTATACATTATCACCGAGATGCTAAAAATAGTGGCGCTATCTTGCATGTCATTTATCATGGCTCAAAGGTACAATTTGGACAAATCGTTATATTTCAAGATATTGGTAAATATGATCTACTGAAATGGAATATAAAGAAGTTGCGAAATCATGCAATTATACGAAAGCATAATGTGCAATGCGTAACGTGCACAAATGTAAATGGTTGAAAAAAATAAACGAAAAATTCATCATAAACTTTTAGGGAGGTGTATTTATACAGCGATAGTATATGCGGAACAGAAAAATAGTTACTTTACGACAACATGCCACCAATGCTCTTCACCCATAATTGTGTACCAGAAACGCCGAGTATAAGACAAAAATGCGATGAAGAATGAACAACCAATGCTATCGTATACAAATCATCCCTAGCATGAATGCATGCATGCGGGTTCATGCGAAAGCCATAAGTTAAAAGTTAAAGTGAATTTTATTCAATCACTGACAAATGGTTCTATCCCATGTTTTTCTAATGAATAGGTTTCTCCAGTCAGTCCGCAAATCAATAATAACCGAAAATATACATAATCTGCAATATTCTTATCGGACGCGTTGCGAAATGCTGAAGGCAATTATTGTACTAGGGGCAAAGTTTTTTTACCACAACTCCTGTAATCTAGATATTTTAGCAATAAAAAGGAGCAATAGCGGATGTGCAGTGTCGGCGCGAACGCGTTTTCCTGCCCTGAAAAATTCTCCCTTGACGTCGGTTATGGTGGAAGCGAAAAAAGAAGTCCAAACGGGCTA
>DAIOFH010000194.1:0-4766 GCA_036745875.1 Planctomycetota bacterium | reverse complement strand
GCCTCCTGTTCAATAGGTTGGATCAATGTGATTGGATTTTAGTCGTGTACTGTGGTCCAGGTGATTCAATATTATCCAAAGTATCTTTGGCTGTCTTCGAATCTTTTGCAGCGGAGTCTCGAATACTTTCTGATTTACCGCGTGTGATCACCAAAATGGACTTTTAAAGAAAATCGAGCGGCGGTTGACTCGGTTTTCTTTAAAAGTCCACTATAAGCAACAATTCGGAATGTACATTGCGGCATCGCGGTTCATAATTGTTCCGCCAATCCTTCAACCGGGCATCGTCTCCTCCGGAAGCGTCGTCCCCCGAAGCGCCGGTTCGGAAAAGACAAGCGACAGCGGCTTACCACAACGGGGTGAGAATGTGCCCGTGCCTGGCCAAGCCGCGCAGGCGCGGCTGGCCTTGTCCGGCTCCTCCTCCACCGCCAGGCGCATCGGCCCGTAGGCGCTGAACCGCCCCGGGAACGATCCGGCGACGAAGCCGTCGGGCATCGTCGCGCCGACGCCCCGATCTTACCGTCGAGAACCATTTGACGCGACATGGATATTTACATGACTCCACCGACACGCCGCCTATTGTGGTTTTAGGGTGCTTAAAACACAAGGAGTCGTGTGGCGGTCGAGCATTGTAAATATCCCTATGACGCGATAACCGCGCGGCGGCAATGCCGTTGACTTGCGCCCCCGCCAATGATGATCGCATGGGGGCGCATCCGCCGTGAACATGAGACAATCGCCTAAAAATCGTCCGCTTCATCAAGAGGGATCACCTCGCTGGCGGGAAGCATTTTCAATTTGCCGCCGGAAGAAGAAGACGAATCGGAACGGGAAGACGCTACACCCTCCACCCTGTCAACCCTCAAAACCTTACGGGCCTTTGCGGGCTGCGGCACGCTCATTCCATTGCTTCCGCCTTCCCGGCCTTCAACGATCGAAACAAGATCGCCGACCATTCCGTGCATTGCGTTGGCCTGGGCGGACAGTTCCTCGGCGGCCGACGCGGCCTCTTCCGCTGTCGCGGCATTCGACTGGGTCACCTTATCCATCTGCGCCACAGCGGTGTTGACCTGATCAACGCCCTGCGCCTGTTCGTTGGTGGCGGCGGTGATTTCGGCAATGAGACGCGCCACATCCATTGAGCCTTCCTGAATTTCCTTGAAGCTGGTCTCCAGCTCGCCGGCGATGGTGGAACCGCTCCTCACATTTTCCACCGTGCCCTGGATGAGCTGGGTAGTGTCGCGGGCAGCCTGGGCGGAACGGCCGGCAAGATTCCGAACCTCATCCGCGACGACGGCGAACCCCTTCCCGGCCTCGCCCGCGCGAGCCGCTTCCACGGCGGCGTTCAATGCCAGCAAATTGGTTTGGAACGCGATGTCTTCGATAGTCTTGATGATGCGGCTGATCTGCTCGGCGGAATCGCTGATGGAGGCCATGGCGTTGGTCATATTGCTGACCGCCTCGGCCCCGGTCCCGATGACCTGATTGTTATGGCGAGTAGTGTCGTTGGTCTTGTTTGCGTTGTCGGCGTTTTGCCTGGTCATGGAGGCCATTTCCTCCAGCGCGGAGGATGTTTCCTCAAGGCTGGCCGCCTGTTCGGTCGAGCCCTCGGCCAGACTCTGCGATGATGAGGAAATCTGCTGCGAAGCGGAATTGACGTGGGAGGAACTCTCAGCAAGGTTGCCGATGATGTCGTTGAGCCGCCGCACGATTTGCGAAACGGTCACATAGGAAATCACCAGGGCGACGACAATGCCGACAGTGCCGATGGCGATCATGAGCAGCAGCATGGAACGGCTCATTGCCTCGGCCCTCGCGGCATCCTCCGTCATTCTAATCTCGGCTGTTCTAATCATTTCGTCCGCGCGCGCAATCAGCGCGGTGCGCGCTTCCATTCCCTCTCCATTGAGCAGACGCGCGGCACGGACATTGGTGTCCTGGGCCACCAACTCAAGCACCTGTTTAATCAGCGGCTCCGCCTGGTTTTTCAGGGTGTTCTGAACGTCGCGGATCAGATTGCCGCCAAGGTTGGGCGGAACAGCGCTTACAAGCCCTCCTATCGACTTGTCGGTCCTTCCAATGACTTCCTCCACCTCCTTGATATAGGCGTTAGTGATGTCCTGATTCATTTCTGGAATAAGCTTCAACATCAGCACCCGGTAGCGCATGATGTCGGCCCGTATGTTCGACAGCGCCAACAACTGTTCCTGCCTGCCGTCCTGAGACGCCAGGGTCACCGTCGCCTCGAAAATTTTCCCGTCCACCTGATCCCACATGGGCCCCATATCGTTGTTTATGCGGGTGGCCTTGTTGTTGGTGTTCTGGAACGCCAGCTCGCTTACTTCATTGGTGATCCTGACATAATTGGTCCACAGGCTTCGCAATTCACGCTCATAACCGAGCTGCATTTGGCTCGGCGGATCGTCGAAAGTCGCCGCATACTCTGTAAATGTCTGCTCCATCTCGTGTTCCAGGTTGCGCAGATCGTTGTCGATAATTTTCCTGATTTCGTTTTCGTCAACTTGTTCGAGCAACGATGACGCCGCAATTCTCCTGTTGAGGCTATGCATCTCCGCATCATCCAATTTGATGATGCGCGTCGACTCCCGGATCAAAGTGTTCATTGTCGTGGTGATTTCCCGGACACTGTATATGCCGAGCCCAAGAATGGCGCAAGCAACGATCACAAGCAGGATGACTATCATGAAGATTTTTTTCGACATGGACATACGGACTCCTTTCGCAAAAAAACGGGGACAATGATGTCGCAGCAACGAGTGAACACTCATTTACCGCAATTTTGTACTTCGAATGCAGTGCCGGCGTCAAATCCGGGCAAATAGGCGGGAGTGGCGGCAAAGAGAGAGTACCGCCGTTCCCCACCCACATAAGCGACTCCGCTAGGAATCCAGCATCGGACAGGAAACGAAGCGGCACCCTCAAAACAAATAGCGGCTCCGAGGGGGTGTTCTAAACCACCGCAAAGAAACTCACTGCATTGCCGCAAATGACCGTCAACCGAGAGTTCCCTTTCGGAGTGTTTTAAAACACCCGCCGAAGGCGCGTTCATTCCCGGTCAGCGATACGACAAAAATTCTGGCGGAATTTCTAGACGCCGAACCGAGTATGACGCCTTGCGCATCTGCATGATCATTCACAGGTCCTTTCCAGCACCAAGGAAGAAACTTTGAACAACAATCAATAAAGAGGACACCTCCATTGTATGTTCCATGCATGAACACGTCAATAATTTCCATGGAACATGAGCAATGGAAGCAGATTGCTGGACAGCATAATGATACGAACAGATAATCGCACGGTCATACGGGTCAAAAGGGTTGACGATTCCTTCGCTCTTTAGGCGCGCGGCGACACGCGCATCAATGACCTCTGGAGGAATGAAAAATTTATCGAGTAATTCCTGCTGTCATTGTTTCCGAAGCATCGTCGGAACGATAATCGATATGCGCCGACTACGTTCCGCCCAATACTGCGATAATACAATCCCGGCTTCGACTGTTTTTCCCAACCCCACCTCATCGGCAAGGATAGCACCATTTGAGAGCGGAGAGCGTAACGCAAAAGGAGCGGTGTCGATCTGATGAAGGTTCAAATCCACCCGAGCATTCGCAATGGAGCGCGACAATGATGCTATATCTCCGCCAGAGCCATGGAGCGACAAGGCATATGCCCAAAATTTGCTGTGATAAAATGAGCCATAAGTCATAGAAAATCCTGCGGATGAACCGAAATACCCAATAAGGCTTCTTGGCTCTATATGCATCTCATATTTGCCCGTCCTCTGCGTTCAACCTCATAACGAATATGGATTTAGTAGTAAGAACAGCTACACTATAGGTGATTTCGCATTTCGTGTCTAGCGTTCCAGCAACACACCAAAGCACTGTACACTAACTCCCGATGACGTATGACGTGTGTGTTCAACGACCAAGGTTGTGGTTGTGGTGTTTTTCCACGGGCATTGCTTTTGATGTTGCTATTCTGATGGTATAGCTGCGCTTTGCTTGAAATGACTTTTTCCTCGTCGCGCCGGATGTCTGTCACGCGTATCTGTCTCTGTCGGTCTTTTCCATGGCCGCGTCCGAAAACGTGACCGGCAGGAGCGTCCTAATCGCCGCGTCGATGCAACGGCCCTTGAACTTATCCATGCCGTTTATCATCAAAGGCTGGCCGTTAAATTTTGCCATGGCGATGCGCAGCGCGTAAATGGCGGGGATATAGCCGAGTGGTTTGTGCCTGGTTTTGATGTCGACGCATTCCTTTGCTATCACCCGGCGGAGTTCGGCGATTCTGGCGTTAGCGACGCTGCTGGCTTTGACCACGACGGTTCCGGCATGTTCCGTCATGACCAGTCCGTTTCCCTTGAGCCGCAGGGTGATTCCCGTCTCGGCAAGGGCGCGGTGCCGTTTTTCCCATGATTGCGCGGCGGCAAGAATTGGTGTTGCTTTTTTTCTGACGTACGACAAAAAGCTCTCCGCGCCGCAGTGCGCTTCCATGTCCATGACTTTGGCTTCCACCGCGCTTTTCTTCGCTTCGTGATTGGTTCGCGTCAGAGAGTTTTCGCGCTCCAGCTTCGCGCACAGTTCCGCTAGTATTTTGAAATCGCGCCGGGGCGTGTGTATGATGCGCCGCTCGGGATGGATTTTGTTGATGATGAGGTGGATGTGCAGATTGTCGGTGTCATCGTGAACGAGGCTGTATCCGGACTCGTGATAAATCCTGGTGGTGAGTCTGGCGAGTTCGTC
>DAIOFH010000193.1:0-4851 GCA_036745875.1 Planctomycetota bacterium | reverse complement strand
CCCTCATCATTCTCGGCGGCATTGACAGCGGCATATTCACGCCCACCGAATCGGCGGCTGTCTCCTGCGGGTACGGCCTCGTCGTTTCGTTCGTTATCTACTGGACTTTTGCAAACTGAGGAACGAGCTTGATCTACCAAGGTCCCAAAGCGATAACGGAGGCATGTAATCCGGCAAAAGTTTCCAGGAGGATGCACATGCCCGCCATCGTTCGCTTTCCGGAAGTGGTCGAGCAAGCGCTCGTCGTTCTCGGTCCTCTCTTTCAAAATCGCAATCAAAGACGTCATCTGGGCGAATATCTGACCGGGCTTTATGTTGCGCAGAGGAAAAGCGTCAACGGTATAAACGCCGAGTTTGTCGATGCCACCGACCAATCGTGCCTGAATCGCTGGCTGACCGAATCGCCGTGGGACCCGAAACAGCTCAATGAGATGCGACTTGCCGAGTTGCAGAAGCGCCATGACACCCGCTACTCCAAATTCGGCGTCATTGCCATTGACGACACACTCATCGACCACGACGGCAAGCTCATCGACGATGTCGGCTATTTCTGGGACCACGCCGAACAGCGCAACAAAATAGCCCACGACCTGCTCATCGCCAATTATGTCGCCACTTCCGGCAAGCACTACCCTCTTGAGTTCCGTCGTTTCCGCAAGCAGGAGCAGTGTGTGGCCGACGGTGACGAGTTCAAGAGTCACTCCGCCCTGTTCCTCGAGCTGGTGGACTTCTGCATTGAGCACGACATTCCCGGCGCCTTCGTGTTCGACAGCTATTTCACCAACGGCGAATGCCTGAACCCGCTCAATGCCCGCAAGCGCGACTATGTCGGCGACCTGAAGTTCAACCGCAAAGTCATTTGGAGCGGACGCGAGATGACGGCCGACGAAATGGCCGCGTCCATTCCCAACGAGTCGCGCAAGCTGGTGGAGCTTGACGGCAAAAAGCAGTGGTGCTTCTCAAAGAGCATCCGCATCCCCCGTCTCGACCACAAGGTCAAAGTGGTGATTCTGTGGAAGAGCCAACAGGAAGCTGTGGCGTCCAAGATTCTCATCACCAACCAGTTGAACTGGGAAGTGAAGCGCATAGTCGGCGCGTATCGCCGTCGTTGGACCGGAACGGAGACCTTTCATCGGGACGGCAAGCAGCATTTGGGGCTCGGAGACTGTCAGCTCAGAAGCGGCGAGGGCCAGACCAGGCACACCTACCTCGTCTTCCTTGCGTACAGCCTGTTGTTGCCGCAAATGCAGGGCGACCGTGTACAG
The DNA here is from genome assembly GCA_036745875.1 of Planctomycetota bacterium. Lineage (GTDB taxonomy): Bacteria > Planctomycetota > SZUA-567 > SZUA-567 > SZUA-567 > DAIOFH01. The sequence goes on along the minus strand of DAIOFH010000193.1, from coordinate 3,586 downwards.
GGATGGTCCACCGCTCTCGTCTCCACCGTCGGCGACGCCTGCCGCGGCGTGCTTCGCGACACGCTGGCAAGAACCATTCGCTGGGCGATCAACAAGGCCACCGAACATTTGTGGTCATCCGAAAAAGTCTGCGCCACTTTGGCACTCTGCTAAGTTTTACAAACTGGCGATTGGCGGTTTAATCGGCAGTTTGCAAAAGTCCAGTTATATCAAACGAAAGGATCAAGCATGTCGAAACACGTCCGCCACATTTGGGCGAAGGCGAACCAGCACATCAAGGTCCACCGACGCAGACCGCACGCAAGCAACGGTAACGAGCATGACAATACGCTTTATATCATCATTGCGATTGTTGTCTTCGTCTGGATAATCATGTAGATGGCAATGGGGCGGAATAATCCGCCCCAGTCTTTTTTCTTTAGCCATCGGTGTCGGTCAGATTTATAATGCCGATGATGAAGGATGGTGTCTTCCAGTAGCCACAAGGCCGGTGATTGATGGAGTGACGGTGTACAAAGCACCCATATATTCCCCGGATCATCCGAAAAATTGGAGCGTTGGCGTATTCACTTTTACCCCTATGCGATGACAATACTCGGCATGCTATATTCTCAGTCGGTTTTGGATAATACGAATGCTGTGCTAGACGTGAGACAATGTCAAAAATCCTCTCTCTCTTCGGTTTCGGCGACAAAGACTCTTCTCGACCGGGCAGTCTGGACGCGGCCCGCGATATCATCGCTCGCGCTTCTGATTGTGGCCCAGACGAGGGTATCGCTCTATTGCGCAAGGCATTGAAAAGGCATCCTGACCTTGCCGGCGCATTCGTCTGGCTCCATGTCCACGAACGGCGTCACACCGACGACAATGGCGCAATGACATTGGTGGCGCTTCTGGTGGAAGATCAGGAGTTCAGCCCCGCTCAACGCCGACGTTCCGCCGCTGTCGCCGGCGATGAATTGGACAAGGCTTTGCGGGATAAGGATATTACAGACGATGTCAAAATCACCCTCCTTCCCCTTCTTATGCTGGTCGGCCGACCAGTCGATGACGATTCGGTGAAGGAGTTCTTCCTGGATTACGAGGCTGCGGCGCAACGGAACAGCGTGGCATTCGCCCAAAGTATATCCGACTCGCCGCTTCCACTCACAAAACTGCTTTTGGTCACAGGATTCGCTTCAAATGTCGAAGACATTCTTGAGGATCACGTTCCCCGCGATCTGGCCAGCCAGCTTCTGACTATGGGGCATGCTGTGTCCGGAATCAATCCGGATAGTGCTTCCACGCTCATGACCGCCGCCCTGGTGTTTCGGGTGGGAGCGTCAGATTTCTCGCATGAACACTCGCCGGAGCAACTCGACGGCATCCATGCCATGGCCACACCTCGAGCCCGCTGGTGTCTGGAAACCTTGGCGAATTGGCCCGGCTTCGCCATGCCGTTCCGGGAAAAGGCAAGGCGGTTGGCGGCGGAACTCGCTTCCCGGGGAATCAAATGCCAAGCTCCCCTCACTCCCGGCGAATTTTCTCACGGCATAATTTCGATGATCGACGGCATGGGTTCACGCACTGCGACGCTGTTTCATCGTACTCCCGAAGGTGGATTTGATGCATTCAACATGATGTTGAACGACGAGGTCGGCGTCAAGGACGCCTACGCCTATTTTGGAAATGGCAGTGAGCTGGAGGAACTGCTCCGTCACAATCCAGAACAAATGCAGGTTGCCAACGCAATGCTGCCTCTGATTCGCGGGCTCTTGGCCGATTCGTTCGCCCTGCACGAGGATTTACGCACCGCTCCGCCGGGGCGCCTTTTCCCCTTGATGGCCTATCTAGGCGACGAGCCGATCAAGCCACAAAAACGGGAGCCGAATCTTGGCGCATATATGTTGGAGACAATGCGCCCAACCAGAGAACTTGTTGTCAGTGCCGTTGACCTGACGGAGAACCCGTTGTACGGCTCCCTCTTCCCCACCTCGGACGCGGCATACGTCTTCTGCGAAAAACACATGGATAAGAAGCGGCAGACGCTGGACATCGATAAGATTCCCCTCTTTGTGCAAGAGATCATGCCTTCGGAACGGGAACGATTGATGTATCGCTTGGCGGTCAACCTTGAAGTGGAGGCCTTGGCCGGTCGTGCCGGGCGCAAAGACAACCAGGCGGCAGCGCGTCTGTGGCTGGGCATGAAGGAAAATGTCATGCCGTTTTTGGCGATACCTTTCGTGCAGGAACTGGCGGGAATGGCGGCCAGCCGGATTACTGCCGATCTGCGGAGAGGTTTCAAAAATCGCCGAAGCTCCGCCGATGCGGAGAATCTGGAAGCGGAAATACGGGATAATGCATTAGCCGACTTTATGGAGTCGTTGGAGTTGGAAAGAGCCCCGAAGGCGAAGCAGGAGGCGGTGTTCACCGACTTGATGAATCATTTGTTCGGTAAAACTGAATTCCCCTGCTTTCCACAGGCGAAGGGCCTGAACGCCGTCTCCAACCGTAAACGCAAGCCGCGCGGAAAGACGAAACCCAAGGAAAAAGCTGCCAAACGCGCTTGGGCGTATGTTGGGCCTCCCGAAGAGAAAGTAAAATCATCAAGCTCCCAAAAGACCGGCAGAGCGCGAAAAAGGAACATCTACCGCCTCGCGGTGGACTTGATCGATTACCCACCCATGGTGGACGACTTCATGGGGGCAAATACCGGTATTTTCCGGGAGATCGAGGTTGCCGGCGACCAGACGTTGGAGAAGCTGCATCTCGCCATTTTCAAGGCGTTCGACCGAGAGGAAATGCACGGATATGAATTCCAGCTTTCCGATAAACGGATGGATCCCGCCGCGCCGCGCTATACCCATCCGCAAATCATGACCGGCGACTCGGACGGCAACCTTGTGCATGACGCTACCGTGACCACACTTGACGAACTGGGCTTGGTGATTGGACAAAGATTTCTGTACTGGTTCGATTTCGGCGACGATTGGTGGCATGGCATCACAGTGAAGGGAATCGGGCCACATAGTCTGCACCGGAGATATCCGCGGGTGATGGCCAAACACGGCGTCAGCCCGCCACAGTATCTCGAAGAGTGAAGAAGCGGTGGCGAGCGAAGGGGAAAAGGCCCACATAGCTTATCTGTGAAAATTTACAGATACCACTCTCCGCAAATCACATAAATGCGCAGTCGTGGATGCGACTGCGTATTTTTGTGATCTACGCATGGTGGCGCAGATACTGTAATTACAAAGCGTGAACCGTATGTGTGGCATTTAGCCTCGCATTTACCTTGGCGTATCCGTGAAAATTTACGGATAAAAGGTGCATGGACAATACCGTTTTTTTACGTCTCCCGACGCATTATTGCTGTGCAGCCGCGCTTCCGATTTCTGTTCTCACACCGTATTCACATACTTTCTCACAACAGCTTTTTCAATTCCTCCTGGCTAGTCGCGCCGGTTTAGCATCGTTAACAGCCCGGTAAAAAAGGGTTCTTTTCTCTTACGCTCCGATTCTTTTGTAGTTGTCCATTGAGTTATTCGCAGACAATTTTTTGCTTGAGGATCCGAGAACAAACTCACTCGGGGTGAATTTATAGGGG
>DAIOFH010000192.1:0-4896 GCA_036745875.1 Planctomycetota bacterium | reverse complement strand
GGTGGATTTGGGTTATTGCGGGTTCAAATTGCAGACATCACTTTATAGCGAATAGGAGGCTGGACATGAAAGCAGCGCGTTGGCATGGAAGAAGAGACATTCGAGTTGAGGACGTCGATCCGCCTAAACCGGATGCGGGTGAAGTCATCATCAAAGTCAAACGATGCGGCATCTGCGGCACCGACCTGCATGAGTACACCGATGGCCCGCAGGTCATGTGGGAGACAGCGCATCCCGTCACCGGCGACAAGCCGCCGATTATCATGGGGCACGAATTTTCCGGCGACATCGTGGAATTGGGTGAAGGCGTTGAAGGTTGGAATGTCGGCGATCGCGTTGCGATTATGCCACTGTTAAGCTGTGGCAAGTGCTATTTTTGCCTGCGCGCCATGCAGCATTTGTGCGAAAAATACGCCTGCACGGGTCTCCAGTGGTACTGGGGTGCGTTCGCCGAATACTGCAAAGCCAAAGTCTATCAGCTCAACAGGATCCCGGACAATGTCACCTACGAACAGGCGGCATGCATAGAACCCACAGCCTTGGCCATGTACGGAATCCACCGTAGCGGGATGAAAGCCGGGGATACAGTGTTCATCGCGGGCGGCGGTCCCACCGGAGTGTTGTCGATCATGTGCGCCCGTGCCGCCGGCGCAACTAAAATCTTTACCAGCGAAGTGGCGCCCAAGCGTCGCCAGCGCCTTCTCGACTTTGGTGCGACCGAAGCTTTCGACCCAAGCAAACAGGATGTGGCGAAGGAGGTGAAGGCGCGCACGGAAGGCAGGGGCACAGACATTGTCATCGAATGTTCCGGCAACGAGAGCGCCATCAACGACTGCTTCGACGTCCTGAAGAAACGCGGCATGTATGTGCAGAGCGGACTCAGCGTAAAGCCGGTAACGATCAAGAAACATTATGACTGGGCTCACAAGGACCTGAATTTGGTCGGTTTGTGGTGTTACAACATCACGGATTTCCAGAATATCCTTGAGCTCATGGGGACGGGTCAGCTTCCCTCTATCGAGCGGATTGTCACCAAGGTCATCCCTATCGAGGAGGTTGTGACAGGCGGCTTCGATCAGCTGACCAATGACAAGGACGGCACCGAAGTCAAGATTCAGGTCTCTTTCGAATAATCGATCAGTTTTACATGCTTTAGCCTGCATGCGGCCTTACCGGGTCGGGAGCCGTCTTTCATCCGCTGGTGGCGGCTCCAACGTACCCCGCACAGAAAACCTACGAACAGCTTTCTATCACCGCCGAAGGAATGATTCACCTCGCTTCGGTCAGACCTATGCTAAAGCGGCTGACATCGGGACATGCTGATTGCTTCTGGAGCGTGTCGGCACGAATAGCTCCATTGTTTAATGAACACTTTCTAAAAGAGGAGTACCAATCAATGAATGCCACTGCTGGTACTAAATCAAGTATTACAGCGCTTGATGAAAAGCTGGGATGGAAAGAAAAATATGGATATGGATTGGGCGATTTCGCGTTCAACTTCGTCTATCAGGGAGTATCGCTTTATCTGACCATCTTCTATACGGATGTGGTCGGTCTTGCCCCAATCGCCGTAAGTATCCTGTTCATTGTGGCGCGCGTATGGGATGCCGTCAACGATCCGCTGATGGGATTGATTGTGGACCACACCAACACAAAGCACGGCAGATTCCGGCCCTATTTGCTTTGGGGTGCGATCCCCTTTGGATTCAGTGTGGCATTGTGCTTCACCGCGCCGCAGTTTTCGGACACCGGAAAGCTTATATACGCTTATGTGACCTATATTGCAATGGGAATGATCTGCACGGTATTGATGTGTCCCTACGCGTCTTTGGCGGCGGCAATGACACAGGATTCAAAGGAAAGAGGGGAACTTGGCGTTGTCCGTATCATCGGCGGCCAGATTGCCGCGTTAATTGTAGCTTCATCAATCCCTCTGTGCCTGGCTTTCTTCGCAACTTCTTCTGTCGGCATCGAAGGCGGATATTTGATTGCGATGATCTTTTGCGGAATAATCGGCATCCTCGCATATTTTCTCTGCTTTAAGGTAACGAAGGAACGATATGTTGAGACTGGAGTGAAGATAAAATATACAAAAGATGTGATTGTAAACCTGATTTTCAAGAATAAGCCGTTTGTGACGCTGTTTTTGGCAATGTTGTTTATGCACGGGTACTTTGCCGTCGCCAGCGCGGGGCTTGCATATTATTTTACTTATCTATTCGGCAGTTTGACCGGGCTCGCCATTATAAACCTCGTAGGAGCAGCGGCGACCATCGTTGGCCTGTTATGCATACCGAAGCTGTTGGATCGTTTCGACAAGAAGCATATCGCGCTCGTCGGAACGATTGGCTGCCTGATCATGCCCCTCTATTTTCAGTTCTGTTCCACAAGTGAGGCGGCAATGTGGGGGTCGATTGTGATAAGAATCGTCTACGGTTTCTTCTGGGCGGGGGTTCAGGGCTTGGTTTGGGGACTGGTTCCGGACACCATTGAATATGGAGAATTAAAAAGCGGAAAGCGCGCGGAAGGACTCATGACTGCGCTTCAGTCATTCTCCTATAAGGCGGGTATGGCGTTGGCCGGCATTATTCCGGGCGTTGTGCTGGCGACAACAGGGTATGTGGCGAATGCGGAGCAGTCGGCCGAAGCTCTCGCTGGAATTCGTTTGATGAACGGCTGGATCCCGTTTGCATTGATGCTTGCGACAATCCTCTTTATGGCCATGTATCCGTTGACGAAGGAAAAATATGAGGATGTCGTAAGGCAGCTGAGAGAAAGAAAGCTCGCGGAAGGCGTTGAATGATTCCCGTTGGAGACGCGGACAAAGTACGTAACTGTTACCAGACCATCCAAGATACCTATGAATTAGCGATGGTCATTTAGGATAGTTTTTTACTCATAGAGTAGGTTCCTCCGAACCTGTTGTAACGTACATGCGGATCGAATAGCCCGCGGTTCGCATGTACATTTTCGAATCGCCGGTACCATTTTCAAATTAAGCCCTTCGACGATGGCGTCGAAGGGCTTTCTCATTTTGATATCAAGACTTGCATCTTCGAAAGTGCGGTTCAAGCAGACGATTTCGAGGTTAGTGAAATAATCAATAAATTTTTTTTAAAAATTAACTTGCATAACATTACCTAGGATCCTATATTATAAGTAAGGATCCTAGGTAATTCCAATTTCCTTCAGGAGTATATAATGGCTGAGGTTGATAAGCACGAAATACTTCATAAACTCCACTTCTGCTCGACGTTACTGCATCAAAAATGGCGGTACGGGAGCATATCCTCTTCCGCACCCCAACATGGACAACGGCGTGTGTTGTGCCTTTTATATGAGGGCGACGGGATGAGTCAGAAGGAATTACTTGAGCAATTGGGCGTTCGCTCGGCTTCATTAAGTGAACTTATAAAGCGTATGGAAATTGGTGGGCTGGTCACCCGGCGTCAGGGAACCGTCGACAAACGGATTACGAACATTTTTCTTACCGATGCCGGGAGTAGGGCGGCGCGCGAGGCTCTGTCTGCCCTCGATGGGGTGATCGACGCTTTGTTCGTCAACCTGACTGATGCTGAATGCCGTACATTGTCGGAATTGCTGGACAAGCTGGCTCAAGGTTTGCTGCCGGAGCCCATAGTGGGTGATGCAATGCCGCCGCATTATCACTCGTCTTCGCATATGCACCAGCGCCACGGGCATCGCGAACATCATCGCGAATAGCCACAGGCGACTTCAGAGGAGAAAGCCATGAGTGAAATTATTCTTGAGCAGGATCAAATCGAAACCGCAAACTCGGCCCGCACCAGATCGGCTATTCGCGCCGGTGTTTTTGGTATCATCTGCAATCTTGGCTTTTTTATGCTCAAACTTGCACTGGCGCTGCTTTCCGGAAGCGTGGCGGTGATGGCTGACGCCTTCAACAATCTCGCCGACGCCGGGTCGTCACTGGTGGTGGCAGTGGGTTTCCGTGTGGCCGCGAGAAAACCGGACCGGTCGCATCCGTTCGGTTACCAAAGGATGGAGTATATTTGTGGCCTTCTTATGGGTCTCCTGATAGTGATGACCGGATTGGGAATCTGCAGGGAGGCCCTTGCCCGCTTTTGGAATCCGTCGCCTCTGGAAGGCGGTATTGTGGTTGTGGCTGGGTTGCTCCTGTCCATCGCGGGTAAACTAGCACTGGGATGGTACTATAAGCGCACAAACCGCCGGGTGAATTCGCCAAACTTGACGACCGCCGCTGTCGACTGCATTTCCGACGCCGTTGTAACTGCCGGTACTCTGGCGGCGCTGATCTTGGCTCCGTACACCGGCTGGCCGCTCGACGCGATTGTCGGCTTAGGGGTGGCTCTGGTGATAATGTTGGCCGGAGCCAAGGCTGTGGGTGGAATGATGCATGAGTTACTGGGGGCCAGCCCCGAGCCGGAGATGACGGAGCGTCTGCGAGATGCTATTTTGGCAGTTCCCGGCGTGCGTGGGGTGCAAGAAATAGCCGTCTATGACTACGGCCCGACCAAGAAGAACGCTTCCGCTCACGTCGAGATTTCTCTAAACATCGAACTTCTTGAAGCGCACCACATTGTAGAGAGGGCAATGGCACAGGTGAAAAAGCAGACTGGTGTCAACTTGCTGGTTCAGATAGTACCGGTGATGGCATGAACAAAACTGGTGCGGATACGGCATTCAGCGCGCGGCTGATAAGCCGGGCTGTGTCGGTGACTGGGTTTATGCTAGGTTCGCTTTTGTCCCAGCCGGAAGGGATTGACGAACCTGGGCCAACATACGGAAAAAATAGAAAAGAGCAAGATGTGTATTTGCCGGGTATTGAGGTGAAAAAGTCGGATGATGATTTCCTAAAAACAAGCGCCAGCAGCTATTCGTGACTGCTGGCGCTTT
>DAIOFH010000191.1:0-4933 GCA_036745875.1 Planctomycetota bacterium | reverse complement strand
ATAACCATTTCACTGATGCCGGAGACGGCCGAGAAGATAGTCCGTGAAATTGAGCCCTACATTATGCTGGCGGAACGGGGGCGGCAGGTTGATGAAACCATCGAGATCAATCCGGATATAACCATCAGATTCCAGGCCGGGGAACATGTTTCCCTGTCGATTACTCTGGTGCCGAACAATGATACGGTAACGTTTCGTGACGCGGATGCGTTTGCGTTTGCTCTGGGGTTTTCCAACGCGACAGTGGACGCCAAGGGATGGTATATCAAGGAATTCCTGCGTTTGATGATGGCGTCCAACTTGGAGGGTAAGTAAATAGCACTGTCGGTTACGATCCTATCGATATGTAGGGCGGCTGGCGGCGTCAATCGTCATGGGTCCCTTGACGCTCGAATGGCAGGTCACCCGCGACCGTGCCCTCGACCAAATCTGAGCCGGGCACCGGGAATTCGGGTAGCGCGAATCGACTCAACGACGTCGTTGAGTGAGTACCGATACTACCGAAACACATTGGATCGTTAGAACACTCGACGGCTTCGGCGTCAATCATACGACCCGACTTAAAGTTAGCTCACAGCGAACACTATGACATCTCCGATGTGGTTTTGGAGAAAAAGCTCAACGTCGCTTTACTGGCGTACTTTCAGCTTAGCCGTTTATCAAGGTGGCTTGGCAACCAACCGATGACGACCACCTCCTCCGATTTATCCCAGAAAAAGTATATGCGCAGGCAGTACCGGGGCTCGTAGGAATTTCCGTGGGTCAGGTGCCATTCCAGCAGTCGAGTGTTGCGAGTGCCGACCGGGTAGGTGACAAATCCCTGTTCGCCAGCCCTGGTCTCGCTGATGCTCCGCTCAATACTGAAGTTGTGCGGTGACCGAAGCTGTTCGTCGAACTCAGCCTTGGGGAGGATCCCCCGCCGCATGTCCCGATACGGCCCGGCCAGCAGCCTGATCGCTTCGCAGAGCCTACCGATGTCCTCGTACTCCGCGTTTCGCAGGCCCCGTATCGCCCTGGGGTGCAGGTAAATCGACTCGGGGAAGCTGCCGGCAATCCAATCCTCCAGATCCTCGTAATTCTGTGGGGTCCCCTGCTCAACGACGTCGTTGGAGCCGAGCAGTTGTCGAAGCTCGAAGTTGAGGGCGTCGACCCTGGCACGCAGGCTGTAGTTAAGCCGCCGGTAGTGCTCCAACTCCCTGGACACGGCGATGGCGTCGTCGCTATACTGTTCCGCCTCACGCTCCAAGGACCTGATCTTGTCAAGATAGTGTGCCCTCTCCGCATCGAACTTCGCCTTCATGTCGATGACGATCTTCTGGTTGTGTTCGTCGATGTCGTCGATGGCCTGTTCGTAGACACGGTTGTAGTCCAGATTGGCTTTCTCGGCCTTGACGTCATCGATAAACAGCAAATCTCCCCAGTCCACCTGCTTGCCGCCGGAATACTGGCGATCCTTGTTGACCAGGAAGTTCCAAAACCCCGCTCACCCCGTTCTTCGTTGGCCGTCAGGGCAGGATCTTGCCGGCGGTGACGTTGGGATGTTCCCAAGGAGCATCCCTCTGAAGTTTGACTATCTGAAAACATATTAATGAGGACACGGAAATAAGGGTAACCCTTATTTCCGTGTCCTCATAACCGGCCCGCCTATTTCAAACCTGTCAACCGGCTATCCCGCCCGTGCCGGTTCAGTCCAACCTGGTTTTCACAGTGGCTTCGCGCCGTGAAAACCCATGTTCGTTTACCGGAGGCGCGTCGCCGTCAGCCTGGTTCATCTCCAATCCATAATTAAGCATTTTCCGCATCCGGCTGGCGAGGCCAAGGAGGGTGCGGGCGGTTTTGGCGTTGCCGGAGGCAGCGCGGGAGTTTTTGCGGGCTATCTGCACCACATCGGAAAGCCGCAAGATCACTTCACCAAGAAGGGAGCGCTGCTCTTCGGCCAAGGTCGAGACTTCGCCTATCAGCTTGTCCGCGTCGTGGCTCACCGCCGCTATTTTCACCAAGTGATCGGTGGTGGAGTGCGTTCCGGTCACGCCCGCGTCGACAAGCTGGTCGGAGCGGGCCAGAACCTCGTCGGTGCTCTTTACCGATTCGGCGCTGCGCATCGCCAGTTGGCGCACCTCGTCGGCGACGACGGAAAAACCATTGCCGGCCCGGCCGGCGTGCGCCGCCTCGACCGCCGCGTTGATGGAAAGGATTTTCGTCTGGAAGGCGATGTTGTCGATTGATTTCAGCACACCGTGGATTTCCTTGCCATTGTCGGCTATCCTGTCCATCCGTTTTTCGAGCAGCTTCACGTCCTCCTCGCCGCTGTCGGCGTTGTCCCGAATGGTGACGATAACGGAAGTCGACTCCCGCGCCAAGCGGGTGTAGTCATCCGCGTGGTCGCGCAGGATATCGGTGGCGCGGGACAGCCCGTCGACAAGCGACTGCTCGCTTTCCGAGGCGTAAGCCAATTCCTGGCTGGCGGCATCGAGTTGGTGCGCCACCTCGACCAACATCCTGGACGCCTCGGCGACCTGATCCATGATGTTTTCCAGCACCGATTCGCGCGAACTCCGCTTTTGCTTGTACATGGCGGCGTCCGCGTTCTTGACCAGATCGTCGATACCGGTCGACCGCGTGTCGCCGGCGGCGAAACCACCCGCGTATTGAACCTGCTCCACCGGCCGGGAAACAGTTTCGTTGTGCTCGTCGACCCGGCGCCGCAACTCCGCCATCAGGCGCTCCGCCGCGTTGGCGTTTCCCTTCACGAAGGCGAGAAACTCGTCGCCGCCGTACCTGCCGACGAACCCCGCGCCGGCGAAAACCTCCTGGAGCAGCCGGCCGAAGGAGGCAATGATCTTGTCGCCCTCGCCGTGGCCAAGCACGTCGTTGGCGCGCTTGAGGTTGTTCATGTCGAACATGAACACCGCCAGTTCGCCCCCCTCTTCCGGTCGTCTCAAGACGCCGATTTCCCGCTGGCAGGCGGCCCGGTTGGGTATTCCGGTCAAAGAATCGGCATAGGCCATGGTTCCCAACATTTCGGCACGACGCTTCAGGGCGATGGTCCGGACGGCGCTCCCCACGCCCACTAGAAAGAGAAAGGAAAACGCCCCGACAGACATCTTGAGCCGTCGGGTGAAGGCGGAGACCTGACTTTCCGTGAATATTTCCGCCAGGGAGACGGTTTTGTCGACAAGATCGAAATAGCGTTCGCTCGCAGGGTACAGGTTCGATTCCGCAGGATTATTCCGTTGGACGGCGATATCCTGTTTCAGCCCTGTCCATTGCTTGAGAACCTCGGCCATGTTGGCCTGAAAAGCCGGATCGGGCAAGGCTATAAGGAGATTCTTTCCCTCGCCGTCCCCGTGGATAAGTTCGTCGACAATGCCGTCGAGCCTGGCTATCAGGGCGTCGTTGGTTTGACCGTGGAGCTCCTGCTTCACCAGCCGTTGCGTCGCGCCGCGCACGATGCCTGTGTAATTGATGACCCTGGCGTTGCCCTGGAGTTGCGCCGTCGATGAAAACGACAGCCAAATCGTCCAGACGAAAAGAAGAATAAGAAAGCACATGATAAGAGTGGTTTTTATTTTCCAGAAAATGCGGGCCATGGTGTTTCCTTGCAATTCGGTTCGCGACGCCTTTAGAGCCTATCCGATCAGGCGCCCTTTACTCCCATAACACTTTGTGAAACAGGGGGTTTAAGCTTAAGCCTCGCCCTATTCGGACTGGCTTTTACCCTACTCCATTAATATTCTGTACCGGATGCGGACAAAACATTCCTTGCGGATGCAATCCTTGTGTTGGCAATAAGAAAGCCCTTCGGGCCATGAGGAGGAACGTTGGGATTGAGGCCGAATTTCCATGAAAGAGCGCGGATTGGCCACCCCCCGGATTCAGTTAAACACCAAGATAAATTGCCGGCGTTATGCCGATGTTTTTAGGGCGATTTTCGAATGAAGTGGGAACAGCGCGGGAGGCATCAATACTTGGCAATCGGTTTCGTATGCGGCGGACAGGCTGTCGAGTGAGATCCAGGCGTTGAGCTGGTATGTGGTCAGGACGAGCGGCCGGGAGATATGCTCATCATGCAGCGTGCGCTGGTATGGGAAGCGTGAATTCGGCGTGGTTTGTACCTCCTCTTCGATGCGGGGTGCCTTGAGTCAGCCGAAATGGTAAAAAAAGGCGTCATAAGACGTTATAATTATATGTTGGAAAACATATCCATCGAGACATGCTTTTTTTTACCGAAAAACCGTCTTTTTCGCAAAGGAACTACCCATGTCAACCGTGATCTCCAGCACCATCCCGCCCAGCAGTGCCATGCCCAGCCGCGCCAAGTACTTGTCTTTCCTGAAGTGCCAGCCCCGGAGCTATTCCCCGTGGCGGGAGCCCATGTCCGAGCGTCAGATCAACGCCTACTTCGAGCAGCAAATCCTCCCCGAGCTGTCCGCTCTGTTGGAAGGCGCTTTCAAGGAACTGTCCGAGTTCGACCGGGAGGAGGCGGTTCAGGACGCCACCTGCCAGGCTCTGGAAGCGTTCCGTACACTGAGACTGCATGAGAACATCCGTCAGAACACCGCTCTCGACGAGACCGCCCTCGTCCTGGCCAAGTTCGCCTCCAGCCAGTACCTCGCCGGCGTCCGCTTCGCCAACCCCCGCTCCGAATCCTGCCAGTAGTACCCAATACCTTTGTCACCCCTCACTATCCACCAGTCTCACCGTACATTCCCGCACCGAGTGAGCCACCATCATTGTATACAGAGGAGAATTTCCATGTCCACAATCGCTCCAGACACAACCACACCGGCCGGCACTCTGGCTGAAAGCGCAAACACCGCACCCATCGTTACGGGAACCTCCGACATCACCCCACCGCCCACTATCATCACTATCGACACCCAGTCGTTGCAGACCGCCCTGGCAAAGTACGTCAAGGTGGTCGCCAACAAAA
>DAIOFH010000190.1:0-4947 GCA_036745875.1 Planctomycetota bacterium | reverse complement strand
CCAGGTCGCCTTGCCACCGCTATGGGATAGAAATACACAATTTTTCAGCGGTTATACAATTGAAAAGGCCTAAGATGAGAAAAAGCAGCCCATTTAGGGCTGCTTTTTTTGTGCAAACAGAAAATGCTACAAGAATAATCCGGAAGATTTTCCATAAATGACATATGCTCATAATTTTTTATTTTCCTAAGCGAGAGTTTCCATACCAAAAAGCTCATCCCTAATCTTGAAAAAATTCCCTATTCAATCGAAAATGATTAGACAAATAAAACTTTATTATAACCATATACGGATGAGAGTATTATGATTTTTAGAATGTAGGGGTTGTATGAAGATATATCGAGAATTTTATCTTGAGCCATTATTGACATATGCCCAATATGGACATAGTATACGATATTGATCAGTTTAAAATCGATATTTTTTAAAAAATAATACTTGAAAGATGATTGCCGTATTTTATAATACACAGTGGAAATAAACAAAAAATTCCTTATTTGGACACGTAATCACTGCGTTTTATACGTATCGCGAATAGCGTACGCCCTCGACAAAATCAGCCGCCCAGGCTTACCCCAGCTTCATGCATTGTCTCTATGCCGTTAAACCGCTAACGCATTTTTCAGAATTACTGTGGAATATCATAGGCAGAAATCCGTCTTTTTATCGTTTTGGCAGCAACAAACAGGCAATAAGCCCAGGTACGCAAGGAGGAATCGGTATGGATGTACTCGATGCCACAAACAGTACGGAAATACAATCCGTGCTCGCACGTCATCCGGACGCAACGGAAGATCAGCTGATCACGCTGCTGCAGGAGGTGCAGGATGCATGCGGTTATCTTTCCAGGGACGCCATCCTTTCCATCGGCCGCCATATAGATGTGCCGGCCAGCAAGATCTACGGCGTCGCCACGTTTTACAACCAGTTCCGCTTCTACCCCCTCGGCCGCGTCCATATCCAGGTCTGCCGCGGCACCGCCTGCCATGTGAAAGGGTCAAAGGCGGTTCTCGACGAACTGAAAAAACAGCTCGGCATCCCCGTCGGCCAGACCACACCGGATGGCGTATTCAGCTATGAGGAGCTGGCCTGCATCGGCGCATGCGGACTTGCCCCCGCCATCATGGTCAATGGCGAACTGCGGGCAAAGGTGTCCCCCGACGCCATACCCGCGCTTCTTAAGGAATACAGAGAGAAAGTGGAGGCCGTATGACCAAGTTAGCCGATATCAAATGCTGGCCGAAGCTGGATCAACCGGCCGATTTCTTCATGTCGCGTCTCGGCGGCTATTCCGCCGAATCGAAAATCGCCACCCTGAGGGGCGAAAAGGCGCTCAGGCCCCTGATCCGCGTCGGCGCCGGCACCTGCGGCCTTGGCGCGGGCGCGGACAAGACCCTCGCCACCCTGAACGGCCATATCGCCGCCAACAAGATTTCCGCCGACATTATCGAAGTCGGCTGCATCGGACTGTGTTCGGAAGAACCGATCATCGACATCCAGCTCCCCGGCCGGGCCCGCCTTTACCTCCGCCAGGTCACGGCGGACAAGGTGAACAACATCGTCGACGACGTGCTCGCCGGCCGCCTGCCGCCGAAAAGCTTCATCCTCGGCCAGATGGAAATCGAAGGAAACGAGCCGTGGATCGGCGTCGACCGCATGGAGGAACTGCCGTTCTTTTCGCGCCAGACCCGTTTCGTCCTCCGCAACTGCGGCATCATCAACCCCCATTCCATCGAGGAATATGTCGCCCGCGGCGGCTATGCCGGCCTGACGCAGGCGTTGAAAGTGATGAACCCGGACGAGGTATGCAACCAGGTGGAAATAAGCGGGCTGCGCGGACGCGGCGGCGGCGGCTTCCCCACCGGCCGCAAATGGCGCTTCGCCCGGCAAACCCAGGCCGACCAGAAATACCTCATCTGCAACGCCGACGAAGGCGACCCTGGCGCGTTCATGGACCGCGCCCTCATCGAAGGCGACCCCTACCGCCTTCTCGAAGGCATGACCATAGCCGCTTACGCCATCGGAGCGACCAAGGCCTATATCTACATCCGCGCCGAATACCCGCTCGCCGTCAAGCGCCTGAAGGAATCGCTGGAAATCGCGACCGCCTGGGGCGTCCTCGGCAAAAACATCATGGAAAGCGGCTTCGACCTGGAGATCAAGCTGAAGATCGGCGCGGGCGCGTTTGTCTGCGGCGAGGAAACGGCCCTTATCGCCTCGATCGAAGGACAGCGCGGCACGCCGCGCCCGCGTCCCCCGTTCCCGGCGGTGAAAGGCGTGTTCGGCAAGCCGAGCACCGTCAACAACGTCGAAACATTCGCCAACGTCCCCTCCATCATACTCAATGGCTCCGAGGAATTCGCCGAAATCGGCACCGAACACAGCAAGGGCACGAAAATCTTCGCCCTTTCCGGCAAGGTCAACCGTACCGGCCTGGTGGAAGTGGCGATGGGCAGGACCATCAGGGACGTGGTGATTGAAATCGGCGGCGGCGTGGGACGGGACAAGAACTGCAAGGCCGTGCAGATCGGCGGCCCTTCCGGCGGCTGCGTCCCGGTTGCGAAATTCGACACCCTCATCGATTACGAAGGCTTGAAACAAGTCGGCGCGATGATGGGCTCCGGCGGCCTTGTCGTCATGGACGAGGACACCTGCATGGTCGACCTTGCCCGCTTCTTCATGGACTTCCTGAGGAAGGAAAGCTGCGGGAAATGCATCCCCTGCCGCGAAGGCACCAGGCGCATGTTCGAAACGCTCGACATGCTGACCCGCCCGCGCGGCCGCGAATCCGGGGACGACTCCCTCGTCCGCTTCCAGGCGGTGACCGCGCTCGAGCGCCTCGCCCGCGTTCTCCAGGATACCTCCCTGTGCGGCCTCGGGATGACCGCGGCGAACCCGGTTCTCTCCACCCTTCGCTGGTTCCGGGACGAATACGAGCAGCATGTCTATGCCCGCCGCTGTCCCGCCGGGGCCTGCGTCGAGCTCAACCGCGTCACCATCGACGCCACCCGTTGCGTCGGCTGCGGCGTCTGTTCCAGGCAATGCCCGGCCATGGCGATTTCCGGAGTGGTGAAGCACCCGCATTATGTCGATCCGGACAAATGCATCGGTTGCGGACAGTGCGTGACGGTGTGCAAATTCTCCGCCGTCGTCAAGGAACCGCAGCCGGAGACGCAGGGAGCCGTGTCGGTGTGACCGTTTCTACAGCGTTTTTTGAAAAAGTTGGTCCTCCCTTAGCGCATTTTGGCTACGTGCAGTTGTGCCGGAAAACGCAACAGGGGGCCAAGCATTTCCGAAAACGCGCCAATGAATAGAGGAGCTTGGGCATCATGTCTAAGAAAAAAGATAAAGACACCAAAGAGATCGAGAACCCGGCCGAAGGCAAGAAGGTCGAGGTGAAAGTAAAGGAGACGCCGGCCGTGAAAACAAACACCATGACCGTCGACGGCCATGCGGTGGAATTCCAGCCCGGCGACACCATACTCTCCGCCTGCCAGCGGCAGAATATCCATGTCCCGACGCTGTGCCACCTTGAAGGCTTCACGCCCACGGGATCGTGCCGCTTCTGCGTCGTGGAGGTCGAGGGCCGTCCCGCCCTGATCCCGTCCTGCACCTACCCGGCCGAACCGGGACTGAACGTCCAGACCCACAGTTCCCGGGTCGTCGAGGCCCGCCGCACCATCATCGGGCTCCTTCTCGCCGACCATCCGGGCGACTGCCTCGCCTGCGCCCGCTCGGACGCCTGCCGCCTGCAGGAACTGGCCGCGGAACTGGACGTGCGGCAGCGCCGTTCCTACACCGCCCGCCCGCACCACGAACTTGACACGGCGAGCCCGTCCATCACCCGCGAAACATCGAAATGCGTGCTGTGCGGCAAATGCGTCAGGGTCTGCGAGGAAGTGCAGGGCGTCTCCGCCATCGGCTTCATCGGCCGCGGCGCGGAAACGATCGTCGGCACCGTCTTCAACCAGGGCATGAACGTCAGTTCCTGCATCAACTGCGGCCAATGCACCCTGGTCTGCCCGACGGGCGCGCTGCACGAACAGCGCGACATGGCGCGGGTGGTCGAGGCGCTGCGCGACCCGACCAAGACCGTGGTCGTGCAGCACGCGCCGTCGGTGTCCGTATCCATCGGCGAATTGGCGGGGCTTCCGGCCGGAGTCGACGCCGACGGGGCGATGGTTGCGGCCCTGCGCCGGCTTGGCTTCAAGTATGTTTTCGATACGTCGTTCTCGGCCGATCTGACCATCATGGAGGAAGCGTCCGAACTGGTCCACCGCGTCAGCCATGGCGGCGTCCTTCCGATGTTCACCAGCTGCTCGCCCGCCTGGATCAAGTTCACCGAGACGTTTTACCCCGAACTTATCCCGCACCTTTCCACCTGCAAGAGCCCGCAGGCGATGATGGGCGCGATCATCAAGTCCTATTGGGCCAAGCAGCAGGGGCTTGATCCCGCGAACATCTTCAGCGTCTCCATCATGCCCTGCACCGCGAAGAAGTTCGAGGCGGCCAGGCCGGAAATGGGCAGGAACGGCGTCCAGGACGTCGATGCCGTGCTGACGACCCGCGAACTCGCCCGCCTTCTCAAACAGCACAACCTCAACCTGAGGGACCTTCCCTCCGATGTGCCGGATTCGCCGTTTGGCGAGCGTTCAACCGCCGGGAAGATCTTCGGCGCGTCCGGTGGCGTGATGGAAGCGGCGCTGCGTTCCGCCTACTATATGATTACCGGCGAAAATCCCGGCAACCTGGATTTCAAGGAAGTGCGCGGCCTCGAGGGAATCAAGGAATACCGCGTCAAGGTCGGCGAGCTCGATGTCGGCGTGGCGGTGGTGAACTCCCTCGCGAACGCCAGGAAGATGATGGAACAGGTGAAGAACGGCCGCTCCGACATCCACTTTATCGAAGTCATGAGCTGCCCGGGCGGCTGCGTCGGCGGCGGCGGAC
>DAIOFH010000189.1:0-4951 GCA_036745875.1 Planctomycetota bacterium | reverse complement strand
AAATGACGCTGTACATGACCGCAGCCGTGCGTCCTCCGTTGTCGGAGCCGAAAAACAGGTAGTTCTTTCGTCCCACGGCGACGGGACGGAGTTTTCGTTCCGCCGCGTTGTTGTCGATGGACAAATTGCCGCTGTGGGCGTATTCATTCAGGGCTTGCCAATTGTTCCGGCAATACCCCACCGCCTCGCCGAGCGGGGATTTGGGAAGCGCCGTGGAACATTTGGGGCCATGCAGCCAGTCGCCGATGGCCGACAGGAACGGGATGGATTGCTTCTCCCGCCGTCGGCGCCGGAATTCCTCGGCCCTGTCACCGTCCTTTCCCGGAGAGTCGAAAGACCAGCCGAGACGTTGGCAGACCGACTTGATCCGTTTCTCCACCCGGTAGAGCTTCTGGACAAGGGCAAGCATTCCCGCCGCCCGGCGGTCGGACTTCTCCGCCTCGACGAATTTCCGCCGCATCGATGAAGAACGAAAGAAAACAAGGTGGGGAGCACCGGACATTTACCCTTCTGCCAGCTTACAGAGTCATCTTGCCTTACCGTCTCAAGCGTCGGCAGCGCCGCCTCGCCATAATTTTCCGCACTCCCCGCTAGCGGTGGCATGTATGAACCTGAATTGTCGACAAACCAAAATGAAATAAAATAGGGATAAAAGACTATGAACAATTAATAATGAATAATGAACAATGGCGGAAAAACTACATTTAAGACCCGCTCACTACCGTTTGCTTATAACTCCGCCTGAAGCGAGCGGCAGCGAGTGAATAATAGATATAAGAATTTTCCATCATTGTTCATTATTCATTATTAATTGTTACTTCCAGTTCTCACATGCTTTGCGAGGCTTGTTCCTGGCTGCCGGACGCATCGATGCCGAGCAGGGCAAGAATATCGAGGTAGATGTCGGCGACTGAATATGCCAGCATAATGGCCGAACCGACCGTCATGGATGAATACATGACCCATTTCGGAATTTGGAAAACAGTGGAGAGCTCCGTTGTTCGGCGTAACAGGTTGAACGAGAAATACAGGAATACACCAATAAAAATAGCCGACAACAACGTTACCAAAAGTTTGTACAATGCTTTCAGCGCCTGATACGGCAGGCGGGCTGATATCCAGTCCCCCACGCTGAAATGGCCTTTGGTTCCCCACAACGCCGCCGATCCATAAAAGACCAGCCAGGCGAAACAGAGTTCGACGATTTCATCGAACCAGTGCATTGACGTGATAGGCGTAAGTTTTTTGACCATTGCACCCGCACCCGCCATGCCATTGGTCGTCAGGAAAATCGAAAAATCATTCATCACTCGCATCGCCACATTGGTCAGAAGAATCAGGCCCAATGCGCAAAAAAGCATGATGCAGAGAATACGAAGGGCGGATTGCACGCCGTTGTCGAGTTTTTTCATGAATGCGTGCATATTATACTCCCCCCATGAGCAGATTCGGCAGCCACAACGAGATTTGCGGTACGAACGCGATAAGCAGCGTGACCAGAAAAGTGGCGATAAGGTAGGGCCAGACCTGTTTCGTCAGCGCCGGTATGCCGACCTTGGCGAACGAATCCACCGCGAACAGGCACATGCCGACGGGTGGGGTCAGGTTGCCGATCATGATAAGCAGCGTCATGACGACGCCGAAATTGATCAGATTAATGTTGAACATATTGCATATTGGAATAAAAATCGGAAGCGTGATCAGAAATATGGCGTTGCCTTCGAGGAAGCATCCCATGACAAGCACGATTGCAATGATGATCCATAGGACGGCCGATTGCGACGCGCCGAACTGGACCAACGTTTCTATGATTGCATCGGGCATTTTCTGACGAATGACAAGCCAACCGAAAAAGTTGGCCGCCGCCATGATGAAGAGCAGACTGGAGGATTGCTTGACCGACTGCCAGATGATGGCGGGCAAATCGGCAAAATGTAATTCGCGGTAACAGAAGCCGAGGATAATCGCGTACAGGCAGACGACGACCGACGCTTCCGTCGGCGTGAAAAAGCCTGTCATTATGCCGCCGATGATGATGACGGGAGCGAGCAGCGGCCAGAAAGCTCCGATGAATGCCCCCCATATTTCGCGGAACGCCGCGCGATGCGGGGACTGCGGATAGCCTTTCCGCTTGGCTATGACGGCAAGCGAAATCATGATGAAGGCGCTCAAAATCAATCCCGGCACAAACCCCGCCATGAACAGGCGCGCGACCGATACGCTGGTGATCGCGCCGAACAGAACAAACGGAATGGACGGAGGAATGACCGGACCGATGATGGACGAAGCGGCAACGAGCGTCGCCGAAACGGCGGGGTCGAAGCCATCGTCGACCATAGCTTTGTGTTCGATTTGACCGAGTCCGGCGGCGTCGGCGACGGCGGAGCCCGACATGCCGGAGAAGATGACGCTGGCCAGCACGTTGACTTGTCCAAGGCCGCCCGGAATGTGGCCGACAAGCGCTTTCGCAAAGCGAAAAATCCGCCCTGTAATGCCGCCTATGTTCATCAAGTTGCCGGCGAAGATGAAGAAGGGAATGGCCAACAACGTGAACCCGGTCGTGCCGTAATACATGCGGTTCGGCAACATGGCCAGCAACATGCCGTCACCCAGAAACACGAAGAAGATGACGGACGTCAATCCAATCGCCACCACCACGGGCACATTGATTACCAAAAGCGCTATCAGGGTGATGAACAGATACAGCGTTAGCATACAACCCCCTAAAAAAGACGATGAATAATTAATAATGAATAATGGTGGAAAAAATACATCCAGGACTCGCTCACTTCCGTTCGCTCTCTACGTGGTTATAAGCGAGCGGTAGCACGCGAGTTTGTATATAAGAATTTTCCACCATTATCCATTATTAATTATTAATTGTTAATTGCTCCATATCACTCCGCTGTCGCTTTCGCCATTTCCATCCATTTGTCGAAGTTCGCCTTGCCGATGTTCGCGCTGATTTTTTCGTATGCGGGGCCCATCTTGGCGACGAAGGGGGCGAGGTCGGGGGTGTCGATCTGGATGCCTTTCGACTTCATGTCTTCAATCTGCTTCTGTTCTTCCTCGCGGACGAGCGTGCGCATGAGGAGGCGGGCGCTGTCCGACTCTTCGGCGATGATTTCTTGCTGATCGGGCGTCAACTTGTCCCATACGCTCTTGTTGACGACATGGACCATCGAGGAATACAGGTAGTTGACGATGGAAATGTACGGCTGGACTTCATAAAGTTTCAGATCGTAAATGACGCTGATCGGATTTTCCTGTCCATCAACGACCCCTTGCCGCATTGCCATGACGAGCTCGGAGAAGGAAATCGTCTGGACATTGCCGCCCAGCGCTTCGATGGCGGCCTGGTAGGACATGGCGGGTGGGGTGCGGATTTTGAGACCCTGGACATCGTCGGGAGTCATGATGGGGTGTTTGGAATTGGTGATTTGGCGGAAGCCCCATTCCCAGGAAGACAGGTAGACGAGACCGACCTTTTCGACTTCCGGCGCGGCCCAATCCTTGAACGGTCCATCCAAAATGCGGTCCATGTGATCATACCCGCTGATGGAAAATGGAATCGAAACGGCATCGAACAGGCTGACGTGCTTGGCAATCTGATCCTGACCGCTCAGGCTCATGTCGACAGCGCCCAGAATAACCTGTTCCAATACTTCCGGCGGACTGCCGAGCGCGTTGTTCGCATAGATGGCGACGGTGATTTCGCCATTCGTACGTTGTTTGACGTTTTCGGCAAATTGCTTGGCCGCGATGTTGGCCGGGTGATTTTCCGAGCCGAAATGCCCCAGTTTCAGTTCTGTTGCGGCAAAACCCACAGTTGTCCACATACCAAGCGCGATGGTAAGCAGTACGAGCCCACGTTTCATGCCAATCCTCCTGAAAAAGACTATTGTTGTAAACAAGGCGGAGCATCCCCGCCGCATTATAACCCGTTATGCTATTGTACCGTTGACTAGTGAGTATGGAATTGATGGTGATGATAGCGGCAATACGTGTGTAGTTCCATTGTTAATATATCAAATATATTAGATGGCGCAAGTCGATTTTGAAAAATAGTATAGGATATCACTGCTGTCCGGTTGTTTCCGTTTGGAAACCGCACAACCTATAAAAATTCAGTAAGTTGCATAAAAAAATAATCCGTCTCGATTTCAAAATTCGCTGATAATCCCGGCTCTTGCTTTTTCGCAAAGGAGTCGGCATGAATCTCGGCAGAAGCATTTTTGCTCAGTTGGTCGAGCATCTCCCAAGGCGGCGATTTCAGACACTGGTCGCCCGGTACAAGGGTGATTACAAGAGCCAAAAGTTCTCCTGCTACGACCAACTGCTCACTATGATTTTTGCCCAACTCGCCTCTTGCGACAGCCTACGTGATATCGAGTCCTGTCTTTCTTCGAATTCTTTGTGACCAAGCCATTCGCTTGAACGGAGCAAAATCTTCCTCCGCCTATCCCGAGCGTCTGCGGCGGGTCAAATATCGCGATCCGGAAACAAACATCGTCTACGAATTCATCACCAATAATTTCATTCTGCCCGCCCGAATCATCGCACAGCTATACAAGCAGCTATACAAGCAGCGCTGGCAGGTGGAGCTCTTCTTCAAATGAATAAAGCAGCACCTGCGGATAAAGGCATTTTTCGGCGTATCCGAAAACGCTGTACGCATACAAGTCTGGACTGCTCTGAGCGCTTACCTGCTGCTCGCCATTATCAAAAAGCGCCTCTCCCTGCCGCATGATCTGCACGAAATGACGCAAATTCTGCGCCTCCATCTTTTCGCGAAAATGCCCATTTTATCGCTACTTTTTCCACCTACACCGCAAATACAACCTATACCGATATGTAACCAGTTGAAATTATTCGACTAATAATCGGACAGCAGTGATCTGCGTTGGCGAACTCGGATTGTCGATCATCGTGGCAACCGCAAAACCTACAC
>DAIOFH010000188.1:0-5006 GCA_036745875.1 Planctomycetota bacterium | reverse complement strand
TATGAATCTTCGCCAACTTGAATACATAGTTGCGATTGCGGATGAGGCGAATATCACCAGAGCGGCGGAAAAGCTGTATGTTTCCCGACCCGCATTGAACCATTTCCTTATCGGGTTGGAACGGAACTTGGGCCAGCCCGTGTTTAAACGAGTGCAAAAACGGCTTATCCCAACCTATAGCGGAACGACCTATATTGAAACAGCCCGCCAAATGCTGGAAATCCGCAAACAAATGTACAAACAACTTTCCGACTATAAGGATCAGGGAAGCGGCATCCTTGGCTTGGGGATAACCCGTGGCGTTGGCCATGCCATGTTAAAAATGGTGTACCCGCTCTTTTACCAGCGCTATCCCAATTACAGGCTGGATCTGGTTGAGGGCAATGTCAGGGAACTGGAAGCGGCGGTTGAACGCGGCAGGGTGGACATGGCGGTCGTTGGTTGCAGTTCGGCCCGCACTTCGCTCGAGCATATTCCTTTTGAACAATGCGAGGTCGTCATAGTGCTGCCGCCCGGTCACCGACTTTCTCATCTCGCGGCGCCCAAAGGAAAGAAACGCGCCACGCTGGACTTGCGATTGCTGGCCCAAGACAATTTCATATTAATGAACGGCGAGACGAACATACGAACGATTTGCGACGCACATTTTGAGCGCATCCATTTTACGCCGAAGGTGTTGATGGAATCGAGCTTGAGTTCGCTTGCATACAGCATGGTACTCAATGGCTTGGGGGCGTCAATTCTCATGGAGCACCAAGTCAAGCCGGATGATCCGGTAACCGCATTCTCGCTTCGACCGCGCGAATTATGGAATCACAGCATTGCCTATCGCAAAGGAACGCGGTTCACCGAAGCTGAAAAATATTTTATCGAGCTTTCCCGTCAGTACTTTTCGCAAAACTCTCCATTCTAAATGCAGCGGATTATCCTTGATGCGCCTGCCGGATCGGTTTTGTCCTGACTGCCAACATTAACAGCGTATCGATCATAGTTCCATGGCCAATAAATTTGCCCTGTTGCGTGAAAAATACCGCCATGTCGTTTCACAGATTCAAATCGAGTAGGCGGGTTCCTCGCGGTTCCCGCCTCTCACACCACCGTACGTGCCTTTTATGGCATACGGCGGTTTCCAATCAGGCTCTTAGCGCCGTTATAAAAGTATGGAATGCCGTCACGGCAAATAACGAAAACCCACGGTCTCCTTGCAACTTCGATTGGAACGCGAAGATTTTTTACAGCCTGATTCAGTAGTGATGCTTTTTCTAACGAAGCCGCTCCAACACCTTGTCAAGCGCGGATGTCCAAAGCGCAAACCCGCCCGCATTCTTAATGCTTCGTATCACATCCTCATTCAACCCGCCCGGCGTCATCGCCTTCCACAAACTGGCCACATCCTCCGGCGACGTCTCCAACCCCTGCCCGGCCAACGCCTTGAACATGGCAAACAAATACGGCGCGGCAACATCCTCTTTTATGCCCTTCGTACCCGTCCACGCAACAATGGAATCCGCCAAATAGAAAAAACCGCCCATAACCGACGACAACGCCTGCATCGCCAAAAAGTCGTCCTCGCTCTCAGGCACAACAACCTCCCCGAGACCAACAAGAAGATCATGCACCACCGGCGTATCCGGATATAATAACACCGGCCCCGCATGATGCTCAATAAACTCCAACGGAATAACACGGGAAATCGTGGCGCACTCCCCCACCCACTCCGCAAGCGAAGCAAGACGCGGCTCGGAAACAAAACTGACAATATGATGCCTGGACGAAAAGCGAAGCGAGGAAACCACCTCCTTCGCAACCTTCGGCAAAACCGACACTATGACAATATCGCTCGCGTCAACAACCGCCTGATTCGTTTCCATGACCCGAACATTGCCGTAGGCGCCTTGCAACGCCATACTCTTCTCCGCATTGCGGGGTGAAAGAAAAAAATCCGCCTTATCCCCGTATTTCCGCTCCAGACCCCTGACAACCGCACTGGCAATCACGCCCACGCCGACAACGCCTATACGCATGTGTTCTCCCTCCAAATGTCATTCATGATTTAACAATTGAATAGATGCCGGTTCCGGCTATTATTGTCAATGGGTTTTTTCCCAATCGGCAACAACGGCAGTGTGGATAACGGATTCCTGACAAATGGAGAAACGTATGAATCCCAAAATCGGCATTCGTCCCATCATCGACGGACGCGGGGCGGAACGGGCGAATCTGGAAACAATCACCATGAACATGGCGATAAGCGCAGCGAAATTCATTTCGGAAAACCTGCGCTACCCCAACGGCGATCAGGTGGAATGCGTCATTTCCGACACAACCATCAGCGGAAGCGCCCAATCACGCGACTGCGCCGCCAAATTCGCCAAGGAAAATGTCGTCGGCACCCTCAGCGTCACCTCCTGCTGGTGCTACGGCAGCGAAACAATGGATCTCGACCCGACCACGGTCAAAGCGGTCTGGGGCTTCAACGGCACCGAAAACCCCGGCGCCGTCTACCTCGCCGCCGTCATGGCCGCCCATGCGCAAAAAGGCGTGCCCGCCTTCAGCATCTACGGCCACGACGTCCAGGACAAGGGCGATGCCTCCATCCCCGCCGACGTACAGGAAAAATTGCTCCGCTTCGCCCGCTCCGCCGTCGCCGTCGGCATTATGCGCGGCAAAAGTTACGTCAACATCGGCTCCGTCTCGATGGGTATTATGGGATCGTATTGCGATGACGCCTTCTTCCACGAATACCTCGGCGTCCGCCCCGAATTCGTCGACATGACCGAAGTGCTGCGCCGCGTCGACGCGGACATTTACGATCCGGAAGAATACAAAAAAGCCCTCGCCTGGACCAAAGCCAACTGCAAGGAAGGCATGGACAACAATAAAAAGGAAATCCAGCACACGGCCGAACAAAAAGAAAAGGAATGGGATTTCGTCGTCAAGATGACCATCATCATCCGCGACATCATGCTTGGAAACCCGCGACTCAAGGAACTCGGCTATTACGAGGAAAGCCTTGGCCGCAACGCCGTCGCCGGCGGCTTCCAGGGACAACGGATGTGGTCGGACTGGCAACCGGTCGGGGACTTCGCCGAAGCGATCCTGAACTCGACGTTCGACTGGAACGGCAAACGCGAACCGATCATTCTCGCCACCGAAAACGATACCTTGAACGCCACCGCCATGGTGCTCGGCCACATGGTCACGGGCGGCTCCAGCATTTTCGCCGATGTCCGCACCTACTGGAGTCCGGACGCAGTCAAACGCGTGACTGGATGGCAGGCCGAAGGCAAAGCGCAAAACGGCTTTATCCACCTGATCAATTCCGGCGCCGCCGCCCTCGACGGCTCGGCCCGCTCGGTCGACGCCACCGGCAAAAATGTCATGAAGCCGTGGTGGGACATGACGGACAAGGACATTGAAGCCTGCCTCGGCGCGACCAAATGGTGCCCGGCGAGCGCCGGCTATTTCAAAGGCGGCGGCTTTTCCTCCCAGTTCGACACAACGGCGGAAATGCCGGTCACACTCGTACGCGTCAATATCGTCAAGGGACTCGGCCCGAATCTGCAAATAGCCGAAGGCTACACCGTCACCTTGCCCGAAAACGTCCACGACATACTGACCAAACGCACCGACCCGACTTGGCCCACCACCTGGTTCTCCCCCACCCTGACCGGAACGGACGTCTTCAGCGACGTATATTCGGTCATGGCGAATTGGGGTTCCAATCACGGCGCATTTGTCTATGGCCACGTCGGCGCGGACTTGATTACTCTGGCATCGATGCTTCGCATTCCGGTCACGATGCATAATGTCGAACGTTCCCGCGTGTTCCGCCCGCACTCATGGTCCGGTTTCGGCACCAAGGACATGGAAGCCGCGGACAGAGATGCCTGCAGAGCCTATGGCCCGCTGTACCGCTAGCGTTTCCCTAACCCATGCAAACACATGATGTTTCATGATACGCCCTTCCCGGTTACGGGAAGGGCGTTGTTGTCGAAATCGGCATGGTTCGGCTCGAGGAGCGCCTGGCGCTCGTCTACTCCAAGAACAGTTTTTTTGAGCAATCGACTTCTATCTGCGACTGGCCGACTTTCTTCAGCAAACGGTCCTTTTCCGCATCATCGTCCTTTGCCCGGCGTTCTCTGGCAGAGCCGAAGATTTCCGATCTCGACTCCAGAAGCTGTTCTGCTATTTAACGGCGGTTTGGGACTGGTACAGCCGTCGGGTAATTTCCTGTGAGTTGTCCAATACACTTGACGCCGATTTCTGCGTGTCGGCGTTGGACAGGGCTCTTTGACGTGAACCCCTGAGATATTCAACTCCGACCAAGGTTCGCAGCATACTTCTGCGGAGTTCACAGGCCGGCTTCTCGCGAAGGGAATCTCGAACAGCATGGATGGCAAGGGTCGGGCGTTCGACAATATCCTGACCGAACGGCTATGGCGGACGGTAAAGTACGAAGAAATGTTCTTGAAAGAGTACGGGAGCATGAGCGAGGCGAGGCAGGAATTAACCCGATTCTTCGCATGGTGCTATGGCGAGCGACCTCCCCTGAGCCTCGCCGGCCAGACTTCCGACGAGATGTACTACGACCGCGTTCTGGCGCCAACGGGGTGACCGGATGGCCAAAGGCACTCGCCGTCGTGGCGCGTCCGTCAACGTCTTCCGGGCTACGCCCTACAGAACTTGTCGGACACGCCAAAGCGGAGAGGTGGGTCGGATTGCTTTTCTTCAAATCATCATTTTCTGGTCTTGACGCAGGGCGCACCTCAGGATATGGTGGTGGAGTCGAAGGCGTAGACAGTGGAGTAACGTCGAGTTATGGGAGGAAACATCGTCGGCATAGAGATGCCCGGCTTTCGCAATAAGGATCTTCGTGAATTCTTCGAATATTTGGCTCTTGTAATCGCCTTTGTAACGCGCGACCAATGTCTGAAATCGCCGTTTTGGAAGGTGCTCGACCAACTGCGCGAATATGCTTCTGCCAGTATTCATGCCGACTCCTT
>DAIOFH010000187.1:0-5014 GCA_036745875.1 Planctomycetota bacterium | reverse complement strand
ACCCCCATTTTCGTCGTCCCGGCGGGGTAGCATCGAACCGGGCGAAAAAACGTCCGCAGTTGCCGGGATCCAGGTCGCCTTGCATCGGCTACGAAAAGCCACTACGATGAAGAAAATCACCCGCCATTACCCGTCGCCTCGGGCAAACCCCTCTCTTCAGCGAGAGTGCGGTCAACCTCGTACAAAGCCCCTTGATTGGCCAGACGGACGAAATCGTCCGCGGTTAAAATTGTACACGGCTATTCACATGGGGTATAGCCTTCTTCTACCAAAAGATGGTAAAATCGTGCTCAAAATATAGACAAGAATAGTGCTATCTTGTTGCAAGCGGGCTTTTATGGCCTCAAATTACCATCTCAAAAAGCACCAGATTACCATGGACATTACCCCATACCATAAAAAACGCCCGCGAAAGCGAGCGTGTTGATTAGTGGGAATTTTTCAAAGGTCTTAACAGATAATTTATCTTCACTCCTTGACGCTGAACAGGCAAAACACCCCCGTCCAGTCGAGCGTCCTCGGTTTTCCCTGCACCGGAGCGATCTCGACGCCGCTGTAGATGCCCATCAACGGCACGCGGTCGGCCACCGCCTTCTGAACCACCACTGCGTCCTCCTCGTCCGCGCCGCCGTATTGCCCCGCCGCGCGCCCGGCGCAGTCGATGTAAAAGGCGAACACGGGTTTACGCCCGTCTCTCTGGACATTGTCGAACAGGCCGTTGATGCGGGGGGCCATATAGTCTAGGTCGACGCTGCGGTACATGATCTGGAAGCGCGTCCCCTCCACCATGTCGGATTCGAACATGACTATGCCTTTCTTCTTTTTGTCGATGGCGAGGCAGAGCCTGTTCGTGTAGTTGTCGGGGTCGAAGTCGCCGCCCGGGTTGCGGTTGATGCCGAAGATCATGAAGAACGGGAACGATTCAACGGGGAGCGCGGGACGCAGCTTGGACGCGATATACGGCAGCGCCGGCTTGCCGTCGATTTCAAGAATGGTCTGTTTATCCGCTTTGGTGACGGTGTAATAGCCTCCGCTTGGCTTGCAGCCGTGCATGATCACGCTGTCGATCCGCAGTTCTTCCGAAAAGGTCAGCATGACGGCCCGCTGGTCATGGGTCTCACGGCCGATCCACTGCGGATAAGGAGTACAGTCGAAGTCGGATTGCAATCCAGCGCCGACCAGGCTGTCCGGCAGGTAGCCAAGCCCCTGTTCCAAGCCCTCCAGCAGTGGAGTCGCCAGGTTCATGTGCACATCGCCATGGCTGCGGTCGATTGCATCGTAGAAAAGCATGGACGGCGTGCTCTTCACCACGTCGCGTTTGGACATGCGCTCGCCAAGGTATTTGCCGACTTTCGCTTCGCGGCCTACGAGACCGCCTTCGGAATGGATGTTGCAGCCGATGCCATCGAGCCACAACCCGGCCACCACCACCTGGTCGCCCGAATAACCGAAGTATTTGTTGGATATCGCGCCGATGGCGCCCCCGCCGACAATAGGCACGTTCTCGCCAAAAACCGAGGCTATGACCGCCCGCAGGTATTTCGGATCGTGGCTGGACGTGGAAAACAATATGACCATGCTGCACGGATCGGTTCTTCCTGCGCTCCGGACTGCTTCTTTCGCCGCGATCATGCCGGCTTTCTCAGTGTCGCTGTTTTCGCAATAACCAACGCCTACTCGCATACTTGCTCCTAACACGAAAATAACAAAAACTATGCAATATGTGGTTATAGTATATAAACCACATATATCGGGTCAAGATGGAATTTTACTCTTCCATCCGGAAAAGATGTCAGGGATCCTGTCTATTCCTTCTCATAATACATAATACATAGTTGCAAGGTTGTAACCGCTACTTCGTTTCCTTGACGATATACCCGGCGATAGTGTCTATAATCGGCTTTGCCTCGGGCGGGAACGGCACGACCTGATCGATGAGGATATCCTTGAGCCGACCTCCATGCCGTAGAGGACATGGTTGTCCCTTTCAATGCAGATATACTATCCCAAAGGAAACTGCCCCTCATGAACACTGGCTCTTTACCAACGCGCATAATTTTTTGTTGGCATCCACCGGCAATTTCAACGCTTCGGCCTGTCTGACAATCGCCCCGTTCAGGTCGTCGATTTCCGTCTGCTTGCGTTGGTTCAAAACGTCCTGCCGCATGGAAAACGCCGCCTCCGACCCGCGCCCCGCCTGCCAGGCCATGAGGCGGCGGGCGACGGCGTCAGGAGTTTTCAGCAGCAGCCGCAAGGCAGCGACCCGGTATCCCGGGAGATCGACCGGTTTGAGCCCCATCCTGTCCATGACGGCGAACCCTTCCCGCAGGGCGGCAAGGGCGAGGACGCCGTACTGGGGATTCGCCAAAATCTTGGCGCTTGCCATGCCGGTGAGGGAATTCAAGGCGTTGAAACCGATGTTCAGCATCAGCTTCGACCATTTCAGCCTGAGAGCCGCGTCCTTGCCGTCCACCCAGACGTATTCCATTCCCGTGTGCGGGAATATCGCTGCGAGCAGTTGTTTGACAAGATCCGCATCCCCCCGGTACAGGGCTGCGGCAAGGCCTCCCCGGTCGTCCGGCCATTTGGTCGCGCCATTGTCGGTCATTTCCAGGCTGGCGCAAACCGACGCGGCGGCAATGGGGTTGTCGGGGAAAACAGCCGCTATCCTTTCCTCGTTTGCCAGGCCGTTTTGCAGGCTGGCGATCACCGCCTGCGGAGGAATCGCCCCCTTCAGCTGCCGAAGGGCGGCTTCCGTGTCGAAGTTTTTGACCGCCATGACGACAAGGTCGGGGTCTCCCGGCAACTCGGCGGGGGCGACGGCGGCGGCGAGGGGGGTGCCGCTTGTCGAGCGGAAAGCGTCGGCGCAGGAGATGTAGAGTCCGCGGTCCCTGACGACGGCAAGCTGGCGCTCCCGCACCAGCAGTCCCGTTTCGTGCCCGGCGAAGGCGCACAGCCCGGCGACCGTCCCGCCGACCGCGCCGCCGCCGACCACCCAAATGCGCTTCCTGTTTTTCGCCGGCATCCTTTCGGCGGATGCGTGCCTGTCCAGGCGCTCCGCGACTTCCTCCGGGCAGTCCAGGACAAGGGCATGGCCGGCGTCCCGTATGCGGTCGACCACGCAGCCGGCTTTTTCGCACAGATTCCTGACAGGCGCGTAGTCGATCATCCGGTCCCCCGACCCGAGGAGGCAGAGGGCGGGCGGCAGGAGGCGCTTCCCCGCGTTTTCCGCGATGAAACGGCGCATTTTGAGCGTTTCGACGACGAAGGACGCGGTGACGGTGCGGTTGCGCAGCGGATCGTCCCGGACGAATTCCCGCGCCATCCGGTTGTCGGAAAAAAGTTCCGGGGAAAAATCCTGCATGATCTCTGCGGTCTTGTCCTTTTTGATGAAAGAAGCCGCCGCCTTGAGTGATTGGGACAGGGGAAAGGATTTTTTCAGGGCGAGGCCGGGGGCCAGGAGCGTCACGGAGTCGATGAGCCAGCTGCGCCTGAGGGCGAAATACAGCGCGCCCATGCCGCCCCACGACATGCCGAGGAGATGGACGGTGCTGTAGTAGTGACGGGCCTCCTCCACGAAGATGGAGACCTGGCGGACAAAGTCGGCGTAACTTTCAAGGTGGCCGCTCCGGCCGGGAGTCCTGCCCCAGCCGGGCCGGTCGAAAGCCCAGACCGCCCAGCCGAGGCCTCCCAGGCAGCGGGCCGTCATCGCAAACCAGTCGGAATGGCTTTCCATTCCGTGCAGCGCCAGTATGCAGCCTTTCCTTCTTCCGGACGGGATCCATTCGTGCTTATAGATACCGTCGGGCATGGCGTTATCCCCGCGCGCCGAAGCTGGTGTTTTGATTTCTCCAGCCGTGGAATTCGGAAATGATTTCCTTGTAGTATTGGTCCATCTTTCCGGCGACCAGGTCGACGTTGAACACGGCTTCGATGAGTTCCCGCGCCTGGCGGGCCATGTCGACGCGTTCTATGGGGTCGCTGAGGATGCGCCAGATGGCGTCGGCGAGCGCGGCCGGATTGTTCGCCGGCACCATGATGCCGGTCTTTCCGTCCTCTATGAGGGAGTACAGGCCGCCCACGCCGGTGCCGACGACCGGCACCCCCATCGCCATCGCCTGCATCACGGACAGGCCGAGCCCCTCCTGCAGGGACGGTTCGACCAGGACGTCGAGCTGGGTCAGCTGCCCGGAGACGGTCTGCGGGGTGAAGGTGACGCGCTTGGCGACGTTCAGTTCCTTGGCGAGGTTCCTCAGGGCGACCCGGTCGGGGCCGTCGCCGAGGATGACGAATTCCGCGTCAAGGCCGCGGGTCAGGAGTTCCTTTACCGCCTGGAGGAACACGCGCTGCCCTTTCCTCTCCGCCAGCTGCCCCAGGGTGCCCACGACCGGCAAACGTCCGGGGATGAGGGTCTGATGGGTAAAATTCGGCTTGTCGATGCGGGTCAGGTCAAGCCCGTTCGGGATGACGCGGATGTGGCTGGACGGGATGCCGGCGGAATTTGCCAGCCGCTCCCGCAATGCCTCGGAAACGGCGACAACCCCTTGTCCCGGGAATTTGACCAGTTGCTTCAATTCCTCGTCCTCCATGCGGTTCGCGGTCGCGACGAGGGGGACGTTCAGCTTTTTCGCCAGGGACAGGCCGCGCTTGATGAGGGCCGGGGTTTTGGCGTGGACTATGCCGGTCTGGAGGAGGCGCGCCTCATCGAGCGCGCTTCCGCCGAGAAAGCGGCTGCCCATGTGGGGATAGATTTTCACTTCACAGCCGAGGAGGCGGAAATCCTCGGCGCTCTCGCCGTCCCGGAGCGCGAACACCTCCATCGCCAGGCCCTGGCGGATCATTCCCGCAACAAGGTTCCTGGCGGCAAACGACACGCCCGAATGGTCGGGCGATTCGATCAGCCACAGCGGGCGTTCGGCGGTCATCATTTCTTTTTGCCCCTATTGTTCTTGGGCTGCATGAGGGGGTGCGCGGCGGCGCGGGGCGGCCGGGGTGCGCTTTTTCCCGCCGCGCG
>DAIOFH010000186.1:0-5117 GCA_036745875.1 Planctomycetota bacterium | reverse complement strand
GCTCGTATTCTCAAGAAAAACAAGCCCGCGACTCTAGGAGTCGCGGGCTGCCCGTGGTGGGCCTGCCGAAGGGCGAGAACCTGTTCGGTTCCTGGCTAGCCTACGGCGCAAAATCAAATAAGAACAACGTCCGGCCACGCTTTCTTGCATATCTTACAGTATTTGCCGTACCGCTTTTCCTGCCAGTCCAGACGGCGACAACATACTTCGATCGCTCGACCATATATTCGTTACGCTGCTGCATACAACCGGGGGAATAGTGAGGATTGAGGACGGTTATTTCGTCCAATTGAAGCGCGATTTCGTCGTAGCGCTCCCGATCCCATGCTTCGAACCGTTGCGGCATTCCGGCATAGGGCAAGGCACATTCAAGCGTGATACCGCTGTACTTGTTTTTGAGAGCAAGAACAGCCTCCATCGCCCAGGTATCGAGGCCGACGGCGCCGCCGCTGATGAAATGCGAAACACCCTTTTCACTTATCAAGTATTCGCATCGTTCCCGAACAAAATCCTTGATTCGAATGCACTCCGGATCGCTTTCATCCACTCCGAATCGGTAATATTTGGGACGGTGGCCGGTGAAGCAACAGCATTTGTCCAATGAAGCCGTTTCCATAGGAGTCTCCCCGTATCCGGAAGCAAAACCGGAACGGTAGACGGTGGACAGATGCCGCGCTTCGAAGGTGAATTGCATCGCGCCTTGCGCTGGTTCCCCTCACCCTTGCGCGGGTATCCAGATGGAATGTGTAAGGAAATTCCACCATGCCCGACTACCATCCCGACAAAGTATGCCGGTCGTCTCGGTCATGGTGATGGCATGTAAAAAAAGGAGATGCCGCCACCCGCAGAACAGTCCGAGGAGCCGCCAAGCTCCCCCGTTCTGAACGGGAAACGCGACGGCATCCCCAAACCGCTAAGTTTGGAGTAAACCGCACGCTTCCCAGTTTTCAGAACGGGAGGGCCACACCCGAAGGTGTCCGGCTTTTGGCCGGTTGGCGGAGCCCTAACACTTTGGACTGTTCTAAACCGAGAAACCGACGCCCGAAGGCGTCCAAATTGTACTACACTAACAGCTTACGATCATATTCCCCACAAGCAAGCGAAAAAACAACAAGCTATGCGACGCCATAAAGAAGCCCTCCGGCAGTCCGGAGGGCTTTTTCTGAATCAGTCCGAATCGGGCAACCCTATTTTGCTTGGATCGTAACTGTCAAGAGCAGCTTGCCACTCTCGATCAGCTTTGGACAGGCTCGAACCGCCGTCACCGCTGCCATAACCCGGCTTTGATAAACTCGTGCCTCCTTCACTGCTGCCATAGCCAGGCTTCGACAAGCTCGTGCCTCTGTCGCTATTGCCATAACCCGGCTTCGACAGACTCGTACCGCCGTCGCTGCTGCCATAGCCCGGTTTGGATAACCCCGAACCACCGCTACTACCTTGCGACGAATCCGATTCACCACCGCCCATTGCGCCACTTAGGGCGGTAGCGCCATTATCAGCCGAACCCGGTCCAATCGTTCCGCTGCCATCTCCACCGCTGCCGCCGTCCGATGTCGCCGCCGCACCGCCAGCGCCGTCGTCGCCACCACCACCCCCGCCGCCATCGCCTTCACCCTCACTTTCGGCCTTTGCGGCTTCGTGCGCCGCCATATTCGCTTGGCGGTCGGCGTCAATGTTGGCGGATACTGCGCCGCCAGCCGTCGATTTCTGGAGGCTTTCTTTCGCGCTGCTGCCAGCTCCGGAAGCCAAATTCGCCATAAAGTCGCCAGCAGAACGCAGACCAGACGACATGGCTCCTGACAACCCTCCGCCACCAGACGCGCCGCTAAACAACCCCGCTCCCATTTCCTTGTTTTCCTTGGTTTGCTGGTAGGCGCTATTCAGCGCCATAGCTCCCCCGGCCATCTGCGCCGCAATCATCGCGCCGCCCGAAGCAAGCGCCGCAGCACCGGCGACCGCGCTGCCGCCGCCGCCCAGGCTGATTCCCCCGGTCGACGAACCGCTGATAATCCCCGCGACCATGTTCGGGACAGTCTTGACCAGCATGAAAAGAATGACGGTAAACAGGAGGATAACGCATCCTTCGGTAATGGTCATGGCGGTAGTGCTTACATTGGAGTTGTACACGTAGCCTTTGACCAATACCGTTTTGACTTGCTTCGAATCGGCGATAAGATTTTCCACCTGTTGCTGTCCAATGCCCACCAACAGGCAAAAAGTGAAGGTCTGAATCGCCAACCCGAGGACAGTCTTGAAATAGTTAATGGCGATGTCCTGCGTCCAGCGCCCGCCGCCGAAACCTAAAACCACTGTTCCGGCATACACCAACACCCAAGCGGTACAAAGAAGTTGCACCATCATGGCGGCGATTATGCCGAAAAGCACGGCAATGGCGATGGACAGCAGAAGCGCAACGACACTGGTGGCGATGTCTTGCTCGCCAAACGTCGAACAGGCGCGTCCAATCAATTCAAGGGCAAACGAAACAAGATTCGACGGCGACAGATCGGATTGATATGTCGACGACGCCTCCATGCCAAGCTGCCCGAATGACTTTATTACCGCCTTGGCGATCTCGCTGCCATTGTCCAACAGCCAAAAGAAAAAACCAACGGTCACAATGAAGCGAAGGAACTCGCCGAAGAAGTCGCCCAAGCCGACGTTGCCCTTGGCGAACATGAAAGCGAAGGTAAACACCATGCTTATCGTCGCCAGTATCCAAAACATCTTTTGGGCGGCTTGCTTGATGCGTGGTTCCCACTTCGCCGCTTCGTTCATATAGCGATCTATGGTCGCATCGAGTATTTTCCCGTCCGCCGCCACCGCCCGTTCGGGAACGACGCAGACAGGAACGATAAACGCAAACAGCAAACACAAAATCACACTGCGAAACATGGCAAGCCTCCTTTTGCACTAAAATTGCCGGTAGGACTTGCCTCCGCGTTCCGTTTCCCTCCGGGTGAAATCCGTCTCGCCCATCTTGATCGCCGTTCCCATACGCTGCTGCGCTTTCTGGTTGGTCTCCGTTTCCAGTTGCGCGGCTAACATTGTGTTTTGTGCCATAAGCAAGGCATGGATCTGTGACAATAGCTGAATTTGCATACTCGCCAGTTCGTTTCCGGCTTGAATCGCCTCCTGCTGTCCCTCCGCACTCGACGCCTTGCTTTTCAGGCTTTCAAGCTCATCGGAATACCGTTGCATCGCGTCCTGCTGTTCCTTAATGAGTTTCAGCATGTCGTCCGCAGATTCTTTTTGCAGATCCATCCCGGCCAAATCGCCGCTGTAAAGCGCCGGATTCCCTGTGCCGTAATACTCGCCGCTCTCGTGATATTTGGAGTGACTGCCGAAAGCATTGAGAAATTGATTCATCCCACCCGCGCTGCCGCTGATGGAATTGATCGAACCCATCGAGTTTTTCAACTGGTTCAAGGTGTCCTGGATGTCGCCCCATCCCCAACTGCCGGGATTCATGGCGTCTTGCAGCATCCGCTTGTACTGGTTAAGCTGATTGGTGAGTTGCATAATTTGATTTTGCGTATGGGTTATCGACTCCCGCGCCGCCACGATGTTCTGTGCAAGATTGCTGCCGTCGAACACCGCCAGCGCGTGACCGTTTTCGATAGTTCCAAGAAGTCCTCCAAGGCTAATCATCGCTATCAACAAAATCTTCTTCATGGATACGCCTCCGTTTTAAATGGGAGGCAGTTGCTTTGGTTGGCGTGTGGTTGGTTTCACTTGCGGGGCATTCCCCGGCCCCGAAAATGCAGAATGAAAAAAGACGCCGTGCCCAGGCTGAACAACAATACCGCGATGTCCAGCACTGGACACAGCGCCACGGCGAAGAAAGTGGCACACAAGACCTTCAAGCTATTTGGCATGGTGGATGTCCGTTCGTGCGCTTCCCCGCCAACTACTTATCGCGCCGTATAGTCGAAAGCCTTATACGGGCCGCTAAACACCAAGTCTTTCACAAGCATGACGTTGAACCTGTAACCGGGCCGGATCTCCAGCGTCGGCGCTATGTTCATGTTCTTTTGCAACATTTCGGCCATGACGCCGCCAAGCTGGTTGCCGAGCGCTTCGGAAAGCGCGTCCGACATGCGCTGCTGATTACTTCCCTGCGTGGAGTTTTGATTGTTCTGCGTCATTTCGACGCCCGCGAGAATCGCCGACATCATGATTGCCGATCCGAAAATCCGGATATAGTGGTTGTTCACCCGGTCGCGGAATCCGGCATAACCAGCGCCGGAGCTTCCCGGCATTTCGCCCAGGTCGAGCGCCTTGCCGTCAGGGAAGACAAGCCGCTGCCACACCGCGAAAACCCGAGATTGCCCATATTGAACCTGCGAAGAATACTCCCCGACTAGCCGGGAACCCTGCGGAATCAGAAGGTGCTTGCCGGTCGGCGTGTCGTAGACATCCTGCGACACTTGCCCGATAATCTGCCCCGGCAGATCGGAATTGATACCGCCCACCAGCGTCGCCGGAATCACCGAACCCGTCCGGATGATGTGCATGACGGCAGGCGCTTCCACCGTAGAAAGATTCGTCCAGTTCTTTTCCCCGGTGAATTGCTTCATACGCGACAGATCGCCGCGACTGCTGTAATCCGTCGCACCGCCGCCGCCTTCCGTCGCCGTCCTTATGGCGGCAAGGCGTTGTTCATAGGTCTGTACTTCCTGGCCACTCAGCGCGGCAATCTGGCGTTCCAACTGTTGGATCTCGCTGTCGATGACACGGGCTTGCAGCTTGTTTTCGTCAATGCGAATCTGAATAGGGCCGTCGATTGCCTGCTCCATTTGCCGGAAACGGCGGTCGCGTACCTTCTTCGCCTCATCGGTCAAACGCGGCACCTCCGGAATCCGCTTTTCCGGCACAATGCCGGGTGGCGGTGTTTCCTTCTTCTCGGCATCCGGTTCGTCCTTTGGCGGCTCTTTTGCCGGTTTTGGCGGTGGCGGTGCATTGAAAACACCACCTTCACCACCGGATAGAGTCGTCAATTCCTTGGCGTTGGCCGTCGCTATCTTCCCTGACGGTGTTTGCTGCCCGCCCGCATCCGCACGTTTCTTGTTGCTGCGGCTGACAAAGACCAGGCCAAGCGTGAGGACGATGACCGC
>DAIOFH010000185.1:0-5163 GCA_036745875.1 Planctomycetota bacterium | reverse complement strand
TTAGATGTGCATTTACTACATTGTAGCGAGATTTTTGCAATGTGAATGTGAATTATTATTTTCCGGCAATTAAATAAAAATCCGTATCGGCGGTTTTCTCGACAGAAATAGTGGAATATTGTCATCATCCGGCACAGGCCACTTGACATTGCACCTGTAAATTAGCTAGAATGAAAGACATGGGTGCAGTTCACAATGTATACTAAAGGGTAGGTAACGTTATACTCCACGGCAACGGCGGTAATTTCATTCCTTGGAGCGAGGGGAACAATAGCGGCAGATGCGGACAAATGATTCAGGTCGTTTCCTGGGCAAGGTCAAGAATTATGAGATTGACCTGCTAAACCAAGCCGCCTCACTGATGGCGGACGCACCCGATTTCACCGTCGCCGCCCCGAAAGTCCTCCGCATCATCCGTCAAACCCTCGAAATGCACTACGCCGCCATCTCCCTCAAGGACGACGCCACGGGCGAGGTGGCCATCGACATGGCCGAAGGCCTTTCCGGCGACCAGATCAACCTTGGGCATTACCGACTCGGCGAAGGCGTCACCGGCAAGGTCGCCGCCAGCGGCGAATCCGCCGTCGTCAGCCGCATGTCCGAACGTCCCGATTTCCTCAACCGCATCTCCAGCCGCACCTCCGATGGCGACGGCTCTTTTGTCTGCGTCCCGGTGCTTCCGGGGACGGAGGTGCTTGGCACATTGTCGGTTGCCGGGGAAGTCAAAACCGAGGACGAGCTCTGGGACGACGCGCGACTTCTCGGCGTCCTTGGCTCGATGATGGCGCAGGCCCTGGAAATGCGCCTGCAGGCGCGGGAAAAGCAGGAGTCCCTGCTGCACGAGAACGAGCGCCTCAGGGGGGAACTGAAAAGCCGCCTCGGTCCGAAGAACCTCGTCGGCAATTCCCGCGAAATGCGCATTGTCCTCGACCAGATAGCCCAGGTCCCCCATTCTCCCTCGACCGTCCTCATTCACGGCGAAACAGGCACCGGCAAGGAGCTGGTGGCCCAGGCGCCGCATTATGGCGGGGCGAGGGCGGACAAGCCTTTCGTGCGCGTCAACTGTGCGGCCTTGCCGGAGACGCTTATCGAGAGCGGGCTGTTCGGCCACGAGAAAGGCGCGTTCACCGGCGCTGTCGCATCCAGGCCGGGAAGGTTCGAGCAGGCGGACGGCGGCACCATATTTCCCGACGAAATAGGGGACATCTCGCCGTTGATGCAGGTGAAGCTTCTTCGGGTGCTGCAGGAGCGCGAATTCGAGCGCGTCGGCGGCAACGCCACAATCTCCGTCGACGTCAGGGTGGTCACGGCGACCCACCGCGACCTGGCCGCCATGGTGAAACAGGGGAAGTTCAGGTCCGACCTGTTTTACCGCATCAATGTTTTTCCCGTGCGGTTGCCGCCTCTCAGGCAGCGCACGGAAGACATTCCTTTCCTCGCAGAGCATTTTCTCAAGAAATACGCCGGCCGGGCGGGAAAGGCTGCGGAGTCGATTTCCCCGGAAGCGATGCAGATTCTTCTGTCGCATCCATGGCCGGGAAATGTCAGGGAGCTGGAAAACTGCATGGAACATGCGGTGATTCTCGCCGGTTCGCAGGTTGTCGGCCCGGAACACCTGCCGGCAATTGTGACCGCTCCCATTGATGAGGAAAGCCCCGCTGTTGATCTTGATTACAAGACGCGGGTGGAGAATTTCGAACGGGAAATATTGATTGAAGCACTGCGCGCCTCAAGGGGCAATGTCGCGCAGGCCGCCCAGCGGCTTCGCGCGACCGCGCGGGTCGTGTCCTACCGGATCAGGCAGCTCGGGATCGATGTGGACATGATCCGTTGAAATTCTCGTAACAGTTGTATTCAGCGTGTGTATTTAATTGTGTTTTATTTTTCCTTGCATGAATAGAGGAAAAAATTTACATTGGAAAGCGTGTGTCGAATGCCGTCATTAGTCTTGTGGCGCCTCGGCGCCAATTACTAAGAGGAAGAGAACAAACCATGCCTGACTCCCCAACTCGTATCCTGGCAAGTCTCATTGATGAGAAGAACGTCATTGTCGACCTGCCTGCCGAAGACCACCCCTCCGTAATGAAATCACTCGTGCACAATATGGTGGAAACGGGCCTTATCGCAAAAAACCACGCAGCCACCGTCTCCAGGCTTCTCAACGAGCGCGAAGCCCTTGGAACCACCGCCATCGGCGGCGGCGTTGCGATCCCCCACGCCAGGATCGGTTTTTCCGAAGATCCCATCGTTGCCTTCGCGCTGCTGAAGAGCGGCGCAGGCTTCCAGGCGCTTGACGGGGCCCCGGTGAACTTCGTCTTCATGGTGCTGACCCCCAAGGACGACGACGAGATGCATCGCCAGGTTCTCAGGGCGATCACCGCGTTCGTCAAACCACATATCCACCTCAAGGCGCTTTCCGGCTGCAAGACGGCCGCGGACGTCAAGAGCGTGTTCCAGGATTACGCCTGATCCACCTGCATGGTTCACGCGTGTACCTTTCCGCCTGTTTTGCATTTGGCAAAACGGGCGGTTTATTAGTTAATAGTTGACAGTTAATGGTTAATGGCGATCCTGGTATAATCGCTATCGGCGGAATGCAGCGGGCAGTGATCGAACGTGAGAATTTTCCAGAATTATTGACTATTACATACTGGCTTTTGACTGAAGCATTTTCAGAATTTTCGTGAATATCAGGATTTCTTAAAATGCTATAATAAAACGAATTCCGATTATGGTTATAGAACTCCTCTACCTGATCCCGCTGGTCGTCCTGGTCATCATCATGGTCAAGTCGGCTTCGGGGATAAAGGCCAAGGCCAAAGCTAAAAAGCCGCCGGAACGCACTCCGGAACGGATCGCCAAGGAGGAGGAGCTTCTGGCGCGGCTCGAACGCCTGAAGCGGCGGCAGGACAAGGTCGCCGACGCCATCGACAGGGACCCGGTGAGGGCGGCTAAGGTTGTGCGTACAATTATGAAACAAAAAGGCGATCCAGAACATGACAGCCGTTAGGCATATATTGCTTGTTGACGACCACGATGCGACACGGGAAACGCTCACTGAAGTGGTGCGCGACCTCGGCCACCAGGTTTCCACCGCGGCCAACCAGGCGGAGGCGCTGGAAAAAATCGACGAACGCCAGTTCGACCTGGTGTTGACGGACCTCAAGCTCCCCGACGGTTCGGGCCTGGAAGTGCTGCGGAAAATCAAGCAGACCAATCCGGAAACGCCTGTAGTCATGATCACCGGCCACGCGACCATTGACAACGCGGTGGAGGCGACCCGCCTCGGCGCGTATGAATATCTCACCAAGCCTGTCGACCTCAAGCGGCTCAGGATCGTCATCAGCAATGCACTGTACCTGTCGTCGTTGGAGCGCAGGGTCAGCCAGTCCGAGGCCTTGGACGCCATCGTCGGCCATTCCCAGAAAATCCAGAACGTCAAGGACCTGATCAAGCAGATCGCGGGCACGGACGTCACCGTGCTGATCCAGGGGGAAAGCGGCACCGGCAAGGAAATGGCGGCGAACGCCATACAGGCGCTGTCTCCGAGGCGCGACCAGCCGTTTGTGCGGGTGAACGTGGCGGTGCTGTCCCGCGAGCTTATCGAAAGCGAACTGTTCGGCCACGAGAAGGGCGCGTTTTCGGGCGCAATACGCCAGCGCAAGGGGAGGTTTGAACTCGCGGACGGCGGAACGCTGTTTCTCGACGAAGTGGGCGAGATGCCCCTGGACTCCCAGGTCAAGCTGCTCCGTGTCCTGCAGGAGCACGAGTTCGAGCGCGTCGGCGGCACCGAGACATTGCCCGTCGACATCCGCCTCATCTGTGCGACAAACCTCGACCTCAAGGCCAGGGTTCAGGAGGGGAAGTTCCGGGAAGACCTGTATTTCAGGATCAATGTCGTCCGCATTATCATGCCTCCGCTGAGGGAGCGGGCGGAGGACATCCCCCTGCTTGCCGAACACTTCAGGCAGAAGTATTGTTCCCGTTATAATCTTGACAGAAAATTCAGCCCGGAAATAATGCCCGTCCTGCAGCGCTATTCGTGGCCGGGCAATGTGCGTGAACTGGAGAACGCCATCGAGGGGGCGGTGGTCCGCAGCGTCCGCGAGACAATCGACCCGTCATGCCTGCCTGACGAAACGGGGGTAGTGAAAATTCCCGAGCGGCTTGACATTTCGCCCGGCGTGCCTCTGGAGGATGTCGAGCGGCAATACATCCTCGCGGAACTGAAGCGTCTTGGCGGCAACAAGTCGAATGTGGCAAAAAGCCTCGGCATCGGCCTCAAAACCTTGTACCGCAAATTGGAGGCATATGGAGCGGAAAATTCGGATATCGATTGATCCCGTCCGTCACCGCGTTCTGTGAAGGCGCGATTTGCTCCACCCACGCCGGAAACATAATTTATTATCGGAGCGGATGTTGGGGCGAAAAGTGGAGTTGGCGATATGGGCTGCTTTAGGCGCGGGGGGGCGTTATCCGGCGGATCATACGGTAGAATAATCTTGCGCAGTACATCTGGCAGTATATAATAACGTTGATTATTTCTTTATTTTATGATAGTTTTCTTGTTTGTCTTGAATTTTACTTGGGGCAGGCGAGTCCGCCGGGGAGAGAGGAATGGCCGAAGAGGAAAGAAGAAAAGAAGAACCATCCAACCAGCGCATGATGCGCAGGCATTACCTGATCTACTATTTGCGTGTTTTTGACCGTGAAACCGGCGCTGTGATCGGCCATCTCGTCGATATAACCGAAAAGGGCATCATGATCATCCGCGATGCCCCGATAGAGGTCGGAACCGTGCTCAAGCTCCGCCTGCGCTGGCGTTCCAGCGTCGGCCGGCTGCAGATGGCCGATTTCGAAGGCGAATGCCGTTGGTGCCGTCCCGACGTCAATCCTGATTTTTACGGTGCCGGGTTCGCGATTTCCGCCGCCACAACCGAGCATGTCAGGGCGATCTCGGAACTGATATCCGACTTGGCAATGCCGGAAAAACAATAGTCAAATCCCGATGCAAATACTCCACCCTCCCAACTTATCCTTGGGAGGGTATTATTTTGCTTGACAACTTTTGTTAAAAAGCAGAAAATTATCGGCACTGGAGAGTTGTTGTAACTCGCAGGGCGCAAGTCTCCGGCATTTCCTGCCCGACGCGCGCGCGTCGCT
>DAIOFH010000184.1:0-5325 GCA_036745875.1 Planctomycetota bacterium | reverse complement strand
CCGAGGGTTATCATGAAAAAAATATGGTGCGGAAGAGAGGACTTGAACCTCCATGATCTTGCGATCACTTGGCCCTCAACCAAGCGCGTCTGCCATTCCGCCACTTCCGCATGTTATTGGCAAGTCAGGTATTCTATTGTTTTTCTCCTGCTTGTCAATGCTTGTTTAAAAAAAAAACAGCCTGAGAATTGTCTTCCGGTGGAGGGGGAATTATCTATAATGTCAGACATGTCTGACGATGAGAAAAAGAAACGGTGCAGCAAGGTATTCCGCGTCTATCCGTTTCTTGACCTGCGCACTCTCAGGAAGCTGTATCTCAGGAACAGGGAAGGCCTGGTCGAACTTGACAGCGCCGACAACCCCAGCACGGAAACGGCGGAGGAGGACTTCGGCCTCACCCGGTCCACCACGGACGACGCCCTGAAGTTTTTCCGCCAGTCCACGACCGGGCAGGAAGGGGATGACGAGGACGACCTGACGGAGTTTCTCGATGACGGCTAAGCTCCCCGACTGGCTCCCCCAGGTTCCGGTCAAGACCGTGGGCGTAC
The DNA here is from genome assembly GCA_036745875.1 of Planctomycetota bacterium. Taxonomy (GTDB): domain Bacteria; phylum Planctomycetota; class SZUA-567; order SZUA-567; family SZUA-567; genus DAIOFH01. Next base: position 4,777 of record DAIOFH010000184.1, on the reverse strand, counting down.
TTTGCGCCGTCACGATGTTTGGCAAGAACATAGAAAGCCGCCAGATCGTCCTGGCGGGAAAACGCTATTTCCACAACGCGGTCGAAAATGTCGTCAACTACGCCCTGAACCCGATACTCCCCGACCTCTCGCACCTCTCCGGCGACTACAATGCCGCCATGGCGGATCCCGAGGACAGCGCCATCATAGCCCTGAAGAACGTCACCGACTGCTTTAACTATATTTTCCATATCCAGATCGAGTACTTCAAACTGCTCAAGCAGCTTCTGCCCGAGCGGTTCCGCTTCAAGAACGGGAAGGAACTGCATCTCAACCAGTTCGCGGGCAAAAGCCCGACGCTCATCAACTCGGAAAAACGCTACCTCATCCTTTCCCGCATCGACGGCGCACAGCCCTACGACCTCGACATCGACTGGAGCGCCGAATTCAACTGCCTCGACGACCAGCTCGAAGACCTCTTCCGCGACCGCCTGTTCCAGGCCCAGGAAGCGTATGCCGGAACCCTGCACCTGTCGGACTGGTACAACAACAGGGACAGGAACCTCATCATCCCCCTCAAGGTCATTCTCGACGATCTGTCCTATTATTTTTCCCATCTTGGCCGTTCGGCCTACCATATGGCGAAAAACAGCAGGCGGGACAGCCAGGAGGACCAGGAACAGATCAAGGACAACCTCCATCAGGCGGTCATGCACCTTGAACGCTTCACCCTGGACCTTGCGCGGATGAACATTTTCACCATCGTCAAGCACGACAGGGACAAGCTGACGGATCAGAACCTTTCGGCCGTCGTCAAGGCCCGGGCGGCCGACGACAGCCGCTTTGGCGAAAACCCGTTTGAAAGCCAGCAGCAGATTTACGGTTCGATCCTCATGGACCTTTTCCAGACCATAGGATACGCTCCCGCAACCTCTTTCGCCACCGCCTAAGCCGGGACGGAAATTTCCGATCCCGGACAAACCCCACCTTCCCGCGAAAATATTTGCCCAGGCAGGCGATTTGCCTATAATCGACCTGACTATCAACCTTTACCGAAGCAGGAACGCTCCGGAAAAGGGAAAGGGTGGGATTCACCATGACCATACGCGCTGCGCATGATATATACTAACCTCCGGGAGAGGTGAATATGAACTGGGAATCCGTCGGGATTTTGGCAGTCATTTTTTTAGCGCGTTGCACCGACGTGACCATGGGGGTGTTCCGCATCCTGATGGTCGTCAAGGGAAGGCGCACCATTGCCGCGATCCTCGGCTTTTTCGAGGTGATGGTGTTTCTTTCCGTCATGAGCCTGGTTCTCGGCGGCGGGAAAAGCCTCACCATCGCGGAACTCCTGGCTTATTGTTGCGGCTATGCGGCGGGGAATATCGTCGGCTCGTTCCTTGAGCAGAAATTGACCGACTCCTATGTCCTGGTGGAGATCATCGCAGAAAAGACCGACAGCTCCGAGACGCTTATCCAGAAGCTCAGGGAAGCCGGGTTCGGCACCACCGTGATCCTTGGCGAAGGCAGGAGCGGCGTCCGCATGGACATCAAGGTCATTTGCTCGCGGAAAAAGATCGATTTGGCCAAAAAGATTTCCGTTGACCATGGCGGCTTCTTTTTTGTCTCCGACGTCAGGGGCGTGTCGGGCGGTTATTTTCATACAAAGCGGAAATGAGAAACAATTTTGTCCAAGAGTGATCCCATGCGCATGCGGCTTTGGCCGGCAATCGCCGCTCCGGCGGGGTTGCTGTTCCTTTTTGGTTTGGCGACGTGGCTGTTCGCCTCCAAAGTGGACAGGGACGCCGAGGCCCGCGACATGGCCAACAGGAGGCTGGAAAGCTACGCCAGGCACGAGGCGTCTGAGATCGCCGCCGCGGCCGTCAGCGCCGCAGGTGATTTCGTGACGGCGAGAGTCTCCGCCCGCCGGCAGCAGGAAGCGAACCTGCGGATGGAAACAAGGGGGGTTATGGACTCCCTCGTCCGTCTCCTTACTGCAACCCTCGAGGACAACCGCCGACGCAGCGTCAACAGGCGGGACAATATCAATTTCCCCTCCGGCTTCGAGGGCGTCAGGCGCTTTCTGGAAATCATGCCCCGCGATAGTGACGACGACCCGGCCAAAGCGGCGCTGGAGGCGAATTCGCCTGAATTGGCCTCCCTCCTGCCGGCCGGCTTCGCCCTGACCGTCGTCGAGGATCATGCGCGGGAGATGCTCGCCCTGGGCGGCGTGACGACGGGGGAAGGAATGCTTACGGCGTCGTCGACGCGGGAACTTGTCTTCCACGACAGCAAGAACGAAAGGCGCTGGACGCTCAGGCTCGAAGTCGCTTCCCCCGACCAGCACCCCGAGCCGACGGCGAAGGAGGTGGCGGAACTCCTCGACCGGCGTTTCGGATCGGTGCGGCCGGACGGTATGGCTTGGCGGGGTTGGCTCCTTGGCGGAGGCGAGGAGATTTCAGCCAGCTTCCCGGCGGAAGCTTCCATCCGCGGCAATGCGCCGCCGTATCTCGAACCCGCGGGGGAATGGAAACTGCTGGACGGCGGCGAACTGGTCTGGCTTGAAAAAGCCTCCGCCCACGGCAGCATGGATTGGCAGATAGGCGTATCCGTGTCGATCGCCGCGCCGTTGGAGGAACCGACCTATTTCGAGGCTTTATGGCAGGACACCTCGTGGGCGGCGACTTTGGGCGGGTTGGCGGTGCTCGCGGTTTTTTCCCTGATCTGGTTTGTGCGGGGAATGCTGTCGTCTCCTTTGGACGCGTATCCGCAGATACGCGCGGCGGAAAAAGCCGAGCGTCGTCTGGTGCGCGATCCCGCCGCGCGGCGGGTCGTCGCAGAGGACGAGGGCGTCATCGTCGCCGACGTGGACGCGGCCGGGAGAGTGCGCGTTTCCGCTCCCCCTTCCGCGCCCGCGCCTGTCCGGGCGGCGTCAGCGCCCGCGGTGATGCCCAAGGGAAGTCTCGCCCGCTTACAGGCGATGCACAGGGGCAAAGCCGTTGCGACCGGCAGCAGGATTCTTGACCAGGCCAGGAGCCCACTCCTGCGGGAAATGGTCAAACGGGTCCGGCCGCGGCCACAGGGAGCTGCAGCAACCCCGGATGCGACAAGGGTTGTTGCGCGGCAGGCGACAAAAAATACAATAGCCAACATGAAGCAGGGCACCGTTTCCGGCTGGGAAAAGGTATCGGAGTGATTTGGATTAATTGATAATTGACAATGGATAATTGACAATGGAGGGAATTCTCACATTAAAGATTCGCTCGCTGCCGCTCGCTTTGGGTTTATCCTTACGCAAACGGCAAACCCAAAGCGAGCGGATTGATTGATGTAGGAATTTTCCAGCATTGTCAATTATCAATTATCAATTATCGATTTTACTCACTGGAGGATTGATATGCGTAAATATATGCTTGCCGTTATCGTACTGTTTGGTTTGGCCGGAACCGTCTGTGCCGCCAACTTCAACCTGGTCCCCAACGCACTGCGCTACGCCAAGCCCGGCGAATGGGTCCTGCTGCAGAATGTCGAAAATCCCAAGGATCAGGTCAAGGTGTCCATCGTCTCCAGGGAGTGCGAAGGCAGCGAGGAGGTCGTGGTCCTCAAACGCGAAGAATTCGGGGAAGACGGCACGGTCGCCGACGTCAAGGACCGCAGGATAAAGATGAGCCGCTACCAGGAGCGCCTTGACAAGCTTGACCAGCGAGCCGACCGCATCAGCCGCGAAAAAATGACCATCGCCGACAGGGAAATCACCGTCTACGTCATTGAATGGGAAGACACGGAAAAAGACCGCGAAATCAAGATTTGGCTTTCGTACGACATCCCGGCCGGCGGTTTTGTCCGCATCTGGAGTTCCGATCCCGAATTTCCCACCTACGAACTTGTGGAATACGGGAACGAATGAATGTATGAGTCGTATTGGCGGCTTACCGACAAACCGTTTCGCAACACCCCCGACCCGCGCTATTTCTACCTGAGCCGTCAATACGAGGAAGCGTTGGCCCGCGCCCTTTACGTCGTCACGGAAGGGCAGGGGGCGATGCTCCTCACCGGCGACTGCGGCTGCGGCAAAACGCTGGTGACGCGCACCCTCGTCGACGAGCTTGACCCGGCCCGTTTCGAAGTGGCGCTCATCCCCTACCCGAACCTCAACCCGGAAGAACTCCTGAAGGAAATGCTTCGCCAGTTCGGCTTCGACGCGGACGGCTGGGGCAAGTCACGCATGTTCGAGCATCTGTCGCAGTTCCTCATCCATACGCAGAAGCGCGGGGCGACAACGCTGGTCATCGTTGACGAGGGGCAGCTTGTCGAAGACGAGTTGACCCTTGAGGAGATCAGGCTGCTGTTGAATTTTCAACAGGACAGCAAGTTTTACCTTACCCTGATCCTGGCCGGCCAGTCCGAGTTGCGGGAAAGGATAGAGTCGAAGCCCCAGCTTGCCCAGCGCCTGACCGTGCGCCATCACATAAACAGGCTGTCCCCCGACGACTCCAGGGCCTATCTGCGCCATCGTATCTCGGTGGCGGGCGGCGGTGTGGAAATATTCACCACGGCGGCGGAAGACATGATAATAGAGCATGCCGAAGGCGTGCCCCGGCGTTTGAATTTTTACGGCGACATGTCCCTGCTCACCGGCTTCGGCCGCAAGGCGCCGCTTATCGACGAAGAACTGGTTGGCGAGGTGGTGCGGGATTCGCTTATTGATTATTGATTTGGGTTTTGCGAAAATGGTATGCATTTTTTCCATAATTTCTAAGTTGGCTACGGTGAGGTGCGGCCATATAACTTCTATCCC
>DAIOFH010000183.1:0-5562 GCA_036745875.1 Planctomycetota bacterium | reverse complement strand
TCCAGTGGTTTTATTGACTTTTTTGAGGATTTATCGCTTTTTCAGGTCCGACTACCTAAAAGCGGGGAATCCTCAAAATCGTCTGCTTGAACCTCACTTTTCAGAAATGCAACTCTTGAAATCACAATGAGAAAGCCCTTCGACGCTATCGTCGAAGGGCTCAATTTAAAATCTGGTGCCGGGAGTGGGACTTGAACCCACACGACCTTGCGGCCACGGGTTTTTGAAACCCGCGTGTATGCCATTCCACCATCCCGGCGTTGATTACGTTTAGGGCGGCACGTTTTACCGTGCGACATCGGTATTATTTTGACTTGAAAGAGTATACAGGCCGCGCGGTTCTTGTCAATATCTTAAATAAACTCGATCTTTTCGACGCGCAATTCCATCGCGCCGGCCGGCAGCTCGGCTGTCACGGTGTCGCCGACAGCGTGGCCGACAAGTGCTTTTGCAAGAGGGGAAGTCGCGAGGATCTTTCCCGCCGTCGGGTCCGCCTGGCCGGCGCCGACAATCGTTCGCACCATTTCCGTGTTGTCTTTCAGACGGGTGAAGGTCACTGTAGACCCCATCACCACCTTGCCTTTCGGCGCTTTGGACGGGTCGATGAGAACGGCATTCGCCAAAAGGCCGTTCAACTGGGCGATCTTCGCGTTCAACATCGCCAATTCCTCTCGGGCGGCGTGGTAGTCGGCGTTTTCACGCAAATCGCCCTTCTCACGCGCTTCCTCGATGGCATTTTTGATATCCGGGCGTTTCTTTTCCAGCTCCGCCATCTCCGCCTTGACTTTGGCCATGCCCTCTTCGGTCATAGGGACAACTTCGTTGGCTGACATCGCGAATCCTCCTGCATAAAAAACAATACCACGCCGGACTCAGCTAAGTCGGCGCATAAGCGGTATTGCCAGTAAACTGATTTGCCTAATTCTTCTATCGACTAAAACCCAAAAAAACTTAATCGCGCGGCCCGGACAAATATCCGAACCGCGCGAATCACGATTTCAAACAAGTATACTATATTTTGCCGCCTTCTACCAGTGATTTTAAGCGGCGGCAACCTTCTACGATATTTTCGTCCGAGGTGGCGTAGGACATGCGCATGTGGGCGGGAGCGCCGAACGGCTCGCCCGGCACCAGCGCGACATAGGCCTTCTCCAGCGCCAGATTGCAAAATTCGGTCGGATTGTTGATCACCTGCCCCGCGATCGTCCTGCCGAACAGCCCCGAAATATTCGGCAACGCATAGAACGCGCCGGTCGGCCGCGAACAGGACACGCCGTCAATATCGTCCAGCATCTTGCTCACCAGGTTGCGGCGCTCCGCGAACTTCTTGCGCATGACTTCGACGCAGTCCTGGGGTCCCTCCAGGGCGGCGAGGCCGGCCGCCTGTGCGATGGAGTTCGGATTGCTGGTCGTCTGGCTTTGCAGGTCGTCGACCGCCTTGGCAATTTCCTTTCTCGCGCCGATCCAGCCGAGACGCCAGCCGGTCATGGCATAGGTCTTGGAACAGCCGTTCACGACGATGGTGTGAACGCGGCAGTAGTCAGAGACGCCCGCCATGGACGCGATCTCGTCGCCGTTGAAGACGAGATGGTTGTAAATCTCGTCCGAGATGCACCAAATGCCCCGCTTCTCGAGGATTTTGCCGATTTCCCTTATCACTTCGGCCGGCGTGATCTTGCCGGTGGGATTGCAGGGTGAATTGAGGATCAGCATCTTGGTGCGATCCGTGATCGCGGCATCAAGGGCGGCCGGGGAAATCGCGAACTGGTCCTCTTCCCTGGTATTGACGATCACCGGCTTTCCGCCGCAGAGGCTGACCATCTCCGGGTAGCTGACCCAATAGGGCGCGGGGATGATGACCTCATCGCCGGGATTGATCATGGCGAGCAGAGTCAAGTACAGGGAATATTTCGCGCCCGGGGAAGCGACGATGTTCGTCGCTTCGTAGTTTGCGCCAGTTTCTTTGGTCAAGGTTTTAGCGATGGCTTTCCGCAACTCCATGGTGCCCGGAGTCGGGGTATAGGCATGGTCGCCATCATCAATGGCTTTTTTGGCCGCTTCGCAAATATGCAAAGGGGTCTTAAAATCGGGTTCGCCCACGCTGAAGGAGATGACGTTCTTTCCTTCGGCGGCTAGCTTTTTCGCCTTGGCGCTCATTGCCATGGTCGCACTGGGGGCGAGAGCCAGCACCTTTTCGCTTAAAAATGACGCAGACATCAATATCTCCATATACAGACACAATAACACGCTCCCTATTCCCAAGGAAAAGGAAAAGCGTGGCCTATACCGTTGTTAAGGAATTCCTTCTTCAAATACCGCGAAAAATATGCGCGAAGATTCTGAGAATACCCTATTTCAATAATGCCATAAGGCCCGGAGGCTGCATCTTTTTGGCATTGGCGAACTCATCATAATGTTTCAAGTATACCGAAAGGTCTCCTGGTTTTGCAAGACCCAAGGCAAGGGCCTGCGTCTTCAGCGCCTTTTCCGCATTTCCGGCCGCAAACCACGCTGTGGCGAGCGTATCGACATACGCTGCCACTCCGGAGGCATATTCGCCGTCGGGAAGTTCATCGCGTGAGGTTATCATGAATTGCGCCAAATGCAACGCTTTTTCTGGATTTCTTACCTGGGGTTCCGTGGCGGTGGCGAGAATGTAGGCTTGCAGGTTGACCATATTCAGTTTAAGGACCTGGAGAAGCCGCCCGTCATCCAGGCGGTTCAGGGAGGAATTGGCGCGGCCGAGCGCTTCCATCGCCTCCACTTCCCGGTCGAGTTCGGCGAGGACGTGGGCATGCATCGATTCGGCGCGGAAGCTCTGCATCGGCGAACCGGCCAGCGCTTCTCCCACGCCATCCAGCAGCATTGCCGCGTTGCCGTAATAGCCCTTTTGCCGGGGTGCGCCGATGGAGGCGACCATGCAGGATTCGGCAAGGTGCAATCTGGCGGCGGGATTGTCGTTGAGGGCGGTGGCGAGAATCCTGCCTTCCCCCAGCAATGAATCTTTCTCTTCCCGGGTGGAGGCGGAGGCGATGCGGTTGGGGAGCGCTTCAAGCTTCATCCCACGCCAGCGCGAGCGCAACGATCCCGCGACCAACCCGGCGACCAGGACCGCGACAACGATCAGGGCAAGTCCGATCGGCCTTTTCCAGCGGGCAAGAAAAGGGTTTTCCAGCGGGGGAAGGCCGCATTCTTCCCTGCGGTATCTGCCAAAAACAAGTTTTTCCTGCTGTTCTGCGCTCATGTATTTATTCTCGATCCCGCAATCAATATTCGGAAAAGATGACGCTTTCCTTTTCCGGCATTCCGGAAAGGGAGACTAGGGCGGCGGCGGAGCGTTTCATCCGGGCCCGGAAAAAATCCGTTCCCACCACCTTGGCATTGTCAAGTTTGGTGTCGGTGAGGTTCGCCCCCGCGAGTATCGCGCCGGAAAGGTCCGCTCCGGTCAGGTCGGCGCCGGAAAGGTCGGCACAGCACAGGTCGTACCCGGTCAGGTCGGCGTCCGCGAGGGTAATGCCCGCGAGGTCAAGGAAATCCTTGATGTCCTGGCACCAACGGTTCCAGCCTGCCACATCGGCGCGTTCGACGCTTTCCCTCAGCTTTTGGCCCGGGGTGACCTGGACGCGTCGCGTCTCGCTGATTGTTATGTCAACCTCGTAGCCGCCGCGAATCTTTTTGACGTTTTCGACTTTGCCGGCGGTGATGACGCTCGTTTCCCCGCGTCCGTTCTTGCCTACCAGGACGGTGACTTCCACAGACATGAGTTTGACCAGCTGCGTCTTCACCAGCCTGATGATGAGAATTTCGCTGTTGAGATAGACTGCGTCCGCCGGCTTGGATTTTCTGTCCACGGTATTGGCGATGTTGCCGATGGGTCGGTAGGTGGCGCGTTTGGGCCTGTCCTTCGTGGTGATGATAATGGGGGTTTCGTCCGACGCCGTGATCAGCATTTCCAGGCTGGAAATCAAGGCATCGAGGATTTCCAGATCGGGGCTGGTGATTCTTGTCACAGACATTTCAGACTGCTCCCATTGTCCCTCAATACATATATATCTGGCGTAATTGGATCGCTACCTTAATAATCACCGAAAAATGCGACAAGTCAACATTGATAAAAAATAATATGAATGTCGACGCAAGGCCATCGATCGATACACAGGCCGAGGGGAGGGATGCGATGCCTCTCCAATAAAAAAGCGGTTCAACCGGGGGAGAGGTCGAACCGCTAGGGCCTGGGGGAAGGCCCACGGGGATGGGTATTGGGATAAAACTCTTTCGTTGCTTCTATATTCAATGCGCACTAGGCGCGAGTTAAAAGCGACCCCCGGAAGGGGAAGGAGGAGGAGTTCCTACCGGGGGTTGGGAGAAGGAGTCTAATTTAGCGTTACGCACTACATTATTTACTTGTCAGAGCGCATTCATCCTCCCTCGGAAAAAAATAGAAAAAATCATTTTTTAATCCCTTTTCCGGAATAAGCTTGTTTTTAGGTTGGTTTAGCCATAAAAGAATACTTCCCAGTTCCACAGTGCGGGGATAAAGCTTGGCCGACCGGAAAAACAAATCTCCTAACAGGTTACAGATGTTATGGTTGTAAGGAGTCCCATACTCAGCGCAACCATACTCTTCTCACTGGGAGGGGAGGAATAGTTTTATACAGTTAGGGAAAGGAAAGCGACAAATTCGCATGCGGCATTCTTTTTACATGAAAAAAATAATGAGAAATAATTCATCCTTCGCAGATTTTAAAAAAAACGCAAGGGGGATGGGCAAATAAAATTCCATTCCGCATGACAGTAGTATACACTGCCGTTTGATTATGTTAACCCGAGGAGAGAGAACCACATGAAAACGCAAATCGCCCCTTCCCTTATGTGCATGAACCTGATGAAAATGTCGGAACAACTGGCATTTTTGGAACCAAAGATTCATTTTCACCATGTCGACATCATGGACGGGCATTTTGTCCCCAATCTAACCTTGTCGCCGTATTTCATCCAACAGGTCAGTCCCAACACCAAGGTGCCGATTGACGCCCACCTCATGGTCGAAGTGCCTGCGAATTTCATCAAATCCTGCGCCGATGCCGGAGCCGACTATATCAGCATGCATGTCGAGACCCTTTCGGCCAAGGGATTCAGAAATATCAAAATGATCCGCGACCTGGGGAAAAAGCCGGGCCTTGTCTTCAACCCGGAGACAACCATTGACAGCGCAAAGCATTACATTAACCAGGCTGACAAGATCACCATCATGACTGTCGACCCCGGCTTTGCGGCCCAGCCCTTTATTGTCGAGATGCTGGAAAAAATCGAGGAGCTGGTCGATTTCCGAAAAAAGCACGGCCTTGACTTCCTGATTGAGATAGACGGCTCATGCAACAATAATACCTATGAATGCATGATCAAGGCGGGTGCGCAGGTTTTGGTCATGGGCTCCACCGGCCTGTTCCTTCCCGGCGTACCGCTGGACAAGGCCTGGGACATGATGGTCGCCGACCTCGAAGAAGCGGAAAAAGCGGCCGGATTGTGAATGACAGTATAAGAATACAGAAAACGGGCGCG
>DAIOFH010000182.1:0-5582 GCA_036745875.1 Planctomycetota bacterium | reverse complement strand
ATCCTCCCATGCCGCAGTATATATACTACAAGATATTATTGCAAGTAAGCACTAGCATGGACAGCGGAAAACTCAAGGTCGGCGTCCTCGGCTGCGGCCCTATCGCCCAGGCTGCGCATTTTGAATCCTGCACCAAGGCGCATAATGCGGAACTCTACGCGATCTGCGACAGCGCCGTTGACATCCTCGGACGCATGGAGTCAATGTGGGCTCCGAAAAAAGCCTATACATACTACCAGGCGATGCTTGACGATCCCGAGGTCGACGCCGTCATCATCGCGGCCGCGGACGCCTTCCATGTCGCCCTTGCAAAACAGGCCGTTCTGGCGGGGAAGCATGTGCTTTGCGAAAAGCCCCTCGGCGTCGTGATCGAAGAAGTCGTCGAGCTGCGGGATCTGGTGGAAAAGGGAACAAGCATTTTCCAGGTTGCACATATGAAGCGTTTCGACGACGGCATCCAGGCGGCCCACGATTTTGTGAAAATCGGCATGGGCGAAATGGCCGCGTACAAGGGTTGGTACTGCGACAACACCCACCGCTATGTCGTGACCGATGCAGTCCAGCCGAAAATCGTCGCAAGCGCCGACAGGCGCAGGCCGTCCACAGACCCCAAAGCGGACAAGGAGCAATACTACCTGCTGGCGCACGGCAGCCATCTTGTCGACCTTGCCTATTTCCTGGTGGGGAATATCGAGGCGGTCGAGGCGCGGCATCTTTTTCGCGGCGGCGTACACACCTGGTTTGTCGACGTCTTTTTTGCCAACGGGACGCTTGGGCATCTCGACCTGACTGTCGGCGTCCGAATGGATTGGCATGAAGGCTTTCAGATTTATGGCGAAAACGGCAGCGTCATGGCAAAGACCTACAATCCCTGGTATTTCAAATCCAGCGACGTGGATATCTTTGACGAGAGAAGCGAGGCCTGGACACGGCCGCTCGCCGCCGACGGACATTTTTACCGCAGGCAACTGGAGTCGTTCGCGGACACCATCCGCAACGGCTCCACAATGCGCGGCGCGACAATCCAGGAAGGTCTTGAAGTGGTGAAAACCCTTGTCGCGATCCGCCAGTCGACAAAAACCGGCAAAAGGGTTCTGGTTGCCGATGCGAAGGGGAGCGTCTGAATGCGTCTCGGTATATTTTCAAAAGCATTTCCCGGCGGCGATTTGAACACCGTTTTCAAATCCGTGCGCGAGTGCGGCTACACGGCGACCCAGTTCAATTTGGCGAGCGCCGGGATCGCGCCCCTGCCGAAGGAAATACCGGGAAGGATTGTGGAGGCGATCCGGGGGGCGGGAGAGCGCCATGGCGTGGAAGTGGCGGCGCTGTCCGCCACCTTCAACATGATCCACCCTGACGAAAAAATCATACAGGACGGATTGCACAGCCTTGCGGTGCTGGCTTCGGCAGCATCACGGATGGGTTGCCCGCTCCTGACCCTGTGCACCGGGACGATGGACCGGGAAAACCAATGGCGTCATCATCCTGACAACGACACTCCGGCGGCATGGGACAAGCTTTTGGAAACAATGGGAAAGGCGGTGAAGATCGCCGAGGACAACGGCGTCTTCCTTGGCATCGAACCGGAGTTCGCCAATGTCGTCAGTTCTGCCGACCGGGCGAAAAAACTGCTGGATGCCATGGGCGGGCGGATACGGGTGATTTTCGACGCGGCCAATCTTTTCGAACAGGTTTCTTCGCCTGACGAACAGCATCGAATCATTGATAATGCTTTATCCCTGTTGGGCCCGTACATCGCCATTGCCCATGCCAAGGACCGCCTGGTGGACGGTTCATTCGCGGTTGCGGGCCAAGGAGTGCTGGATTATCCTTATTATGTCAAGGGCCTGCGAAAATCCGGCTTTTCCGGATGCCTTGTCACGCACGGCCTGGCCGCCGCGGACGCGAAAACGGTGGCGATTTTTCTTCGCGACGCCCTTGCCGCAGGAGGATTATAAATGCTCTACGAATTCATGCACGACGGGGTCAAACTGAGTTACTACGACCAGGGCGGAGGAGGAACCCCGCTTGTTTTCCAGCATGGCCTGACCGGCGACCACCAGCAGACAGTCACGTCCTTTTTAAACAAGGACTATCGGTTGATCACCCTTGAATGCCGCGGACATGGCGGATCGGAACTGGGACCGGCTGCGGAACTGGGGATCGGAACCTTCGTCGCCGATCTCAACGCCCTCCTCACGCATCTGGACATAAGGCAAGCCGCATTTGCCGGCATTTCCATGGGAGCGGCAATTGCCGCAAATTATGCGGCGCGCTATCCCGGTTGCGTAACTCATCTCGCGTCGGTGCGCCCCGCGTGGCTTGACGGCAGCTGCCCCGACAATATGCTAGTTTTCGGTGCGGCCGCCGATTTCCTCGACCTGCATGGACCGGAGCGGGGCAAGGAAATGTTTGTCAGGTCCACGGTATACCAGACCCTCCTGTCGAAATCGCCTGACAACGCCAGTTCGCTCGCAGCGATTTTCGACAAGGTCGGCACAAAAGCCAGGGACATGGTCGCCCTCCTGCGCGCCGTCTTGACCAGCGACCCGGGGCTGGACATTCCCGCTCTTTCCCGGCAGTCCATTCCCACGCGGGTATTGGCTACGGACAACGACGCTGTCCATCCGCTGGAACTTGCCAAGCGCCTCGCCGACCTGCTGCCGCAGGCGGAATATGTGGAACTGTATCCTAAATCGCTGGACAAAGACAGGCACATCCATGAATTGACGGACGCGATAGTCCGGTTGTGCCGCCAATAATCGCCATACATCAACCGACGTCATGGCGGGAAAGGATGTCCTGCAGGGTCATGGTATCGAGGTATTGGGTCATGACATTTTCCAGGCCCTGCCAGACGTGGCGGGCAAGGCATTTCGCATGGCGCTCGCAGTCCGCGCCGCCGTCTTCGATACAGGAAAGCGGGGCGATGCTTCCCTCCGTCGCCCGGAGGATGTCCCCGACAGTATAGCGGTCGGGGTCCTTTGCCAATTTGTAGCCGCCCTGGGAGCCGCGCGTTGACTGCAAAAAATCGGTGCAGTTCAGGAGTATCATGATCTGGTCAAGATATTTTTTTGAAATGCCCTGCCGTTCTGCGATTGTTTTCAAGGGGATGAAGCCGTCCTCCCTGTGCTGGGCCATGTCCAGCAGGATGCGCAGCGCATAGCGGCCCTTCGTGGATATTCTCACTTCCGTATCTCCGGAACATCAAATTTTGGTGAATGCCTGCCGCAGATCGCCAATAATGTCGTCGATGTTCTCGGTCCCTATCGACAAGCGCACCGTATTCGGCCGGATTCCCTGTTCCAGCAATTCGGACTCAGAAAGCTGGGAGTGGGTGGTGCTGGCAGGGTGGATGACCAGGCTTTTGACGTCGGCCACATTGGCGAGAAGCGAGAACAATTGCAGCGAATCTATGAAGGTGCGCGCCTGCTTTTCGTCCCCTTTGATTTCAAAAGTGAATATCGACCCTGCCCCCTGCGGGAAGTACCTCCTGTACAGTGAATGACTCGGATCGCCGGCGAGCGATGGATGATGCACCTTTTCCACCTGCGGGTTGCCAGCCAGGTAGTCGACCACCGCGAGCGCGTTTTGCACATGCCTTTCCACTCGCAGGCTCAACGTCTCAGTACCAAGAAGGAGCAAAAACACGTTGAACGGCGAAAGGGTGGCTCCGGTATCCCGGAGAAGTATGGCCCGGACCTTGGTGACAAACGCGGCAGCGCCGACTGCTTCGGTGAAACTCAAACCGTGATAACTCGGGTTCGCCTGGGTGAGGGAGGGAAATTTGCCGCTCGACGCCCAGTCGAACTTTCCGCCGTCCACAATTACGCCTCCGAGCGCGACGCCGTGCCCGCCGATGAATTTGGTGGCCGAATGCACGACAATGTCGGCCCCGTTCTCGATCGGACGGAACAGGTAGGGAGTGGCGAAAGTGTTGTCCACCACCAGCGGGATGCCATGTTTGTGGGCAATCGCGGCGACAGCTTCCATGTCGACGAGATTCGAGTGCGGGTTGCCGAATGATTCGACAAAGATCGCCCGCGTGTTTTCCCGTATGGCGCGTTCAAATGCCCCCGGATCGTAGGGATCGACAAAGGTTGTCTGGATGCCGTACTCGGGAAGGGTGTGGGCGAAAAGGTTATAGGTCCCGCCATAAAGGGTATTTTCGGAGACGATATGCCCACCTGCGCCCATAAGGTTGAGGAATGTGTAATATATCGCGGCTGCTCCGGAGGAGACCGCCAATGCGGCAACGCCACCCTCAAGCGAGGCAATGCGCTGTTCAAATGCATCCTGCGTCGGGTTGGTGAGCCGGCTGTAGATGTTTCCGGCATTGGTCAAATTGAAACGCGCGGCGGCATGGTCGCAATTTTCGAAAACGTAAGATGTCGTCTGGTATATCGGCACCGCCCGCGCGCCGGTTGTCGGATCGGGCTGCTCCTGTCCGACGTGTATTTGCTTGGTTTCAAAAGACCATGCGTTGGCTGACATTGGTGATCTCCTTCCATATCTCCCGCTTCACATACGGTTTTTGTCGTTCAAAATCAATGCCTATAATACTTATTGGTTTTATAAGCATTAAATAAATTTCTGTCAACATAAAAACCCTCCAACGATTTTCGCTGGAGGGTTGTTTGATATTTAAATTTTCCCGCTTTCAATTTTACCAGGCGGTGCCCGCCGTGGTATTGGCGTGCAACTGGTAGACATTATAGCCGCCAGCCATATTGTGGCAGGGCCAGCCGTTTTGTTCCAGGATGCGGCAGGCTAGATAGCTCCGGAGGCCGCTCTGGCAGTGCACGTACAGCGTCTTGTCCCTGGGAAGTTCCGTGAGCCGTTGCCGCAGATCGTCCAGGGGAATATGTACCGCGCCCTCGATGTTGCCGGAGTCGTATTCGCGCTGCGTCCGGACATCCAGGAGGAGCGCCCGCCCTTTTTCCGCATCAGACAGGGAACGCTCCCAATAGCGCTGGCTTACCTTGCCGGACAGGAGGTTTTCCGTGACATAGCCAAGCATGTTCACCGGATCCTTGGCGGACGAATAGGGCGGCGCGTAGCACAACTCGAACTCCGGCAACTGCGACATCGTCAGTCCCAGACGCACCGCCACGGCCAGCACATCGCAGCGCTTGTCCACGCCTTTCTGTCCCACCACCTGCGCGCCGAGAATACGGCCGCCGACCTTGCAGGTGAAGGAGCCGAGGGCGTACTGGAAGCCCGCAGCGCTGATGCCGGTCTGATAGTGGCTGTAATCGATGGCGTCCGGGGTCATGGAGAACAGCATGACGATGTATGCGCCCTGACCCATCCCGGCGACGAAGGCGAGGGAGTAGAACATGGCCACGCTTTCAGTCGGCGGGAACCAGAACATCAGAATGCTTGCGGCGGCGATGAGGGAGAGGTCGAACGCGGCGGCCCTGGCCTTGTGCCTGAATATCTTGTGGATATAGGGGCTGAGGATGCAGCCGACCACATTGGCGACGCCGTTGACGACGCCGAAAGTGACGATCATCGAAGGGCTGTTGCCACAGTACACGACTAAAAATCAGTCAATTTGATGCAACCTATTGAATGGAGGG
>DAIOFH010000181.1:0-5867 GCA_036745875.1 Planctomycetota bacterium | reverse complement strand
TTGAGGGTAAGTTGGGCCCGGTGACGTACGTTGCCGGGCCCAGCATTTTTTCTAACTCGCGGCGGAGCACACAAAAGGGGATACTTCGATTCCTCCTTCCTTCTTGTCAGGGTCATAGGTGACGCTGATGCCCAGCGCCAAAAGGCTTTCCCGCAACGCGTTTTCACAACCGCCCCGCAACACGAGGACGTGATCACGATAATGATCCAGAGCCCGGGTTATGAACGCTTCCCTGTCCACCTGGGCGCCTGCTTCTCGTTCCGCCTCGACAACGGCCTTTTTCAGACGTTTTTCCTCGGCGGTCATTTCGTCAATATCCGGCTGCAGCATCTCAATGTTATCAGGTGTAAGCATCTTGAACAAGGCAGCCCTTTTCGCCGCCATGGCTTCCACCTTTTTACGCACAGCATCAAGATGCAACTTGCCCTTCGATTTTTCGTCGAGAAGCTGTTCCAGTCCTTGACGCAAGGATTCCAACGCGCAATCAGTGTCCAGATACTTTCGCACTTCCTTAAGTACGTGCGTTTCCAGATCGGACGCGACCAGGCTATAGCGCGCGCACTGACTCGGGCCGTATTTTTTGGCGGTAGCGCAGGCGTAGCGATAATAGACCTGTCCATTTTTCCCGCGTTGGGTATGACCCTGGAGCGGTGAACCGCACCGCTTGCACTTGGCGATGCCGCTCAATAAGTACATATGCTTTTCGCATCTCAGGCTACGGGTGACCCGATGGCTCCGAGTTGCCATGGCGGCCTGCACCTCGTCGAATTCTTCGGCCGGGATCAGGGCAGCGTTCCGTTCGTCCTCGACATACCACTCTTCTTCGGGGACATCTCCTTGGTTGAGCTGTCCTTCCTGGAGAAATCCGAATTCCATGGGTTGGTCCTGGCTGACCCTGTGGTATTTGGCCTTGAAGGTTTTACCGTACTGCAACGTCCCCTTGTAGGCTACGTTCTTCAGCATGTCGCGAACGCTGCTGCCGGCCCAGAGTTTACCGCGCGGACCCGGAATTCCTTCGCGATTCAACGTGTCGGCGATCGGCACAAACCCCATGGTCTTCGCCATCCGAAACATCCGGCGTACCGTCTCCACCGCTTCCGGCGCGCCGGGCACCAATTCTACCCGATGGCTTTTTATCTTCGGGAGCGCCTCGGAACGCTTCAGACGCAACCGCACCTCACCGGATTCCGGGTCCATCGTCACCTTGAAACCGTCGGAGAGATAGCGTACACGCTCGACCGCTTTGCCTGATTCGTCGTAGCGCATGCGATCAAAGCCGAAGGGTGGTATCCTGCCGGGGTCACTTTTCCGCGTCCGAACGCCTTCAATGAGGGTCCGCGTGATGTCCCGGGAGTGCTTGACGTTGTGACTGCGGGCGAAGGACGCCTCAATGCCGAAAATGGCGCCGTTCTCCTCGGTCACGAACATCCGATGCTGACACGAATAAATGACGACTCCGGCCTGCTTGAGCTTCTTGACGATTTCCCAGAAATCGCTCTGACCGCCGCGCGACAAGCGGCTGACGTCGTAGATAAGCAAAAACTGGATGCCAAGAGACTTCGCCTCGACGAACAGGGTCAGCAGACTGTCGCGTTCGGTTATTGTGCTGCCGGAAATTCCTTTGTCCACGTAGGCTTTGACCACATCAAGCTCGAACTCTTTGACGATACGGTCGATGCTTCTCGTCTGATCCTCGATGGAATTGATCTGCTGGTCGCTGGAGTTGCGGCGATACGTCGCCGCCTTTGCGCCCCGCGGGATGATATCCATCCCCACCTCCTTTCCGTATGGGAGGCGCCGCGACGGATGATGACAGACAGGAGCTATCCGTCAAGAGCCTGGACCAGTTCCCGGGCGAACACGCCCGAGAGAACCGGATACAGCGCCTGACAGATCGCGACTTCGACGGGATCGAATTCCTCCTCGAACAAATAATCGTCGTCGAACGGAGTTTCAATCATCGCTTCATCATCCATCGCAGTTTCCTCCTAAACAAACGATAACGCCACCGGTTTTCAACAGATCGCCGGTTGATTACACATTGCCGACCGTGGCAGGAGCCCCGTAGTCCCGAAACACCTGACACTGGTCATACGTGTCAAAAAACAAATCATCCCGGCAGACGTACACACGCGCCTCCTTCTCCCGGAACAAATCCAAAAGCGCCCACACTCTCGTCAGGCCTCCCCTCGAGAGCCTGGCGACATCGGAGACGAGAATGACGTTGATTCCGAGAGGCTCGATATCGGCAATCATCCGCTCCAAGGCTTCACGACCTTTGGTTGTCGTGCCGGAAACACCGAGGTCACGGTAGGTCCCGACAACATTCAACGCATACCTGTCAATAACCCGCGCCGCTTCGGCATACTGTTCCGCAATGCCGTCGAGCGGGGGAAGGCTGGCGGTGCGGATATAGATCGCCGCCTTGGATCCCATTGGCATCATATTCATGGCACATCCTCCATTTGACGAATTACAATTGATTTCTTGCCGGAAAAATAGCCTACGCCGCCGTCTCTCCGTCCTTCAACTTGTCCATGACCGCGACGATGAGGCGCTGGCGCTCCTCGGGGTCAAAGGCATCAACAAGTTTCACGATCTTGGCCAGCGCGACCTGCACGGGATCCTTGTGCTGCCTGGTGGGAATGGTCATCTCGTAGACCTTGCCATTGCGTTCGACCTTGCGCTTGGTCGTCTTGCCACTTCCGTCCTTACTGGTGCCCAAGACTTCCTCGCCTTCCTGACGCAGACCTTCGACAAAAGGTACGGAAGTCCGCGAAATCTTGGCGAGCTTGGTGCTGGACCAGCGCTGCCATTCGCTGTCCGCCAGCAGGGCGAGGACCGCGTTCCTTTTGTCCTCGTCGGTACGGCCGAGGCCGTGGGCGTCATTCACGCCCGCGGCATTTAGAATGGCGTCACGTTCGGTACCCGGGGTCAGCTCCATGAGGATGTGGGTTTGGCCATTGCGTTTGGTGGAATTCAACCGATGTTCGCCGTCAAAACCGAAAATCTTCGACGCGGACAAATCGTAGATCCCCTTGATCGCGGGGAAAACGTCACCCGCTTTCATGCACTCAAAGTACCGGTCCTCTGTGTCCGTGCTGTAGGCCTTACGGAGCTGGATCATGGTGATCATGGCGATAAGCACGAGAACCCGCAGGGGCTTCTTGAGATTATTTCCTGCCGCCTCGGTAGCCTCACGCAGCTGCTCGAACGAATCGATGCGCATCATTCTTTTCTCCTTTTTTCATTGAAATATTGATTCTAAGATATAAAATCAAAGGGCATAATTTTTGTACACCCTTTGTCGAGACGTGATCATTATCGCCGACTTCGGCGAAAAATAGATAATGGAGTATCATGGGTAACACTATCATAAAAATCGTTATATTTAAGTATTTTTATTAAAAAACATAGGGCATTTATATTCTTACGCATCTCATACTTATTATAACATATTGATAATACGATAGTAAAGAGCTCATTATGGATCGGGAAAATAATTTCCGCACTCACTTTTTTTCGTTGATCGATTCAGTTGGCCGACGATTAAAGCCCAAAACCATATTGGTCAGCCTGCCATCAGTAACTAAAGATGCGAATGTTTTCGCCGCCTACACCATGGCGCAGGGAAAACGTGCCGGCCGCAAAACAGATTTTTCTGACTACTACCATCTCGACGGGCTTATCGTCGACCGTTTTATGCCTCCCGAAAGCGGCTTGGTACTGTTTCTTCCCCGACTGGCCGATAGAGATATACCCTTCTTTCCTATTGATTTGCGGGAGTTCTCGCAGTGGAATGAGCCGAGTATACAACAGGTCTTGGTCACCAACGGGCGTCGCTGGACCGCATTCGTGCGGCTTGGCGACAAACTGATGGCCCGCGAATCCTATGATTTGCCAGAGAACGTCTTGTCCGATATTCGGCCTGACGGCAGGCCGGAGCCTCCCACGCTTTCCGGGTTTGAGCATTTTTTGACCAGAGCGCTCATGTCCTGGAAGCAGCGTGATATTCCGGATGTGTCGGGAACCTTTTTCGCGTCGTATGCGAAATCCCGCATCGTCGATTTTATCCATGACGGCGACTATGACAGAGTGCTTTCTTTGTACATGAAGGCACTGGAAGAACGGCTTGGCGTCGTTTATTCGGGATTTGGCGGGGAAAAGTTTGCCCTTTATCACTTTATGGCCGCAGTGCTCCTCGACAACGTCGCCTCCTGCATGCAACAGCATTTGGGTATTTCACCAGAAACTATCGTGCCGAATGAAATATACTCTCTGTATACGGGCATGAGGCTGCCGAAGCACGCGCAGGAGCTTGACCATGTCCGTATTGTCGCCGACCTGTTGCGAGGGAACACCCATCCCGATTTTATTCGCGCGTTCTGCGAAGCGTTCTGGAAGGCGCTGACCGGCGACGCGCGCGCCTGCGACGGCTGGAATCGTACTGCCGGTGAGGTGTTTGATGTCCATATCGATTTTTTGGACAAGTATCTGGCCGATACCATTCCCTTCTTCCCTGGCCTGGGGAGCGAAGGAACCGGGTGGCTGGATCCGCGCGCGGGAATCGGAAACCTTTTGGCGGCGGCATTGCCGCGTTTCGCGGCGAAGAATCACTATGGCGATGTGTACGCCATCGAAGCGGATCCGCTCAAATTCCAGGTGCTGCGCTTGCGGGTGCTGGCGGCGCTCGCCGGCATGGACCACAACAACGGGTGTCCGAGAGTCACGTTGACCCTGGGCAACCCTCTCCACAATCCCCGCGCCCTGCCTCGGCCCACTGCTTGCAGTTTTTGGGCGCTCACGAGCGATCTGCGTTTTGCCGGGGAGCGCGGAATACACGTCACCGGCAATCTGCAGTTAGTAACGCGGTACGGGCAGATCGCCCGCGACGGCTTCGGGATACGCACGTTCGACGCCGAGGATCCGTTTGCGCAATACGCCGGCCTGGTCGAAGGTTTTCTCCAGCAGCAGACAAACGCCGCCGCCCTTTTGATCACCCCGGCTACCTGGCTTGAAAAAGACGCCGACGTCGCCATTCGGGACGCTTTTCTCCAGCAGGCGAAAACGATCGCGATACACGTTCTGCCTGACGTCTTTCTCGACAACGTCACGGCTCGAAAAGAGGGTTCCGCCTCGATAGTCCTGGTGAAAACGCCGGCTGGCGGCGGCGCTCGCGTTTCCGGCCAGGAAATCAAGTATAAAGAAGACATTGGCGCGGCGTTGCTGGATTTCAAAAACCAGCCTGAATTGACACCCTCCCGCGAGAACCGACTTTCCTTAAGGCCATCGCAAACGACCCTTGGGTACCACGCCTGGCCATCGCTTTCCGACCTGACCCTAGTAAAACCGCTGGCAGGACCGATGGAACAGCGGGGATTTTCCCTTATCAGAAACGATCCGGACGAACTGTTCCGGCAAATGCGGGATTATTTCAACCCCACAATCGACGATTGGGCTTTGGCGGAAAAGTATCCTCGGCTCATGGCCGATGGACCGCGATACGATGCGGTGAAGACGCGCCGCAAATTGCTGGACAAGCTCTTCTTCAGCGAAGAACGAATCAAGCCCTACCCCTTCAAGCCGTTTGACAACCGCTGGGCATACCTGGATGAACTCCGCCCGTTGTTCAAGGAGCCGGCGAGCGAATTGCAGACCCTCGCGAGCATACCCGGCAACGCGTTTCTCCTGGTCTGCGAGCCGAACGACCGCGCCTCGTCCGGACTGTCGGCATGGTTTTCGCAATTCATCTGCGACTACGATTTTTTCGCCGGCACGGCGCGGCATTTTCCCATGCATTTCCACAAGACGCCGAAGCGTGGGCAAGACGCGGCAACGGTCGCGCCCAACCTTTCCAACATGGCGAT
>DAIOFH010000180.1:0-5874 GCA_036745875.1 Planctomycetota bacterium | reverse complement strand
ACGAGTACGACAGACACAGAGAATGACTTTGTTGTTAAGTTAGCGCTTATGGGGGAAGTTCCCCACCTTGCCCAGCTCCCATTGTGTCCTGTGGACACAATGGGTATGCTGGCTTAGTGCCGTAAGACGGCACTCGATCTCGCACCGAAGCCGCCCTGTAGGCGGCTGAACGGCGAGCGCGGGCGTATGCGTTGCTATTCATGCGATGCCCTCCATACTGATTTGGGCTGCCAATGGCATAGTTATTAGGGAAGGAGCGGAAAAAACGGATAATCCGGTATATGCGGAGAGCGCGATATAATGGAAACAAACCCCGTCCCGCAATACACCGGATTGCACATCCGCAAACGTCACTACTTCTTCCCGTCCTCAACCAGTCGAACGAATTTCGGGGGCCGACCGCTTTTCCCCTGAATCCGTTGCTCCCACACATAAACCTTGTTCGAGGCTTCAAGGTTGTTGATGGCGGTCTGTATCCGCTCTGCCGACACATGCCCGCCAAGCGCCTTATTGATGACCGTCGACGATGCCGAAGGGCAAAGTCGCAGCAGGGCGAGAATCTTTTTCTCGACCGGATCGCCGCCGCTTGCGCCGAACAACAGCGCCGCCAATTCTGCCGCGTATTGCCATAGGGCAAGAGCGGAAAGGATGTGCGGCGTATCTATTGACTTTTTACCGTCCAGAAGGGCATAGACGAGGGCAAGCCGTAGGGTTTGCGCCTCGGCACGATTGACAATTGCGCCCGCGTCGCCGGGTGATTCCTGCGACAGTTCGGCATACACATTCTGCCATGTCTCCCTCGCCGCCACCGTCATGGTCACTTGCCCCACTGCTTGCGCTTGGGCCACGAGTTTCCATATCCGCAATTGCAAATCGCCGATTAGGTCCGTAGGCATTCTTTCCGGGAGCGACACAAGACATGTTCGTTTGGCACAGATCCACAAAATGCGATTTGCAAAACCATTCACCATGTGGACAGAGGGCAACATCGCCTTTAACTCGGATCTGGTGATATGGCTTATAAAATTGATATGCGCACCTTTGACGCGCACGGGGTCGGTCTTTGTGAGCGGCGTGTATTCGCCGCTGTCCCAAAACACCCGAATCGCCATTGACAGGGTGTTTCCTTCGCGCCGGATGCAGGAGAGGGCGTTTGACAATTCCTCGTCCATGATGAACAGACGCTTGTCGTGCTGATCGCGTCCGGATTCGGTCTCTGCGTTTTCGCGCACTTGGTGGGCAAGTCCCTCGCCGGTTGATAATGGACCGTTGCTTGTCGCCGCTGGCGGTGGCAAGTGCAGTTTGGCGAGTTCCTCCGGGTCGCACAGGTCGCGCCCGAAAAGCCGCTCCACCGGTTGCCGGGATGTTCCCTTTCTGGCTTTGGATGAATTGCCCGCGATGACTGCGAACAAGCGCGGCGGGTGGATGGCTTCGCCTACATAGATGTATGGACCTTTGTCTTTCGCATGGCCATACACTTCGGCGGCAAAGCGGACAAGCATGGTCGCCAGTACCGCCGCAGGGTCGGCTTCACTGTCCGCCGTGGCGAGATCGACAAATTCTCCGACGATGCCGGGTAATGCTTCTCGGGACAGCTTGGGCCATGAGTTGAGGATAAATTCTTCCTCGTCGTCCGAAATGAACGACAAGACAGCCGAGCCGAGGTCTTTACTGTTACGGGCAAAAAGCCCCTTGGCGTATTCTTCTGGCGTAAGTGAGTGTTGAATATATTCTATCGGATCGAAGTCGGGCGGCGCAACATCCGCGAGATCCCACTTGGGCGGCAGACTTTCAGGCGGCAGGATTATCCGCAATTCCGGGGGTAAATCTGTATTTTCCCCAACAACCTCTTTTTCCGGTTTTTCCGCGTCTATATGTTTCTTAAGACTCAACGCCACGGCCAGCCCCGGCGCGTCGTTGTCCGGCCAAATGATGACATCGCGTTCGGCAATTGGCTTGTAATCGGTGAGTGCTGCCGCTTCACAGCCTCCGCTCCATGTCATACAGACATAATCGGGGAAAAGCGCCTGTGCCGCATCTGCCGCTTTTTCCCCTTCCACCAGCAGCACTATTGCATTCGGTGTTGCCTTGGCCAAACGGTCAAGACCGTAAAGCAAGCGCTGTCCCGGTGGCATTTTGAAACACCAGTTCCGGTTGCCTTCGCAATCTTTGCCGAAACAAACCGGCTGCATTGATTTGCTGGCGTCCTTCTTGTCGTATCGGAGGACGTAAAACATTACCTGACCCAGGGCATTACGATAGCTATGTTTCCTTGTGTATGGTGGGCACGTTGGAAGATCCGGCGCATTCTCTGGGATCGGCATGATGGGCTTGAAGGTACCAACCGGCTCCGCAATTGCGGATGGTGCCGAAGGCCGTGCAGGTTGTTGTTTTGGCCTAGCTGATGCCTTATTGACTGTGATTCCGTATTGCTTGGCAAGGGCATACGCCGCGTCCAGTGGGGTTTTGTTCCATGCCTTCGCCGCGAGGTCGATTACATCTCGCCACGCTTCGCCGGTGGCGAAATCCTTACCGATTCCGGTGAGCATGTTTGTTTTGCATGAGGTGCCGGGGCCGCCAGACAGTGAGCCGCAGACATACTCATTTCCCTGTACTTTCCCGCCCGGCAGTATGGCGGCGATAATGCCGCCATACTGTCCCTTGAGGGATTCCTTGATAGTCTGAAAGAGACTATTGTCCATTCGTGTCTCCTTTCGTCGCCGGAGTCGGATTGGCAATCAGGGCGCGTATGTCCTCAACCCGCCATGCCGACGTTCTCGGTCCCAATTTGACAGCCTTGGGAAAACGGCCATCCTTGATGCCACACCACCATGTAGTTTTGCCGATTCCCAACACCTTGACCACTACCGGCAGACGGACAAAACCCTCCGGCGGTAGAACGAGATTTGATTCTTGCTTGTGCATACCTTCCTCCTATTGGTACAATGATGAATGGCACGGTCGTCGTGCGAATGTGAAGGTATGAAATTCTGGATAGCGGGCATACCCAGCAGTTTCGCAAATTACATCGGAGTAAAGTTGGATATGTTGGAAATAAGCCAGTTCTTGGACGCCCCCGGACTCCGTGGGATGAATAAGGACGAGATCGACAGAATCGCCATTTTTTTACAAACTCCCGGAAAAGATGAGTTTTTCTTCTTACTCCAAATGCTCGGCAAGACTCCGGCACAAGTTCGGAACATGATGATTGACGAGTTTATTAGGCGGTTTTGCTTGGAGGGGCATTCCGATGAAATAAAGGGTACGCTTCCCTTCCAACGTTCATGGCGGGCTTTGGATGTGGCGATAACCCAATTTGCAAAGGTGGTGGAATCTGACGAACACTTGCAATTCTGGGATAAAATGCGGTATATTCTCGAGGCATTGCCACAGCGGAAGGACTACGGAGATAAGTATCCAGACGGACAGCAAAGATGGAATTTTATAACATGTAAACTCTGCTGACGGCGAGTATCGTATAACTCGGGGCAGATAAGGAAAACGGCATGTTATTGTTTCAAGCACAACATCCACTCGACGCATTCCATATACCGCAGGCATAGCAGACTGGCCCGGCAACTATTCGCCGAAAAGCAACCGATCGTAAATAAGATAATGGCAATCGTAGCGGAATGCTCGTCAGAGGATGATGCGCACAAAGTCATGCTCGCACACCTGACAACACCGAACGACTGTCTGCCCCGTCTGGTGGAATATTTGAATCGTATCGGGCTCGATGGCACACATGAAAGCCTGTTATGGGCGTTTCATGGGCCTGCATCAGAAATAACGGATTCACGTTACAAGGAAGGTTTAGAGGAATATATACGGTTCGTTCTCGATGCCAAAGATATATTCGATCCGACTCAGCCGACCTTCATTTTTAGCATTGACGAAATGAGCCGTGCAGAAGCATGGTTGACTTTGCTGGAACGTGATGGACGCATGAAATAATCTTATACGTTGTTCATGTCGCAATGACGGCGTGTCGCATACACATCGCCCACCGTAATCCATGATTGGCCGTTGTCCTGGCTCGTCCGGTTCGACCAGTGAAAGGACGTGTCGGTTATTTCAGTAAAAGCCCATATGGACTTGTATTCCTTATTGACCAGATGGTGGACAATGTCCCCATTCCGGGCTGGAATGCTTTCCAAAACATCCGGCTTTCCGCCGCAAGAGTAGCAGACGTGCCATGTACGGGTTTCAGGGGAATAGGTGCGAACACTCAATCCATATTCACCTTCCGGCATTCCGGCCTGCTTACGTTCCTCACGAGAAGGGCATATGAACAGATCCGCTATTGCCCGACCGTTCAGAGCCCGGACAAACAACCATTCGCCTTTGACGCGAAACTCCTCCGACGTTCCGGCGTTTGAAATCCATTCAAAGTCCCATTCACCTATGAAATTGGCGTAAATGTCATTAGCGGTTGGTATGGAGCTATGGCGTTCATCGGCCTTAAAAGCGGCCACAAATTCGTCCCAATTTGGCATTATTATCCTTTTACTGTCGATTCTTGATCAATTCAGGTGTTGCTCGTCTGGCGCAGTTCGTCCAAATAGTCGGCCCACGCCTGCATCATTTTACGCCGCTCCGGCAAAAACTCTGCAAAATTGTACGATGCACGGACTTTGTTTCGCTCGGCATGTGCAAGCTGCCGTTCTATAGCATCGCCATTCCAGCCAAGTTCGTTGAGCAATGTTGATGCCATTGAACGGAAACCGTGACCTGTCATTTCCTCTTTGCTATACCCCATACGGCGTAAGGCAGTATTGACGGTATTGTCGCTAATTGAGCGTTGGTCGGTAAGAACACTCGGGAAAAGATATTTTCCGTGACCGTTGACCTTATGCAGCGTTTGAAGGATTTCCAGTGTTTGACGGGCGAGGGGAACAATGTGCTGTTCGTTCATTTTCATACGTGCCGGAGGTATGCGCCACTCCTCTCGGTTGAAATCAAATTCCTCCCATTCCGCCCCGCGTAATTCGCCAGGACGCACAAAGGTGAGGGGTGCTAATTTCAAAGCGCAGAGAACTATAAAATGCCCGTCATAGCTGTCGGTGGCACGGAGAAGCTGCCCGACTTTGATGGGATCGGTAATAGTGGCGTGGTGTTTTGTCTTGGGCGGCGGTATCGCACCGCGCAGATCGGCGGATATATCGTGTTCGGCTCGGTCAGTGGCGATGGCATAACGGAATACCTTGCCGCAATACTGCATCGTTCGGTGTGCGTACTCGACCGCACCGCGGGCCTCGATGCGCTGGATGACGGTAAGCAATTCCTTTGGTTTGATGGTAGTAATGGACATGCTGCCGATGAATGGGAATATGTCCTTTTCCATGCGGATAAGGATTTTGCGGGCGTTTTTCGGCTCCCAACGTTCGGAAAATTTGGCGTGCCACTCTCGTGCGATATTCTCAAAGGTATTTTGAGTTAATTCCTCGGCGATTTTGGTGACTTCCTTTTTGTGTTCACCGGGATCGATGCCCTCTGCAAGTAAGGTTTTGGCTTCCTCGCGTTTTTCCCTGGCTCTTTTGAGGGTAATGGCAGGGTAGGAGCCAAAGCTTAGCAGCTTTTCCTTGCCGCCAAAACGGTAGGCCATTCGCCACAGCTTCCCACCACTGGGAGAAACGTGGACATAAAGGCCTCCGCCGTCGAAATGCTTGTGGATCTTGCCCGTTGCCTTCAAATTCGCGATAGCGCGGTCAGTGAGCGGCATGTGGGTATCCTTTCTGCTTGAAAAGCCGGATACCCACAGACATACCCACAAACTGCTCGAATGTCAACGATTTTGTCGGAACCGAAGCGAACCGCATCTCCATATAAAGCTAAATCCGCCAAGGCTTATGGGCCGTTGGCGGACGTTAGCGT
>DAIOFH010000179.1:0-5965 GCA_036745875.1 Planctomycetota bacterium | reverse complement strand
GGGCCTGACCGAGAGCCTTTTGGACGTGCACATCCCCGAAGAAACCGGATGAGCCTCAATTAGGGATCCTGCGGAAAATAACCCGGGAATAAATCCTTTTTCGACAAAAAACATACCAGTGAAAACGACCGTGGCTTCGGCTTCGGTCGTTTTCATTTTGCCGGAAAAGCGCATATCCGCTATGATTGCCGTCTTCCAGCCCATAAAAACCATTCGGAAAGGATGTGCATGGCCACCGACACCACGTTTACCTTCAGCAAATTTTCCATCCGCGCGGCGACTGCGGCGGATGTTCCGGAAATATTGTCCCTGATCCGGGGCCTGGCCGAATACGAACGCCTTTTGGCTGATTGCATCGCCACGGAAGATCTTTTGGAAAAATGGCTGTTCCGGGAAAAAAAGGCGGAAGTCGTTATGGGGGAAGCGGATGGCAAACCGGTCGGCTTTGCCTTGTTCTTCACGTCTTTCTCGACCTTCCTCAGCCTGCCCGGAATCTATCTTGAAGACCTGTTTATCCGTCCGCAGGCACGCGGCCACGGCTTTGGCAAAAAAATGCTTGGCCATCTGGCCGGCCTGGTCGTGGAACGGGGCTACGGCAGACTGGAATGGGCCTGCCTCGACTGGAACGAACCAAGCATCCAATTCTACCTCTCCCTGGGAGCGGTGCGCATGGACGAATGGACCACCTACCGCCTCACCGGCGATGCGCTACACAAAATGGCTGCGCACTCCGGAAATGCCTGAGTCACGACACGATAGCAAATCTCGTGAAGTTTCCCCGTTTTGGAACACAAGTTCGAAGTTAAAACCTGCCATTTTAACGCGAAGAAATATTTCATCATTAAATTGCCATAAAACGATCTATATCAAAAAAATAATTACCACAGTACGGCTCGCCACAGTGAGAGAGAAGAGTGAGAGAAAAAATATAACACTGTTTATACGAAGAGGATATTTTATTTTCGATTAAACTTCGAAAAAAAAGGAATAGTCGAAGATCGGCATTTGCAATAATCAAATCATGAAGTATAATAAATAAAAATGAACAAATACTTAGAGTGCCATTATATACCACAAAACGGTGTCTTATGAATGAAAATTTCGAGTTCGACTACAAGATTTTCGAAAACAACTACACCCTGCCACTCACAGAGGATAGTTGCAGGACAAAGGAGCGAATCCTCCTCATTGCAACACTGTCTTTTGCCAAGCATGGCTATGCTGCGGTGTCAATGCGGGATCTGGCCAAGATAATGGGGATCAACCAATCCTCCATCTACAACCACTTTGAGAGCAAGGACGCACTGTGGAAAGAGGTGATCCACCATGCCGGCCGTTTATACAAGCTTTATTTTGAGCACCTTGGTGAAAAAGTAGCTGCATGTACCACGCTTCAGGAAGTGCTTGAAGCAATTTTTTACGAACCGAAGCGCATGCTGAACACCTTCACCTGCTACGCCTTTTCCATGATCCAAACCGAACAGTTCCGCGATGCCAAGGCAGGGGAAATGTTTGAGGAAATTTTCATGAAATACGCCATCGACCACCTAAGGAATTGGTTTGACAAGTGCATCGCCACGGGAATAGCCCCCCGGTTCGACACGCAAACGGTTGCCGTCATCATCATGCACAGCGTTCTGATGGGATTGCAGGTGGAAGTCCATAACCTGCTCAACCACCAGTACAACAGCCCTTATGACCCGCGCAAAATGCTCCAGGATGTCCAGAACTTCATCTATGGCTCTGTGACCGGCGACGGGATTGATACTGAAGGACAGCAACACTGAATTTTCGCCGCTGAAAGGATGTCTATGCAAATACCAAGGTAAAACACGGCAGTGTGTGGATTTTCCTTCCGCAATACAAGAAATGCCCGATATGCCCTCCGTCCTCACCCGGCGGCATCGAAGGATGCCGAACGAGAGGAAAATTACTCTTCGCTCCTCATACGGCACACCCAGCTCTCCACCACAAGCATAGATTCAAGGCCGGAGCCGGATTTGCGACTTGAACCCATTCCCGCCCGGATAGTGTACACGGCGCTAGCCAGCACGGCCGACCGCGCGGCCTGTGACTGCACCCTGCCATCAACTTATTTCCAGCGCGGACCAGTGGCGGCGGCGTCAAACGAAGGAGTACGCCATGAACAAGATCGAGAAAATCGAATGCCCGAATTGCCCCCTGGATCAGACTGACCTATCCATAATGATCATTGGCCGCGACGACGGGATCATTCGACGCGCAAACCCGACTGTCTGCAAAAACACCGGCAAAAACTATGAAGAAATAATCGGCCAGCATTACCGCCAGGTCTTTTGGCCCGAGTTCATCACCGTCTACAATCAGCTGCTGCAAAAATGCGGCGACGGGAAGGAGCACACCTCGATTTACTACTGGGGTGAAATGGCGATGTGGGAACAAATCTCGGCGCGGATCGTGCGCTGGCAGGGCACTCCCTCCCTGCTCATGACCATCACCAACATCTCGGATGTGGCCCGCATGGAATACAGGCTCGAGAACATCGCTTATTTCGACAACGTCCTCAAACTTCCCAACGGAGCCAAGCTGGAGCAGGACATCAACGACCTGGCCAGCTTCGAGACCGTCGCCATCATCTATTTCGACATTGAGCGTTTCGGGGAAATAAATGCTCTTTACGGATGGGACAACGGCGACAACATCCTTAAGCAGATCAGGGATTATCTCCTTTTCAGCGAGTCCAACCGTTCACAACTCTACCGGATCAACAACGGGTTCGGCATTTTTGGCCGCAAGGTGACGTTGGACGACGCCCGCAAGCGCGCCGAGGAGATACTGCGGCGCTTCGACAGACCATGGGCCATCACGGTCGGCAGCAACAGCATCTCCCGCTATTGCTCCATCCGGGTCTGCGTGATTTACGGCAAGTACGTCAAAAACGAAATGCGGAACACCCTTCTCAAGACGGTCAACGGCGCCGAACACAACAGCATGAAATACATCATCTACGACGAAGAGACGGACAAGAAAACGACCCGCGCCCTCCAGCTGCGGGACTCCCTGATCAACTGCATATACGACAAGATGCAGGGCTTCGACGTTCACTACCATCCGGTCGTCGACGTCCAATCGGAGCGCTGGATGGCTTTGGAAGCGTTGTGCCGCTGGACTGCGCCGTCCGGCGAGATGGTGCCCCCCCTTGAGTTCATCCACGCGGCGGAACAGTTGAACCTCATAGACAAGGTCGACTCCTGGGTGCGGAAAACCGCGATGAACGAGTGTAAAGCGTTGCGCCTGGACGAGAAGAATTTCTTCCTCGACGTCAACTTCTCGCCGACCATGAAAATCGACGACGCATTTATCCAAAACCTTCTGAGCACCCTGGACAAAACGGACTTTCCGCCGCACAAGCTGAACCTGGAAATAACCGAAAGCGCGAAAATGGTTTTCGACGAGCACAACCTCGACGGGCTGAAGAAGCTGACGGAAAAGGGGATCGTCCTCAGCCTTGACGATTTCGGCACCGGTTATTCGTCCTTCGCGAACCTGATCCACATCACGGCGAAAGCCCTCAAAACGGAAAAAATTTTCCTCGACAACATCGTGGGCGATTCCTACCGACAATACCTGCTCAAAATGCTCATAGAGCTTGCCCACTATCACAAGATGCACTTCATCGCCGAAGGGGTGGAGACACGCGAGCAACTTGATTTACTCAGGAAGATGGGCGTCGACTATGCGCAGGGTTTTTTGTTCGCCAAGCCGATGCCGTACGAACAGTTGTGCGATAAAACATGCCGCTTTGACGTAGCATAGCGGCTTTTTTCAAGGATATCCTGGCCCTCTTGGCCGGGGATGGTAGTTGACAAAAAGGAGATCGTCATGTCCATGTCTAAAAAAATCTACGGCATAGTGGCACTGTTGATCTGCATATGTTTCGCCATTATGCTCATCGGCATTTACGGCGTTCGCGCCCTGGGGAACAGCCTGACCATGCTTTCGACCCTGGCGAACCGCAACAGCAACTACACTACAATTTCCGCACTGCAACTGCGACGACGGATCAACCTCCAGCTTGTATTGAGCGGCACGACGGACGAAGAGATACGTGCGCCCGCCAACAGGCTGGACGAGATCAACGACCTTTTCATGAAGGAACTTGCCAGCCTCCGCGGCCATCTCCCGGAAAACCCGACGCCGGCTCAATTGAACGGGTTGGCCGACCTGGAGAAGTACTGGAAAAAATATGTCGAGATCACCATCGAAGTACGACGTCTCGGCGAGGAAAACTCCAACAACCGAGCTAGGGCCGCGTACAACCAGTCATCCGATTTCTGGCAGGCGATTGACCAAAGGTTGGAAAAACTCGCGGTGGAAATACAAAAGTCCGACGACCCGCAGATTGACCTCTACGGGTCCGCCATCCGCGGCCTTCGCGCCGAACTGGCATTTTTCCAGGCCACCATCGGCAGGTACGTCAATTCAGTCAATCCCGCGGCGGCCGCCCGGTACAAGGAAGCCATGCTCGCCAACGTGGAAAAAATCAACAGCACCCTGGAATCCGTGGCTGCGGCACTGCCGCCGGCCGCCGGCGGCGCCGAGACGCAAAACATCCTCCAGGCCCTGTTGAAGGACGGCATGACCGTCATCAACACGGTGGTGCCGCTGGTCGACGCCAACACCAACGGCCGCGCTGCGGAAATTTTCGCAACGACAGCGGCGGCGGCCGAACAGGATTTCGTGGCCTGCATCGACAACCTGGTCAAAATCGCCTCCGACGACATCGAGAAGCAAACGGCGGACGGAGCCGCATTGATCCGCTTCTCCATCATCCTCATGACCGCCGGCAGCGCGGTCGGCATCATCATCGGCCTGGTCCTATCCACCCTGACAGTCAAGGCGATAGTGCGCAGGCTCAATGCCATCATCGGCAACCTCGGTTCCGCATCCAACGAAGTGTTGAGTGCATCCGGCCAGATCAGCTCCTCCTCCCAGAGCCTTGCCGAAGGCGCGACGGAACAGGCCGCGTCCCTGGAGGAAACATCCTCCGCACTCGAGCAAATGGCATCCATGACTCGGCAGAACGCGGACAACGCATCCAAGACCAACACCACCACAAAAACTAACAACGACCAGATCGGCCACGGTTCTGAAGCGGTCGGGAACATGATGCGGGCCATGGATTCCATCAACGAATCTGCGGAAAAGATCAGCCAGATCATCAAGACCATTGAAGACATCGCCTTCCAGACCAACCTCCTTGCCTTGAATGCGGCGGTGGAGGCGGCCCGCGCCGGCGAGGCGGGCAAGGGCTTCGCGGTGGTGGCGGACGAAGTCAGGAACCTGGCGCAACGCTCCGCCCAGGCTGCGCGGGACACGACGGAACTGATTGAAAGCACGATAGAAAATATCAGCAAAGGGTCGGACATCGCCAAGGAACTGAACGACAGCTTCCAGGTCATACAGGACGGTTCCAGCAAGGTGGCGGGCCTTATCAACGAAATCACCGCCGCCACCAACGAACAGGCCCAGGGGGTTGACCAGGTCAACACGGCGGTGGCGCAGATGGACAAGGTTACCCAACAAAATGCGGCATCCGCGGAAGAGTCGGCTTCGGCTTCGGTACAGCTGACAGCCCAGGCGGACAGCTTGAACGGCATGGTCGGACAGCTCATATCCCTTGTGAAAGGCGTAAACATGAACGGGAACGGGAATGGCAATGGGAACGGTCATTCCCATGGGAATGGCCATATCCCCAGTGGCGAGCAATTCGGCCACCCGGGAAGATATGACGGAAAAGCAATGCTGGTGACGAATTTTTCCGAGCCCGAGCCGATTCGCGAGTATACCACCGCACAGCGCGATGTAAAAATGCTCGCGGGCGAAGTGATCCCCCTGACCGCGGACGACGCGTTTTAATTCGCTTCCCCGTTACGGGCGGTAAGGAAAACGCCAACCGCCCGGGGAAAGGCGCTCCCGCGAGGGA
>DAIOFH010000178.1:0-6015 GCA_036745875.1 Planctomycetota bacterium | reverse complement strand
AAGGAAATGTCATTATAGAAAACGAACAAAATTCAATCCGCTACTGTAGTATTAGCGCTATTCTTTCGGGGAGTCAGTTCTTCGGCCCTGTTTCGCCTTGCGAAACAGGGCATTTTGTTGGATCATATGCCCTACACTACTGGCGAGGAAACGGGAGGAGCTGCCGATGGCCAAAAACGACACCGGATATGACTGGACATTCAGGCGCATAGGCGGCCTTGACCAGGTTGTCCTGAAAACCTCGGACGACCTTTGCCATTTGCCGGAACTCGACCCCAAATTATGGGTGGCGCTGAGTTGCCCAGCCTCCGGGATGGAGTTTGACGCCCGCACCCTCACTCTCATCGACAAAGACAAGGACGGAAGAATCCGCATCCCCGAAATTATTGAGGCGATGGAATGGTTGTGCGCCCGACTCAAGGATCCGGGCGCGATAATCGACCCGCCGGACGCCTTGCCCCTTTCCGCCATCGACGACTCCACAGATCCCGGCAAAAAGCTCCTTGCCACCGGCAAGGCCATCCTCGGGAACCTCGGCAAAGCAGATGCCGAAACGCTCAGCGAGGATGACGTCAAGCAATCCTCAGCCCACGCGTCCGAAATGATGTTCAACGGCGACGGCATCCTGCCGCCCCTGCCTTCACTCGATCCCGACATGCAGCAATACATCATCGAAGCCATGCATGTAATAGGCGGCGTCGAAGACACTGGGGGGCAGGCAGGCATCAACAAGGAAATCTCGGCCGGATTTGTAAAAACCCTGCAGGGCTGGCGGGACTGGCGCAACAACGTCGACCACGCCTCGGCCCCGCTGGGCAGCGGCACATCTGAGGCGTGGCAGCTTATCGAGGAACTGCGGGGAAAAATCGACGACTATTTCCTGCGCTGCGAACTGGCCTCCTTCGCCCCGCAGACGCAGGCGATGCTGAACGCGGAAGACAAGATCGCCGTACCGGCAAGCCAGGGCGTCCTGGATACTTCGGCACTGGCCGATCTTCCCCTGGCGCATGTCGAGCCGGACAAACCCCTGAACCTCGAAACCGCCCTCAACCCAGCCTGGCGCGAAAAGGTCATCCGCTTCGCCGACCTTGTCAAGCCGCTCCTCGCCGATCCCAAAGCAATGACACCGAAGGAATGGAAGCTAATAGACGAGAAGTTCACCCCGTACGCGAAGGCGCTCCAACTGAAGCCCGCGCCCGCGGCCGTGACAATCAGCTTCCCGCCGTCATCGCTTCCGGACAAGCTTGGCGACGAACGCGTGTCGGAAATTCTCGCCAGCGACCTCCCGGCCCGGTTCGACGAACTGGCCGACAAGGACAGCAATATGCCCGCGGCGGCGGCAGACATCGCCGAGGTGGAGCGGCTCGTCCTCTACCACCGGCACCTCTATCGGCTGCTCAATAATTTCGTCTCCTTCACCGAATTCTACGCGCCCGACAAGGAAGCGGCATTCCAGTCGGGAACACTGTATATCGACGGCAGGAGCTGCCGCCTGTGCATGCCTGCGGCGGAAATCGAAAACCATGCCAAGCTTGCCTCTCGCAGCCAGCTGTTCCTTCTTTACTGCCATTGCACGCAGGGGAGGAAGCAGGGAACGAAGGATCCGGAAAAGCAGATGGATATCGTTGCGGCGGTGACTTCCGGGGACTCGGACCTTCTGCTGGAGGGGAGAAACGGCGTCTTTGTCGACAATATCGGAGCGGACTGGGACGCGACCGTCATGAAAGTCGTCTCCAATCCCATCGGCTTGTGGCAGGCGTTGTGGAGTCCGTACAAAAAAGTCGGCAACATGATTACCGAACAGATCAACAAAATCGCTTCGGACAAGCAGGCCGGGCTTATCGCTTCAGCGGGTCAAAAGCTGGACCAGATGAGCACCACAGCCATGAATCCGGCGGCAGCGCCCGCTCCGTCTTTCGACATCGGCAGGAATGTCGGCATTTTCGCCGCTGTCGGCTTGGCGCTCGGCGCTATCGGTACAGCGGTGGCCGGCATCGCGCGAGCGCTTTTCGCCATGGAATGGTGGCAGCTGCCGTTGTTGATACTTGGCCTTTTCCTGATCATTTCAGGACCGTCGTTGTTGATTGCCTGGTTGAAGTTGCGGCAGCGCACCCTTGGTCCGCTTCTGGAAGCCTCAGGGTGGGCGGTGAATGGCCGGGTGGTGATAAACTACGGCCTGTCACACCAGCTGACTCAGACTGCGGAACTACCTGAAAATTCCCATAGCGACGGTTTTATCGATCCGTTGCTGCATTATAAACGCTGGCGGATGAAGGCGTTTTACATTGCTTTCATTGTGGGTATACTGGCTGTCGCAGGCTGGTTATGGTTTAAATCAACTCATGGCAGCAAGGCGCAGGAAGCGGCTCCACCGGCACAGGCAGCGCCTGCGACTCCGCCGGCTTCCTCCTCGCCATAAATTTAAAATATGAAGAAGAAACAAAACATCTTGTTGACATCATTTTTTAATTCCTGTAATATTTTATTGTCTTCACGGCGCGACAGGTGTCGCGCCGGGATATTTTTTTCTCTTTGGTGCGGTCTGTAGCCGTTTATTCGTCTGCCACAGCTGTTGTGGTTGAAAGATGAAAGAGGTATGCGGGCAGATCTGGAAGGAATTCACTAATGGCAATTGCAACACTCAAGGAATTGATCGAATCCGGAGTTCACTTCGGCAGCGCCGCTTCACGCTGGAACCCCAAGATGAAGCCGTACATCTTCTCCAAACAGAACAAAATCCACATCATCGACCTCAGGGAAACGCTCAAATCCCTTATCCGCTCATGGCACTTCCTCGCCCAAACCGCAGCCCAGGGCAAGCAGGTCCTGTTCGTCGGCACCAAGCGCC
Organism: Planctomycetota bacterium; assembly: GCA_036745875.1. Taxonomy (GTDB): domain Bacteria; phylum Planctomycetota; class SZUA-567; order SZUA-567; family SZUA-567; genus DAIOFH01. Next base: position 3,167 of record DAIOFH010000178.1, on the reverse strand, counting down.
AGGCCGCCGACATCATCCGCCAGGAAGCCACACGCTCGGAATCGTACTTCGTCTGCAACCGCTGGCTCGGCGGCACCCTCACCAACATGAACACCATGCGCCGCCGCATCAACCGCCTCCAGGAGCTCGAAGACCTGGAAACGGGCGGCAAGATCCAGGAATTCTCCAAAAAGATGATCTCCTCCCTCACCCGCGAGAAGAAGAAAATCTTCCGCAACTTCGAGGGTATCCGCAACATGAAGGACATCCCCGGCGCAATCGTCGTCGTCGATCCGGCCACTGAACACATCGCCATCGCCGAAGGCGTCAAACTGGGCATTCCGCTCGTCGGCATCGTCGATACCGATGACGATCCGTCCATGCTCGATTTCGTCATTCCCGGCAACGACGACGCGTTCTGCTCGATCCAGTACCTGCTTTCCAAAATGGCGGACGCCGTCATCGAGGGTCGCAAGAACTTCGCCCTCCAGGGCGCAGTGAAACAGCGTGCCCAGCAGCAGGGCGGCAGGGACGCCGGCGAAGGTTCCGCCCCCGCAGAAGACAAAGGTATCGAGACACCCACCGATTTCTCCCAGGTCGGCGGCTTCTCCTACGGCGGAAACGAATAACCTACCCTGCCCTCCGGCAGCCCGGTTATATATAACATTTTGAACATATTACCTGAACCGCTCCCCTGCGGCTGTGGTTCTATTGAAACATCAGAGGAGATAGAAATGGCAGTTGACGCCAAAATGATAAAAGAACTTCGTGAAAAGACCGGCATGGGCATCACCCAGTGCAAAAACGCACTTACCGAATGCGACGGCGACATGGAAAAAGCCGAAATGTCCCTCCGTAAACAGGGTCTGGACAAGGCTGCCAAGAAGGCCGATCGTCCCACCGGACAGGGCGTCATCGCCATCCGTCACGAAGGCAACATTGCCGCCATGATCGAACTCGCGTGCGAACAGGAACCCACCACCAACAACGAGCGCTTTATCGCCCTCGTCGAACTCGCGCTTACGACCGCGCTGAAGGAAAAGGTGAAATCCGCCGACGATCTCCTCAAGTCCGCTTCCCCGGACGGCACCATCGCCGACTCCATCAAGTCCGTCATCGGCGTCGTTGGCGAAAACATCCAGCTCCGCAAGGCGGTCACCATGGACGCCCCCGCCGGCGGCCTCATCGGCTACTACGCGCACTTCAACAAGAAGGCGGGCGCAATGGTGTCCCTGCGCCTCGACGGCGTCGACGCCGGTCATGAAGCGATCAAGACCGCCGCCAACGACATTTCCATGCACGCGGTTGCCGCCAGGCCCCTGGCCTGGAGGCGCGAAGACATCCCGACGGACGTCATCGAAAAGGAAAAGGAAATCTTCATGGAAGAAGTCATGAAGAAGCCGGAGAACATCCGCGACAAGATCATGGAAGGAAAGCTCGAGAAGTTCTACGGCGACAGGGTTCTCACCGAACAAATATTCGTCAAGGACCCGGACGGCAAGGCCACCGTGGCCAAGATGCTGGAAACGGCCGCCAAGGTCGCCGGCGGCAAGGCAGAAGTCGTCGATTTCGCCCGCTTCGAACTGGGTCTGTAATTGACTGGGTTCTGAAAACGTAATAAAATACCAAGGCCGGATCATTCCGGCCTTTTTTTATTGGCGAGTTTATCTACCACAGATCTATCAAAGAGGGAACCCACCGTGAAAGCGAATATGTTCCAGCCGGAATTGGAGTCAATGTCGCAGGACCAGCTTGCAACCCTGCAAATGGAACGCCTGAAAAAAATCGTCAGGTACGTCTATGATAACAACCCCCTCTACCGCGAACGCTTTGAAAAAGCGGATGCCGAGCCTGCCGACATCCGCATCCCGGCCGACATTACCAGGCTTCCCACCATGGACAAGGAAGACCTCCGCCTCGCCTATCCCCACGGCTTCCTCTGCGAAGATATCGCCAATATCCGAGAAATGCACATGTCTTCCGGCTCCACCGGCACCCCGATAGCCATGCTCTACAATCAGGGCGATCTCGAGCAGTGGGCCGACTGCATGGCGCGCTGCTACGCAATGGCTGGCTGCAAACCCGGCGACCCCATCCAGGTCACCCCCTCTTTCGGCCTCTTCAACGGCGGCTTCGGCATGTACCACGGCGCACGCAGGCTTGGCCTCCTGGTAATACCCACCGGCGCCGGAAACACCGCCCGCCAGATCAAACTTGCCAAGGACTTCGGCACCCGTATCATGACCGGCGTCGTCTCCTACGGCATACGAATCCTCGAGGAACTGCAAAAATCTGGCGACAAGCTCCCCAATATGGGCATCGGGGTTTTCGGCGCGGAGATTTTTTCCGACAGCATGAAGAAAACCATAGAGGAAGGCCTGAACCTGGAGGCGTTCAACGTCTACGGCATGACTGAAACAGGCGGCGTCGGCACCCTCGGACAGGACTGCCAGGCCCACGACGGGCTTCACGTCTGGGAAGACCACTACATCATCGAAGTCCTCGACCGCAACACCCAGGAGCCGCTTCCGGATGGCGAGGAGGGCGAACTGTATGTCACCAGCCTCACCCGCTCGGCCATTCCGGTCATCCGCTTCCGCACCGGCGACCTGACCAGGATTGTCTCGCGTTCCGTTTGTTCCTGCGGCCGCACCCACATCCGGATCGCCCCGATTACGGGCCGCGTCGACGACATGCTCATAATCAAGGGCATCAATTTCTTCCCGAGCCAGGTGGAACAGGCGCTCCTGGAGATTCCCGGCGTCAAGCCGAACTACCAGATCATCATAGAAGAGACCAAGGGCGTCAAGGACGTCAGAATCAATGTCGAAGCCGAATCCGGCGTCACCGGCTTCACGGTGGAAAAACACCTCAAGGAACGCCTCGGCTTTTCGCCGAAAGGCGATGTTTTCCTCCCCGGCGGTTTGCCCCGCCAGGAAGGCAAGGCTACCCGCGTCTTTTATGAAAAAAAGGACTAACGCCATGAATAAAACGGAAATGCTCGCCAAGGTGGCTGAAATGACCGGCGTCACCCCCGATACCTGCGGCAAGGTGATTGACGCATTCCAGAAGGTACTGCAGGACGAGCTTGCCGCCAACAACGCGGGCGGCCTGCTGGACAAACTCGGCGGCGCGCTGAATTTTCTCAAAGGCGAGAAATAAGCCCATTGGCAGAGCAGAATGTAAAA
>DAIOFH010000177.1:0-6038 GCA_036745875.1 Planctomycetota bacterium | reverse complement strand
GACAATGACCAGTTGGGGGCCGGCGGCCAGAAATTTCGGCCGCCAGCGATCGGACTTAATGAAATCGATAGACACCACTGTGAAAGGATGGTGGTCGAAAAGCGATTCTCCCACGATACACCCGCGCTCCAAACGATCCGCCGTGGCTGGTTTAACCGCAACCGCATCGATGTGGAATTTTTCGCGGAGCTCATTCTGCCATTGCTCGACCAAATGCGGCAGGCATAAAATCGAAAGACTGCGAATCTCGCCGCGATCGAGCAATTCCCGCGCAATCAACCCCGCCTCAACAGTTTTGCCTATGCCCACGTCGTCGGCGATAAGCAATCGCACCGTGGATTGCCTGAGCGCAAGCAGCAATGGCACCAATTGGTATGGGCGGGGATCAAATGCTAAGCGTCCGAAACTGCGAAACGGTCCCCCGCCTGAACGAAAACCCAACCGAATCGCATCGCGAAGCAAGCGGCCGGATCTGTGATCGCCGGGATGTTTTGTGGTCGGAGGAGAAAACTTCGCTTGAGCCACTTGTTCAAAATCAAGGCATATACCGGTTACTTCCTCATCGGTGCCGCCAAGAGGCCGCACCATGAGTAAATTTTCGTACGATTCGGGTAGCACGACCCAATCCCGTCCCCGTGCGGTCACAAGGGTTCCGGGAGGAAACGTCCGAAAACCTTCCGCACCAACCTCCGAAACGCTCATTGCCGACTCCTGAATATATTCGGATACCGATCGCGAACACTATCCCAATCGGCTTCATGGTGGAAACGTATCACAAGATACCCCGCATTCTCCAACACTTCAGTCACGGACTTGTCTCGCACCTGCCGTTCGGGATAATCGTGAGGCGGGCCATCAACGTATATTGCCGTGGGCGTCCCTATCCCTTCGCTACCGGTGTAGAGAAAGTCCGGCTTTGTTCCCTGTTCCAGCAGTAACGGCTGTGCCACATCGGGCAAGCGCCCGTGGCAGTTGTCCAACCAATCCAGCCAGCGTCTTTCGAGATCGGAGCCGGCAAGCGCCTTGAGGTTTTCAAGATGCTCTATTCGGGTTCCCAAATTCGGCGACGATTTCGCATGAGAATGCAGAAGCTCCAAGAGCAGATCTTTTATGGAGCGCCTGTCAATAATCGCATGGTCGCCCTGGTTTCCGTAGTTTAACAGGCAATCATAGCAGCCGGCGATACAATCTTCGCTGGCGCCATCCAAACGATGGAGGTCTTCTCCCGTATCCGGTCGATAGTGGCACAGTTCAAGCGCCTGGCGTATGATCGCGGGCCAGGCATTCGGGTCGTCGATCAACTGCCGAAGGACTCCGGCTCCGCCTTCGGCCGATTCATAAAACAACAGCCGATTCCGACGCTCGACGTCGGGCAACGCTTCGGCGGCAAGCTCACTATCCTCCAACTGAAAATACGCCAGCATGGCGGAACGCAACGCGGCCTGAAGCGTGGCTATTACAGAAATACCCGGGTTGGACTCGGGTATTACCATAAGAATGTTGCGCCGGTCTTCCACATAGGGGATGACTTGGCGGGACCTGGCCATTTGGGGATCATCACGATCATGTGATACCGACATGCCGTCTTCGGCATGTTCTTCCGGTAAGGTCTCCCAGACGCCCTTTTGCGTATCGAGGTAAAATCCGAGAGAACCGCCGTTGCGCCGACGTTTCCAGCCAAGGTTCATTCTCCATAATGTCGCAGCCCCTCCATACAGGATTCGTCCCCAAACAGAGCCATTATGAAGAACTATTTCGGCGGAACGGCCACTGTTATGTTCTCGCTCGGCAAAACGGACCGCCGTACGGAGAACATATCCGAGGCGAAGCCGCTCTTCCTCATCAGAAGTGATTCGGTTACGCCGGCGCACGGTGACATTGCGCATCTGAAAAAGATTCGGCAATGCCGATTCAAGTGTGTGCCGACAGGACTGGCACAGCTCCACAGCTTCCCCCGGCTCCACCGGATGGAGGTAGCCACAATTGGGACACAGCTTTATCGTCCGGATTGGCAGCTGGCCATCAGGAGTGATCCCTAGCGCCACTTTTTTCACTTCATATTGGGCCCCTTCGTGATAAATGAGCGCCCGGGGGCCAAATTCACTGACTGCCAGAAAGCGTGGACGAGAAAGATAATCACCGTCTTCACCTCGTGCATTACGCCCGGGAATGTAAGCTGACAAGGGAAGCCGAGGAAAGCTGTAGCCGGGAAGAAAACCTTCGCTGGCGAAATATCGATAGCTGAAAAAGTCACTCTGCCGGAACTCCTCTTCATTTGTCAGAAGTTTCCGTTGTGCGTGTGCCTCATTCCATAAACGCTTCGCTTCATCCTTGTCCTCGGTGGTTCGACTGGCATCGAGGCTTATAGCGTTCTGCCGTTCCATCTGCCGACAGGCATCGGTATACAGCTTCCACCAACGAATGCACGCCTCTTCAAAAGCACGCGGCATTCCCTCGATTGTTTGCCTCAACCATTCATCGGTGAACCAGTCGGTCCTGGCGAGCTCTCCTCGCAATTCATTCAAAACCTCGACCGAGCGCTCATAGGTCTTTCGCGCGGTTTCAGGATTATGCAGCGCTGCACGCAAACCAGAAATGACAGCCGGCCGCTCCAAGTTATGGTTGGAAAGATCCAATAATTCGTGCAGTCCTTTTTTGAGCGATTCGCCACTCTCGGAAAGCCATATGGCGTGGATGTGGCTGCGAATCAGATCTTCATTGGTCAGATCGATGCGCGGCGGCCGCACAGCCCCGGCGACCATCATCACGTTCCTGCGGAAATAATACTGATCGTGAGCACTGCCTCCGGAACAATAGGTAAATACCAGCGCCGCCTGCCCGCTGCGACCGGCTCGCCCCGAACGCTGGGCGTAATTGGCGGGCGTGGGAGGAACATTGCGCAAACCGACAACATCGAGCTCGGCAATGTCGACGCCAAGCTCCATCGTGGGCGAGCAAAACAGAACAGGCAGTTTTCCCGAGCGAAAGTTTCTCTCGCGTTCCTGGCGAATATCCGGGGCAACCTGCGCCGTATGTTCGTGTGCGCGCAGGCTCTCCAGGCCTTTGACGCCGTCCCGATACAGGTTTACAAAAAACGGATGCGGCCTGCTGCCTTTTCTTGAGGGGCGCGGTATACGAACCGGATCATAATACACTTCGGTGCCAGGGCCAATTTTCCAGATCATCGCTTCGGCGTTTAACTGCCATCCGCCGGGACCGCCCCCTTCCGATGGTGCGCCGACACGTTCAACCAGTCCCGCTAATGCCAAGCTGCGCAGGAGATCCTCAATAATGGCAAGCATGTCGTCATGCGGCAAACCATTCCGCGATAATAAGCGACGCAAGCATCGTCCCAAGCCGCTGCGGGGCGACAAATAGACATCTCCACCGCTTGCACGCCTACCGGTTCTGGGGCCAACCCATGCTACGGATGAATACGTCAAGTACTCGTCATCCTCAAATCTCCATGGGTCGCACAGGGATTGCCAAACCTGTCTTTTAAGTATTTCCCCATTTTGGCGATCCAAATCCATCACCTTGATGGCAAGTTCCCGGCGCAGGTGATCCAAAAGAATTTTTGCCGCTTCCTGCCGTATTTCCGGCGTGGCAGCCAACCAGGCTGGATGTCTGTCGCGCGGTTCGCCATCCTGGCGTCCCCAGTCGCTATCACATCGACAGAGTTCCTCAAGCGATTGGTACTCAAAATGCAGCAAGTCAATTTGCTCAAGATTCGGCGCGGTCAGCCTCCACCCTCGCCGCAAATCAGTATACAGTCGATATGCCAACAAGGCGCGAAAAACTTGCTGTCCGCGTTCCAGCGCGGCATAACGCACTCCAGGATCGGACAGATAGCGTTCCGGCGGCAAATTGAGCGTTCGAAATACTGCCTGCGCTAATTCATGGTGCCGCAATCCTTCCGTCCCCGCCTCATCCAAAGCACGCCATAATGCGGAGCGCATCAGCGTCGTTTCAAGAAAATCGTTGAAATGGCCTGCCTGAAGAGACGCGTCTTGGCGATTATCCGTAAAATCGAGCAGCTTGCGTTCCTTCTCCGGAACAACCGCATCATTCATTTCGCGCAATGAGGCCAAGGCGAGCACGGTGGTTGCCGTGGATCGCCCCCCTGTGCCCAGTGTTGCTAATTTGGACGCCTCACCACGACGCCCGTAGGCTACACCGCAATTGGGGCAGAATTTAAGTGGGGAGGCGATAAAGTGTCCGAGAGTCCCCCCGCAATGCGTTTCAGCGCCATCAGGATCCAGATAAAGAGTACGCGGCAAATCCGCCAGGCGTTTTCGCTTGATTCGGGTACCGTCCTTGTGTTCTTCCAGCCATTCGTCAGGCACTCGCTCCTGAACAGCCGGATCATCACGTTCTTCCGGCCACGGATGCTCTCCTCCAAAGAAAATATACCCGTGCTCTTCGTTTTCGGTTTCCGCTCTTTGGTCAAATGGTCTGGAAAGCCATACGTCACCACTCTCCTCCTTTTTGACGCAGTAATACTCCTGTCCGCATTCACGACAAAATACAAGCGGATATAAACGCCCCCCATTTTCGGGGGCGAATTGCTGTCCTTGCAAAGTGATATGCCGCTCTTCAGCACTGGCAATCGTTGCATACACGGTATCGCCACGACTAAAAAATTGATGAAGCCGAAAGGTGAGAGGTTTTTTCCGTGTTATTGGAGATTCCGTGCAATCTGCTCCTGCCAACAAAGCATTTCGAATTGTCGCTGCGCACTTGTCGAATCCAAGACCGGTCAACTGTGCCAACTCATTCGCCAATCCATTGTCTCCACCTATTGATCGTGGTAGCTGGCGAATTAAATGTCCATCTTCGTCAGGATGTATCCCTAACTGGTTTTCCAGCCAAACGGTCATTGGATTGGCAATAAAATCGTCATACCGATCTGGCCAGCGCATATTGTCGCCGGAGGCAATTATCGTCTGCAAATCGGCGCGCAATTCTTCGTCCAATTGTGCCTGGGTGGCACGCTCAAGCGTTTCCCCAATCACGCGTTCCGGATTGACGGTCGCTCCAAAAAGGGCACTGGCAACATTCGCAATGACTCGGCGCTGTTTCTTGAACGTTCCTTCTGTGGACATGGTGGCGGAAGTCCCGATATACTGCAATGAATCTACAGGGGCCATGTTTGCCAACCGCCGCAACAGCATGGCGATATCCGCCCCTTGTCGTCCTCGGTAGGTGTGCAATTCGTCAAGCACCAGAAAGTTCAACGCGCTCGACTCCGTGATCAACCGGCGGCAATCATTTGGGCGCGTAAGTATCAAGTCCAACATGACGTAATTTGTGAGCAAAATGTCCGGAGGGTTGGCCCGTATTTCCTCACGTTTCGCATCCCCCTCCTGGCCCGTAAATCGCTCAAAACGCACTGGGGGGGTATCGCCGTACGTGGTTTTATCAAGATACTTCTGCAACTCGCCAAATTGGCTGTTGGCCAATGCGTTCATTGGATACACAATGATGGCCTGAACGCCTCGTCCCGCTCCGGTGGCAAGGATATGATGGACGATAGGAAGGATATACGCCAAGCTTTTGCCGGAGCCTGTGCCGGTGGTGAGGACATAATTGTCGCCGGACAATGCCGCATCAAGTGCTTCAGCCTGATGCTGGTACAGTGTCAGAGGAAATCCTTCTGGCCGAGCTTCGTTTTTGCCAACACGGAAAATCCGGCCGCATTCATTATGCAAACGTAAAGCTGCCACAAGGGAGTCAATGGTCGCACCCATTGTGAAATTAGGATTTAGCTGTATCAATGGCTCTGGCCACAACAGCCCTTGGTCATAGGCGCCACTGACGGTATCACGGACGCGAGAGTCGGCTATATTGAGAAAACCTTCAACATAGCTTCGATAGTCTTGAACCAGACGTCCTCTCAGCTTGAATGTATCCATTGATTCTCTCTCTTTATCGGCTCACTCCAGAGCATGGGTAGCTTGATCCTTTAAATATGCGGGGATTATAAGCGATTTTCATAAATGAACCATTTTTTTTACCGGACTATTTGAGTTTTGGAT
>DAIOFH010000176.1:0-6123 GCA_036745875.1 Planctomycetota bacterium | reverse complement strand
ATTCAGCGCTTTGAGTCGCTTCGGGAGTGTTTCAGATAATAATAAAAAGGACCGGGTCTTCCGACCGGGTCCTTTGAGTTGTTGCAAACTGCTTTTTTGGATTTTGACCTGGATTAGAAGTCGAATCCGAGGTGGACGTAGGCGGTGTCGCCCTTGCCCTTGGCCTGCTTGTTGCCATTGCTCTTCCAGGTGATCTGTTCGTGTTTCCAGCCGGCTTCGAGGTTGACGCCGTAGGGAAGAACGTACTTAACACCACCGTAGACTGCCCAAGCGGTGTCCTTGAAATCGTTCGTGCCATAGGTATCCCTCGAGCGGAGATAGTCACCCTGTGCGAAGATGGACCATGATTCGTTGAGGTCGAACGACGCACCGTAGCTGAGAGTCCAGGCATCGACATCGTCAAGGTGATTGACATTCCAGCCGTGCATGAACTGGGCCCACACGTTCAAACGGTTGAAGAAAGCCGGACGATAGGCGATGGCGAGGTCGACAGCTGTGTTGTTCTTCTTGAAGCCATCATTGTTGGTGACGGCCCAGAAGCTGTCACTGGGGTTCTTGTCGTAGAAGTTGACGACGCTGGCGCTGAACTTGAGACCTTCGATGGGCATGTAGCCAATACGGGCGCTCATGCTGCCAAAGCCATAGTTACGGTTCTTGTACTTATTGCCGTCGAGGTAGATCTGGCTATCACTACCGTTGTTAAAGCGGGAAGACCAGTTATCCTCTTCCTGGAAGAAGGAAGCTTCAATTTTCAGCTTGCCATCAAGACCTTCCCAGTACGGGGTAACCTGAATGATGCGGCCCTGATCCCAGTAGTTGTGAAGAGGGAGAAGACCACCGCCAAAGGAACCACGACGACCTAAACCTGCATATTGAACGCCGGCGTCATCCTCGAAACCAGTGTTCATGAAGCTGTAGGTACCCCACTGTGCGTCCTTAAATGCACCGTCACCATTCTTGGTGTAGGAGCCGAGGATGCCCATACCCTGATCTTCGCCGAACACAAGCGCATCACGACCAACCTTGACACCGAAGCCGCTGTTGCAGACGTTTTTCCAACGAACATAGTACTTTTCAGCGTTGTCAGATTTGGCTTCATTGGAGCTATGAAGATCCATCTGGATGAACGCGTCAAAGTAATCGTTGACGTCGATCTGGACGTAGACCTTCGCGTCGGCGATGACCAGATCACTCTGGTTGACGCGGGCACGACGAATGTAGTTGTCATTATCGATACCAGCGGCATCGCCACTGCCAGATTCGGCAACATCCCAGTTGTTTGCAATGCTGTCGATCTTCGCGTTACGATAGAAGTAACGAGTGTTCAGGTTGCCACCGATGGTGACGCAGGCGTTCTTGTTGAGGCTCACGATAGCCTCGGGAGCGCCAGCATAATTCGCGTTGGCTTCGTTATAGTTGACGCGGGACTGCAGATCGGCAAGACGGGCTTCCTGAGCCGCCAGCTTCGCCTGCAGGGCGCGAACATCAACATCCTCGGACAACGCGACTTTGCCGATAACGGCGAAAGCGGCCACGCACATGGCCAAACGCATAAATTTCATAATTTCCTCCTCCTCGCGAAGGCCCCAAAATCAGGGCATTCAACAAACCACACAAAAAGAAACAAGACAATGTAGCTGCTAACTATTTCCCAATTGAAATCCCAAAGTACTGCAGAAACAAAATACAACTCCACCATTCAGGATTACATCACTACCAAACTATAATTATATTCTTGCTTGCCGTCAATATAATTCTTTCAAAAAAAATCTGATCAAACTGAATTTTCCCGCGTTTTCCGTCGAAGAATATATGAGACTCTCTCCCCGGAAGACCCAATACCATACCAGATGAAGCCTCTTCTGTCAAGACAAACCACTATTCGTAACATACTGATAATTCAAGAGCTGCAAACAACCGTATATTTTTTTGACTCTGCCGGACCGCTAATATGCCCATAATCCGCACGATCCCGGAGCGTCTCTGAAAATCCTTCGCCACTACCCGGCGAAAAATCCTTCGCGAAAAATCAAAATTTTTAATCGCCGACGTATTCTTCGTACTCTTCCGCCGTCAGCAGGTCCTGCCAGGTGGTGACATCCGTCATCTCCAGACGAATCAGCCACCCGTCGCCATAAGGATCGCTGTTCAGCAATTCCGGGTTTTCTTCCAAAAGGGTGTTCACCTCGACCACCGTGCCGTCCAAAGGCGATAAAACGGCGGCTGAATCACGGGTGGACTCGATCGCGACCACTTCATCCCCGGCATTCACCTCCAAACCCTCCGCCGGCAACTCGACAAAGTTTATATCCGGCAATTCCGACTGGGCATAATCAGTAACGCCGAGTGTCGCTGTCGCCTCTTCCATCATGACCCATTCATGATCACGGGTATAACGAATGTTGTCAGCGTCAACAACCTTTGCCATCTGTCGCTCCCCTCATGTAGAATCCACGAATCAACCGATGCCAGCCCTTCCGATGCAATTGGCCGCCCGCAATAAATTATAAACCTATGGAAGTTATTGAGCGCCCGATTGTCAAGAAAAATGTCAGAAAAAATGATGCCCGCCGAATCGCTTTTGGCAAGACGGCGGGCAATTTTCCATTCGACCGGCCAATGATTCCGTACATTTTGGAGCTGCCCGGAAATTCATGGTATTATATGACCGGGTCTGTCGTCAATCCCGTCAACCGCCTTATTTCAACTCCGGCGGCAGTTCCACAGGAGCAAGGCCGTCAAGGTTGGCGCTGTGTTTGGCGCTGGACAAAATCTCTTCCGCAGCCTTGTCCGTCGTGCCTTCGCGGAACACGGGAGGCATGTCGTCGGCTGTTTCCGTAACGACCGGCTGAGCCTTCTCCACCCTTGCCGTCACCGGCACATCGGCCTTGAGCTCTTCCTCTTTTACATATACCATAACCTCGTCCGTGGCCTTTTCCAAGACCGTATCCGCCTTGGCCGCGGGTTCCACGACGGCCGGGGCCACATCCACGGCGGCGGGGACATCAGCCAGCTTTTCCAGCGTTCCGCCATTCGGAACGTATATTTCGATGTCCGGCGTCGCCGCCGCTTCCCGACTCTCCGGCAGGGTAAAGCATGCGCCCATGTTCGGGTCCGGAGCGCAGACTATCGGGGAGAACGTGCTTTCAGAGCAAACTGGTCCAGGATTCCCCGGGGCGGGGGCAATCATCGATACCGCCCTTGCCCTTGGTTCCTCGGGTTTGACCACACAATTGGCCACAACCACTTGGCGGTCGGGCGGCATGGATTGCAGTCCGAACCACGGCGGCACCGGCCCGTTGCAGACGGTCGGGCAGCCGCCGGGGACATTGGCCGCGAGCCTGACCGCTGTGGTATTGGCGGTCATCCCCTGGCCAAGACGGTACACAGACACGCCATTGACCTCGGCTTTACGCACCTGCCTCACCGCTGGAGTTCCGCAGGGGGTGCAATTTCCCGTATTTTCGCAGCAGCCGGCGACAAGTGCCAGCAGAGCGGGAATCAAAAAGAGAATAGGTTTTCTTGTTTTCATTTTCCTCTCCCATCGCAAAACCTGGTTTAATGTTCCGATAATAGTTGATCGACGGAATTTCGTTTTTCCTTCAGGAAAATTTCAAAAAAACCGCATTATCGGAAGTGACCGGGAAGGCAGCGGACAGGTCAAATGCCGTTACCAATTTCGCAAGATGGAGAGATTATCGCCTTGAATGGAACTTTCCCATTGCACCGTTGTGATTTCATATTAATATACAAAGATCAGATCTTTTGTTTTTAAGCGGTTTTGCGATAAATCCATACTTTCCCTTTATTTTTTGGAGAGCCCAATCAATGCGTACGCCATACGGGTATTTTCCCCTTGCCTTTCTGGGGATTCTGTTCAGCTTTGTTGTTGCCTGCCAAGGCTTTTCGGGTGAAAAAGCCGTCCTGCACGTCTATACCTGGTCGGATTATTTCGATCCCGACGTGATCGCCGACTTCGAAGACGCCAACAATTGCCGGGTGGCGATCGATTATTTCGACTCCAACGAAGCGATGTATGCCAAATTGAAGGCCGGCGCGGGTGGCTATGACGTCATCACGCCATCGTCGTATATGTCCGCAGTCATGGACAAACAAGGCCTGATCCAGAATTTCGACCATGCCAAGCTCCCCAACATGGAATACCTCGACATGACCTTCGCCCCCCTGACCGGGGACCCCGACTTCGCCTACAGCATCCCTTATACCCGCACAGTCACAGGGGTCGGCTACAACAAGGCGCGCCTGGGCGAACTCCCACACACCTGGAACGTCTTCCTCGACCCCAACATCCTCAAGCGCGCGACCATGCTGAACGATATGCGAGAATCCATCGGCGCGGCGTTGAAATGCCTTGGCTACAGCATCAACTCGACCGCGGACGCCGAACTCGCCGAGGCGGGAAAACTGCTCATTGAATGGAAGAAAAACCTCGCCAAATTCGAGGTCGACGAGGCGAAGATCGGCCTGGGGTCGGGAGAATTTTTTCTGATCCACGTTTATAACGGCGACGCCGCCCTGATCATGCAGGAAAACGACGAAATCGACTTTTTCGTCCCCGAAGAAGGCTCGTCGATGACGACGGACGATTTTGTCATCCTTGCCGGAAGCAAACAGCCCGACCTGGCCCACGCGTTCGTCAATTATTTCCTGGATCCCGAGGCGGCCGCGCTGAACATGGAAGGCATCCGTTATTACATGCCAAACCCGGAAGCCGTCGATCAGCTCCCGGACGAACTTAAAAACAGCCCGGCGTTCAACATCGACGCCGAACTGCTCCGAAAGTGCGAGGTCATCCGCGACCTCGGCGCGGACAATGCGAAATACAGCAGGATTTGGGATACGGTGAAAGCCTCGGATTGATTGCGGCGATAGGTGAAATTCATGCAAAACATACCCATACCCACCATGGAAAAAGTCGTCCTCGCCGCCGTTTTGCTCCTGTGCGGCGTATTGTCGCCGCTACGGGCGGGAGAGGCGCAAAAGCCTATTTTGCACGTCTATTCCTGGAACGACTATTTTTCCGAGGATGTCGTCGCGGCTTTCGAAGACAAGTACGACTGCCATGTTTCGTTCGACTATTTCAATTCAAATGAGGAAATGTACGCGGACCTGGAGTCGAGCGGAGCCGACCTGGACATAGACATAGTAACGCCCTCCGCCTATATGGCCTGGAAAATGCACGAAAGCGGCATGCTCGCCCCCATAGACCATGATTTATTGCCCAATGCGGTCAACCTGGACCGCTCGTTCCTCGTCCTGGCGGGTGACGAGAACATGAAGTTCAGCGTGCCTTACACCAGAACCATAACGGGCATCGGCTATAACCGCGCCTTGATCGAGGATGTCGAGTCAAGCTGGACGATCTTCTTCAATACCGATCTGCGCGGCCGCATGACACTCCTGAGCGACATGCGGGAGACAATCGGCGCGGCGCTCAAATACCTGGGTTATAGCCTCAATACTACAAATCCGCGGGAGATAGAGGAAGCAGGCGTTGTGCTTATGGAATGGAAAAGCAACATCAGCCGCTTCGAAGTCGACGAGTCGAATCTCGGGCTCGGGTCCAACGAACTTATCGCCGCCCATGCCTATAACGGCGACATCGCGATATTGATGGAAATCAACCGGGATATCGGCTTTTTCGTGCCGCAGGAAGGCACTGCCGTCAACTGCGACAGCTTTGTCATCCTTGCCGGTTCACAGAAAAAGGATCTTGCGCACGCATTTATCGACCATTTTCTCGATATTGATTATGCCGCGCGCAACATGGAAGCAATTCATTATTATATGCCGGTTCCGGAGGCGGTCGCGAAACTTCCCGCCAACGTCCTTGACAATCCCACCTTTTCCGCATCTGACGCCACCCTTGCCCTGTGCGAACCCATCCTGGACGTCGGGGTGGCGCTGGAACTATATGAACGGCTCTGGGAAGAGGTCGCGCCCGCCGAAATCACCCTCAACGAGGAATGACGCCATGCCGTTGCCGCATTTTTGCCTCCCGGCCATATTTGCCGCATTCGCGACTGAAATCGGAAGCCTGGAAACTTTAAAGAAAAGCAAACGGCGGTTTGTTCGCTTTTCTTTAAAAGTCCACAAAACAGG
>DAIOFH010000175.1:0-6156 GCA_036745875.1 Planctomycetota bacterium | reverse complement strand
TAATTCTTTTGATACCAAGGCATTTCAAAAAAAATGACTATCAACTTTCTTTGAATGCTCTAAGATCATATATTTTACCAATACCTTCAAGCAGAAAGTTTCCCCGGCATGTACAATCACATCAAAGGTGTCGTTTCACATAAGTATCCATCAAAGATGGTGTTGGAAACAAACGGAATCGGTTGGGACATCACCCTTTCCCTCAACTCCTCAAGGCGGCTCCCGTCGCTTGGTCAGGAAGCGACGGTTCTTGTGCATCTTATTGTCCGCGAGGATGATTTACGCCTTATCGGTTTTGCCGACGAAGACGAGCGTGCCCTGTTCAGAAGGCTTATTGATCTCTCCGGCGTGGGTCCGTCCATGGCCCTCCAGATCCTTTCAGGCATGAGCCCGCAAGAATTCGCCATTGCGGTCGAACGCCAGGATGCGGCGGCGCTGAAAAAAATCAAGGGCGTGGGCGAAAAGACCGCCAAACGAATTATTCTCGAATTGAAGGGGGCGAAGACACTGCTCCCGCAGAGCGACAACCTGTCATCCATTCCCGGCGGAACGCCGTCAGAAGCGGTCGCCGCTCTGGTGGCTCTCGGCATCTCCGCCAATGAAGCAGCGGTTAGAGTTGAAAAAGTATTGAAAAACAATCCCGACCTCGGAGTGGAGGATTTGATCAAGGCGGCCTTGAGGTGAAACGAGTCGTCGCCGTCATCGGAGCGGGACCCGCAGGATTGTCAGCCGCCATGCATGCCGCGGAAAGCGGCGCTCGGTCTATCCTTTTTGAAAAGAATTCCGTATGCGGTGCGAAACTGCTGCTTACCGGTGGCGGCCATGCAAATCTTGGCAATGTCCGGCCCCAGACTGAATGGCCCGCCCTTTTCGGGAAACGCGGCCGCTTCATCCTGCCAGCCCTGGAATTTCTTCCCCTGGAAAGGTACCGCTCCTGGCTCGCTGACTGCGACATAAACACACTCAGCCCCGATTCCTTCCATTTCTATCCCGAATCAAATTCGGCAAAGCAGGTACGAGACGCACTGGTAAAAGCGGCGAAGGCCGCCGGGGTCGAAATACGTACAGGCCAAAAGATCCACGCACTTATTGTAGAAGATGATCATTCATTGAAAGGAATTCAAACCGACGCGGGAGTCGTCCCGGCGGACAGGATCATCCTTTGCTGTGGAGGGAAAAGCATTCCGGCGACCGGCTCCGACGGCGAAAGCTACTCTCTCGCCAAATCGGCCGGACATGCGATACGACGGCCGATTCCCGCCTTGGTCGGGTTGCAGGTTCGGGACTGGAACCCCGATCTCGCCGGACTCGTCATCTTGGACGGGTCAGTGGCATTGCAGATCAAGGGGCAGCGGCCACACGGCGACAATCGCGAGTTATTGCTGACCCACAATGGATTTTCCGGCCCTGCGATACTTGATTTGTCGGGCGCGGCATTGGAAGCGCTGGAACAGGGAGAAAAGAAAAAGGCCGTCTTGTCCGTCAATTGGTATGCGGCCATGTCTGAAGAGGATTGGCTCGGCCGGTTGCAAGAAGGACGGAAAACAAGCGGCAAAAAGCATGTCGCGTCATTGCTTGCCGAGAATCTACCCAAAAAACTCGCGTCCTGGCTCTGTGCCAGAGCGGAAATCCCCGACGATGCAACCAACGCAACCCTAACTGCCAAACAGCAAAAGGCGTTGACAGGGATCCTGGTCAAAAGTGAGTTCGAGGTCACCGGCTCGGAAGGGTGGAATAAGGCAATAATCACCCGGGGCGGCGTCGATTTGTCGAAGGTCAATCCCTCGTCCCTCGAGAGCAAGATTGTGCCGGGCCTGTATTTCGCGGGCGAAATGCTCGATATTGACGGCCCCTGCGGCGGGTATAATCTGCACTGGGCATTCGCCAGCGGCGCACTGGCGGGTTATAATGCCGCAACGACCTAAGACTTTTCCAATATCGCAAAAAAAACGGCCACTCCCCGAAAGGAGCGGCCCTGACATAAACCACAACCTGATGAACCTGCCCTAACTCTCAGCAACCCAGAGGCCATGGAGGTTGCAAAATTCCCTGGCCTTCACTTTGGCCCCCTTGGTGTAGAAGATTGCTTCCGGCTGGTCGGTCGGCGCGAGATTCTGCCGCAGTACCTGTCCGTCAGCCATCAACTCAACGGCGACAATCCAGTGTTCAGGAGTCATGGGATGGGGCACGGAGCCGATTTTCACCTTATAGCCGCCGTCGATCTTTTCAATGACGGGGACGTGTTTTTCCTTGGCGGCGTCGACTGAATTTTCCTTTAGTATCTGCATGGGCTTGCCGCAGCAGGAAGGCACTTCTTTATCGTCGCAGTTGCAGGGAACGGCGACTTCCAAAACTGCGCCGCACTCACATTTGTACATAGTATTGACGTTCATGATAGTCCCTCACTATTCTTGCAGGTGAAGGGATGCTCTAACCACTATTCCGAGTATAGCGATTTCAAGAACACCCCATAAAATGTAGGTGCTTTATTTGTTTGATTAGAATTTTTCACATAGTACTTCAAAGTGGGCCTGTGGATGCGCGCAAGCCGGGCAAACCTTTGGCGCCTCATCTCCTTCATGAGTATACCCGCAATTCCGGCACTTCCAGGTTACGGGTGCGGATTTCTTAAAGACGGTGTTGTTGACAAGATTTGCCTTAAGTTCCAGGTAGCGCGTTTCATGATACTTTTCTGCATGGGCAATATGATACATAGCATCTGCGATTTCCTTGAACCCCTCCTCTTCCGCGGTCTTGGCGAAGGAAGGATACATCACGGTGTTTTCGTAGTGTTCACCGTCGGCGCCTTCCTGGAGGTTATCAATGGTGGAACCGATGACCCCAAAAGGATAAGCTGCGCCGTGGATTTCTTGGGAGCCGCCGGTCATGAACTTGAAAAGCCTTTTGGCATGCTCGCGTTCGTGGTTGGCAGTTTCTTCAAATATAGCACTAATCTGAACATAGCCTTCCGAGCGCGCTTTCGAGGAGAAATAGGTGTAGCGGTTGCGGGCCTGTGACTCGCCGGCAAAGGCGACCATAAGGTTTTCCGCTGTCTTCGATCCCTTTAAATCCATTTTTTTTCCTCCGAGTGAAAAAAAAGGTTCCCGCCCCTGGCCGCACGGCCAGAAAAAGACGGGAACCAGGGTGAGGGGTAAACATAACCCAGGGCCTTTATTAACGCTTGACGATTGTCAACACATTGAACCCTGAACATCAACTTATATCTCCAGATAATATCGACATTGATCATAAAGTCAAGTAGATTTTATCGACAAAATATCTTTTTTTGTCGTTATTAACGCGTATTATACATATTAAGAATAACCCCAAGGCAGCAAATAACCATTTGCCGTTTCGTAGAAGTAACGTTCCTTTGTAGAAAAACGACGCACATCTACTCTTATATTATACACTAAATTTCTATAAAACAAATAGAACTACCCCGATTTATAAAAGATGTATATCTTTAATTGGATGTTGGTAAAACCAGTGGCAGATAAGAATAAAAGAGGAGTAGTCTTTATTGACTAATTTCACCCGCTCCGTCGATATATAAAACATGCTCTTGACTGCCTAAGCCTAAAATCCGTATTATTATTTCATTGGGGACTTTATCCAAAGGTATATGATGCCGAACAACAATGAGCCCGACGATCTCGAAGCGTTTTTCCTTGCCGCGGAGAATGACGATCCCGAGGCTCTTGACGCCGCGGCTGAAAGTGTGGCGGGAGCTGTCCAAAATGGGGACTCCGCCGCTTCGCAACCTCCGACCGCTTCGTACTCCAACACCCCGCTCCCCGACGTCACCAAGCTATACAAGCAGCCTAGAAATCGAAAAGGCAAAGACAGCGAAAAGTTCGTCGCGATAGAACCAGGCAACACCTATGCCGGCGACGACCCTTTCGTCCTTGTGCCTCAAAGTATCGCAAGTTCACTGCCGTGGTGGGCATGGGCGGCCATGGCGCTGGTCATCGCCGTGATCTTTTCAGTAATCGTTTTCATGCCCGAAGCCCAGCTATCAAGCCTGACCGCGAGATTAAGCGACAATTCTAACACCTCATCGTCACAAGCAGCCATGCGGCAATTGATTCTGCGCGGCGACGATAGAACGGTTGAAAAGCTCTACGAACTCGCCGCATCGTCGAGCGATTCCATTGAAACACGCCTGCGAGCGGTTGATACCCTGAGTCTAATCCGCGACCCTTCGGCTGAACGCGCCCTCTTGCGATTGGAACTGGCCAGCAGTACGGACGCAAGAGTGCGTCAACACGCAATTGCTGCCAGAAGACAGAGGGAGTCGTCGGCAATGCCGCCGATCAACAGGTAGACTCAATGCATATACTGATTATTGGTGGATCCCCCCAAAAAAAATCAAATTCGATGCTGTTAGCTCAATCCGCATTGCAATACATTGCAACTGGATACAAAGTAATTGAGTTACATACTACTGTCATTAAACCATGTATTGCCTGTGGCTTTTGTACAAAAAATTATAAATGCATAATGGACGCGTATCCCCAGGATGAAATGAGTTCAATCCGGGAAAACCTACATGCCGCCGACATGTTATTCCTTGTTTCTCCGATTCACTTCTCTGGATTGAGCGCTCTTATGACTACTTTCATCAGTCGATTGCAGCCCGAATGGGCTCTCAGTCAATCGCTTAGCGCAGAGAAAACAAAGGAATCAGGCAAAAAAGGCGTTCTAGTCCTTACCGCCGGTTCCCTATATCCAAATATGTTTGAAGCGGCGAAAATATGCGCCGCCGCCGTGTTCAGGACCCTCGGGTTCACCATGGCAGGCATGCTCACCGCATCGCAAACCGATTCCATCGACATCAACAAGAATTTCCAAGCCCTTGAAAGGGCTCAGGCACTTGGCGCAAGGCTGAATCTGAATGAATGAATCACAACCACGAAAATATGTCCTTCTGGATCGCGACGGCACCATCATGATCGATAAAGGATACCAGAAGGATCCGGCGCTTACCGAACTATTCCCCAATGCGCTCGAAGGTATGAAAACACTTTATGATGCCGGTTACGGCCTTGTCATGGTGACGAATCAATCTGGCATTGGCCGCGGTTATCTTTCCGCCGCGGACCTGGAGGCGGTCAATGCCAGTTTGGGAAAAATCATGGCCGCCGAAGGGGTGAAGTTCGACGGGATATATTTCTGCCCCCATGTTCCAGGGGATAATTGCGACTGCCGTAAGCCCCAACCGGGAATGGTCAGTCAGGCAACAAGGGAACTGCACTTCGATCCCCGCGATGCAGTTGTCGTCGGAGATCGCGATTGCGATATCGAACTGGGGATTGCGTCAGGCACGCGCACAGTATTGGTGCGCACTGGCGGCGGGCTGGAAACGGAGCGTAAGCATCGGAGCAATCCTGACTACACGGCGGATGATCTCATGGATGCGGCGAGATGGATAATCGCCAACATATAACGCTTTGCGAAAACGGTTTGCATTGACAGCGCATATCGGTGCGATTATCATGATTAAGTCATAGTGCGTGCCGGTTTGGCCGGCGCCAAAAGCGACCATCTTCACCAAGACTAGAAAACGGATATTTTGTGACTGTAAAACGAGACCGTACACACGCGAAAGAAATTGCACTTGCCAAAGAACGCTGTTTCCTCTGCTCCGTTGTTACTCCCGACAGAATGGTTCCCGGCGAAGATCCGCTGGAAGAAATTAGCCGCCTCGTCGACACTGCCGGCGGCGAGGAGGCGGGCAGGATTACCCAGCGTCTGGACAAACCCATTTCCTCCACCTATTTCGGCAAGGGAAAGCTCGCGGAAATTGCCGAAGCGGTGAACGACAGCCGCGCCGACACTGTTGTTGTCGATGATGATCTTTCGCCAAAGCAGCTTTCCGCCATTGAAAACGCTTGCAGCCGCAAAGTCATCGACCGCAATGAAGTCATTCTCGACATCTTCCAGGCAAACGCCAGGACCCACCAGGCGAAACTACAGGTTGAACTTGCTCAATTGCAGTATGAATTGCCCCGTCTCAAACGCAAGTGGACACACCTGGAGCGGCTTGGCGGCGGTATCGGCACCCGTGGTCCAGGTGAAAGCCAGATAGAAACGGACCGCCGTCTGCTTCGCAAGAAAATCGGTTCCCTTCGATCGGCGCTTGATGAAATAGAA
>DAIOFH010000174.1:0-6195 GCA_036745875.1 Planctomycetota bacterium | reverse complement strand
CCACAAGGCGAAGAACGGCAACATCGCCGCCGCCGCCACTCCCTGTTTGTCCAGGCGTTCCAGGCCAAGGAAAAAATACCCGGCGAACAACCCCAGTGTGAGCAGGGACAGCTTTACCGCCAAGCCGCCGGCCAAGAGGGCAGGGAACAACAGCGCGAGAGCCAAACACAATTGCAGGGAAAATGGCGGCGCCGCCATAAGAACCAGCGACAGGGCGGCACGCGGGTCGCGCCGTCGCAAGGCGTCGGGAATTTCGTTCCGCACGATAATTTTCCGCACATTGTGTTCGCCCGCCGACCAGCGCTGGCGCTGGGTTTTGGCCTGCGTCGGCGTAGCGGGCATGAACTGTCGCGATACAGCCCGCGCCGCGAAGGAGACCGGTATTTTTTCCCGAATCAGTTTCAGGGTCATTTCCATGTCTTCGGTCAAGCCGTGCGCTTGCCACCCCAGACGATATATGAGGGAACGTTCGAAACACATTCCGGAACCGCGCAGGGGGAGGGTCAGCCCCAGAGCGTCGCAGGCAGGGAACTGCCAGCGGTTGCGCAAGACAAACGAAGTGGAGGTGAGCCGGGTGAACCAGTTGCGGTTGGGTTCATTCACTTCATACCGTCCTTGAATCATAACATCCCCGCGCACGCGGTAGGAGGCCATGACGCGCAGGTAATCGCTTTCGGGCGAGCTGTCGGCATCAAGGAACAGAACCGCGTCGCATGGTTCGTCTTTGAGCGATTCCAGGGCGTAGGCAAGGGCGTGGCCTTTGCCCGGTTTTTCGCGGTCGAAGCGGATCAGCACGTTGGCGCCGGCTTTTCGGGCTATTTCGGCTGTGTCGTCGTCGCAATTGTCAGCCACCAGGTTCAGACTGAATCTGTCTCTCGGATAATCGCAGGCGAGGATTTTTTCCACTGTTTGCCTGATAATTTCACCTTCATTGTGGGCGGGAATTATGATGGCGAAATACGGCGTTTGGCTGGTCGCCGCCGGAGTCGTTTTCGGGAAGAGCGACCGTACAGCGAGCGCCCACAGTCCGATAATCCAGGCCAGGAAGGGAAACAGAACCATAAGCATTGCGATACCCAGGAAAACGCGCATTTTTATCCTTTTCGCCGTGACTTTCCGTCTCTTTGGAGCCGGATTCCTGCGAACCGGCTCAAATCCGCTCTTGTCCCCGCTTCTCAGTATAGTGTAATTTGCCTCACCGGGTAGTCAAATTTTTGCCTCCCGCCATAACTATGCTTCCAGGGAAGGCGGTGAATTCAGAATGGGGATTGACGCGGGAGCTTCAACATGAAAGAATGGTCATGTATACTTTTGTGGTTTATAAAATGAAAGGAATTGCCGTGAACCTCAGGAACAACTTCTTGGTGAGCAAGCATTGCGACGATATGTTCGCCGCCACCGCCAAGCTGCTGGGCCGACTGGATGTCGACGCGTTTCTCAATCGAATGAGTGAATTTTTCACGGATAGCGGCACTGATTCGGCAATAAATGCACCGGAAAGACGAAAAATAAACGTTATTGCTATTTTCATTCCCACCCTGCGCGGCGGTGGAGCTGAACGGGTCGCCGTCAACCTTTCCACGAGTTGGCTCAATCGCGGATATCATGTCGTTGTTTTCACCGATGAAGAACCCACACCGGGTGACTACCGGCTGCACGAAAAACTGCAACGGGTCGTTCTGCCGACCGGTCGGTTGGAGCGCTGGAATGCGGTTCGGGAAAATGTGCTCGCGGCCTCGGTGGATGTGTGCATTTTCTTCGATGGCTGGCGCCGGCAAACCCAATACGATTTCTTCAGCGCCAAATTGGCCGGCTGCCTCACTATCCAGTCGGTGCACAACATGTTCTTTTATCCGGTGCATGAATTCAGACCGGACGAAATGGAGTGGTTGCTCGATTACGGTCGATTCGCCGACGCCCTCACATGCCTTAGCGCTCACAATCTCCTGTGGTGGCGAGCCAGCGGCATTGGACGATCCGCCCGGCTTCCCAATCAAATCACCTTCGACCCCGCCAAGGTGGTTCGCTCCGACGGAACGACGAAGAACGTGTTGTTCATCGCCCGATTGACCGAGATTAAAGGGGTTCGCTTTCTTCCGGAGATAATCAGGAAAATCGCCGATCTGGTTCCCGATTTCACGTTGCAGATACTGGGGCAGTCGTATGATGGCTTGCAGGAAGGCTGGTTCCTCAAGGAAATCGCCAGGCTCGGGCTGGAATCCAATGTGGAACTGCACGAGTTCACCCACAACATCCACGAATTCATCGCCAGGGCGGCGGTCCTTATCATGCCCTCGAGGATAGAGGGACAACCAATGGTGCGTCTGGAAGCGGCCGCCCAAGGCGTTCCCAATGTCGTCTTTTCCATGCCCTACCTTGAGCCGACCGGCGAGGAAAACGGTTGCCTGCAGGTGGGCAAAGAGGATGTGGACGGCATGGCGAAGGCTGTGGCGCGCTTGTTGAGCGATCGTGAGTATTGGCAGCGTATGTCCGACAACGCTGTTCGCAGCATCATTCCTTTTTCGGAAGAAAACATCATGGCCGAATGGGAACGCCTGTTCCAGGCGATTTCGGCCAATCGGGTGGAAGAGGAATTCTCGCCTACGGTTCCCGTGGGCGCCGCATTCCTTGAGGAAACGATGCGGGAAGTTCGCATCGCCTTCAAACAGCGGCAACTCAACGATCGGAACTTTTTTTACCGGTACTTGCACCCGGACGGCAGGCTGATCGCAACCT
This sequence comes from Planctomycetota bacterium, assembly GCA_036745875.1. Lineage (GTDB taxonomy): Bacteria > Planctomycetota > SZUA-567 > SZUA-567 > SZUA-567 > DAIOFH01. Next base: position 3,459 of record DAIOFH010000174.1, on the reverse strand, counting down.
TGCTCCCGAAAGGAACGGGTCGAAGGAAGGCCGCCGCGTATGTCGGCCACTGGATTCAGCAAAAGGTATGGGAATTGAAACAAAGCCGAAGCCGAAAACAGAACGGCTCGAATCAAGGGAAAGAGTAAGCCATGGCGCCCGAAATCAGCATAGTCGTGCCGGTCTATAACGCGGAACCCTACATAGACAAATGCCTGGACAGCATCCGCAACCAGACTTTTACCGACTTCGAGGTTCTCTGCGTCGACGATTGCGGTCGGGATAATTCGGTGGCGGTGGTGGAGAAGTACGCTGAACTCGACCCTCGCTTCACATTGATCCGCCAGAAAGAAAACCGGGGCCCCGGCGCCGCCAGGAATTTGGGGATGCGGCTCGCCAGCGGGAAGTACATCACCTTCCTCGATTCGGACGACTGGGTTGAGCCGGTTCTGCTTGAGAAGGAGCACGCGGCAATTGTCAAGTACGGCGTTGACAGCGTGTGGGTGAGCTTCCGCGATTATTACGAGGACGACGGCCGTAGCGAGTCGGGCGCCGAACAGACGTCGGAGGGTCTGGTGAAAATCGACGCCGACGTCATAGCCAGGAATCAGGGATCGGGTTGTGACAAACTGAGTTCACTCGCGTTCCTGCGCCGGAACGGGGTGGAATTCGACGAAGGCATTTTTCACGAGGATATAGGCTTCGTCTTCCGCCTCTGTTGTTCCACAGAGACTATTTACCAGATTCCGGACGCTCTTTACAATTACCGGCACCGCAAAGGTTCGACCACCGCCAATGCCTTTGCCGGCAACGGCAAGCTCATGGATATGCTGGAGGGGTGGCGACGTTCGCTCGCGTATTTGCGCAAGCGGGGCATTTTCGAGGAAAAAAAGGAATGGCTGCTCAGGTTGTACAGCGAGCACTTCGGCATGTACCTGTTCCTGAAACCGTACAAACTGGAAGGAGTAGCCCGGCTTCGCGATTTCCTGCGCGAGATTGATTTCCCCGCCGCCTTCGAACCGACCCAATCCGAGGTCCTCAAGGCGGTCGCCGGTTGCGGAACCGTCCACTGCTGGAACATGGCGTACTTTTTCCTTCTGGCCCTGACCAGGCTTCATCCCAACGCGCGCACGCGCGAACGGTGGAAAACTTGGCTTAGGGTAAAATTCAGGGCAAAGTGATCAGAGCCGATCGCTTGCCCGTTCGCGTTATTTTATTTGCCCAGTGCTCGTGAATAAACACCCAGCGTCTCTTCAACAATTTCGTCCCAATTGTAACGGGCAAGAACATACTCCCTGGCTCTTTCACCCATGGCTGTCCGTTCCGGATCGTCCAGAAGTTTCCGGAGGCCGCGGAGAAGATCCCCGACATCGCAACTCCGGAAGGAACGACAGATCTCGACGCCTTTTTCCCTTCTGGCGGTTTCCCACACTGCCGCGCATTCGGAAATATCCGACGAGAGGACCGGGCAAGCATAGCTCATCGCCTCCAGCATGACAATCGGCATACCTTCCAGCTCCGAAGGAAGAACAAAGCCAATGGCGTTTGAAAACGCCTCGGCCTTTTCCTGGCCGCGCAACGCTCCGGTGAATACTATGCGGGAGTCGCCCTCGGCAAGTTCCCGCAGATGCTTCAGGTACTCGTTTCCAAGAAGCTGGTCGCCCGCTATGACCAATTTTTTGGGTGTATCCAGTTGGCGAAAAGCCGGTATAAGATAATGAATTCCTTTTTCCGGCGTCAGCCTTCCGAGGGATAGAATATATTCTTTTTCCCGCAGGCCGAACTTGTCGCGAAGAACGCCGAGGTCGCGACGTGCGACAGCGTTGACGCCGTTGGGAATGAACCAGGTGGCGCGGTGGAAATTTTCACTGTAATACCGTTGCATTTTTTCTGAAACCACGATGGTTTCATTGGGAATGCGACCGGTCACCCATGCTCCGAGGTACAATGCCGCACGACCGCACACTCCCCATTTGGAACGTTGAAAATCAAGCCCATGCACGGTTGACACGACATTTTTACCGAGCAGCCGCGGCACAAAACAAAGAAGCGACGACCCAAGCGCGTGAAAATGTACAATATCATGCCCGCGACAGAGGGAAGGGAGGGAGGCGAATGTGTTGCTTATGGTTTCAAGGTGTTTTGTATGGATGGCAGGCCGCCTGACAAGCCGTACGCCATGGTGATATGTTTCTTTTTCGCGGACATAGCGGCTTCTACCGTAAACGGTAACCGAATGCCCCAATTTCGCCATGCGCACGGCAAGTTCTTCGACATGCCGTTCGACGCCGCCTGATACTTCATTGCCGATGCTACGCAACCCTACCATGGCGATATTCATACTGTTTCTCCATAAATACATATAAACGTCTAAACGTCACAAGTATTCATAAACAATAATTGGTCATCCCTGAAAAACCTCTTCAAGTGGTCAGGCACGGCATTTGGCGTCTCTGTCGAGGCTCCCTGTTCCGCCAAACAGCGGTAATTCGATAGAAAAAAGCCGCCAGCCAAGGCAAAATATTAGAAAAAACCGGGCCGAGGCGCTTGACCCGGTTCAGCAAGAGGCGCAGATTCTGGCCGCAGGCCGAGAGGATGACATTCATCCTGCTGGCCAAGACCGACTTCAAGCGTGTGGCCGTCGTAAGGATTTCTATTGAAATACAACGGAATCCTGCAAAAGATCATACCAACTCTTGGCGAAATATCAGCACTTTTATTGGAAAAAGCATGCGATTTTATAATTTTCAGGGACAATGACGGTAGAGCTCCTGAAAGCAATTGACGCGGCGAACCCATCCGCGCCATACATCCACCTTGTCGTGGACAATGCGGGTTATTATCACGCCCAGCCGGTGTCGGACTATCTAAAGTCGGGAGCGAGTCGTATCCAGTTATGGTTCTTGCCGCCATATTCACCCAATCTAAACCTGATTGAACGAGTATGGAAGTTTTTCCGCAAGAAGGTCATGAACAACCGCTATTACGCCACATTCAAAAAATTCACGGAGGAAGCCCTGATGTTTTTCGAGTGCTTGTCGGAATATGCCGACGAGCTGAGGAAACTCCTCACCCATAACTTCCAACTCTTCGATGCCACCAAGAATAAGGTGACTATCGCGTACTGAATTTCCCGAATTCTAAACTGACTCAGGTATAATTGGTATGAAATTAATACCTTTTGCTTTTACAATACTCGGCAAACTGCTGTTGTCAAATTGGTTTTTTCAATAAGGCATGCATTGTTTTCAAATCATGATAATGGCGCTTGGTGCAATTCGTTTTAGTGTCAATGGATAAGAAGTTATTTTTGGTTTTAAAAAAGTACCAATAAAATTTGAATGGATTAGGAACCTATCCCAATAGATATTTTTTGTTTTTCAGTTTATCGAATATCATGACCGCAAAGGCAAAATCGAGCATAGCTAGTGTCTAATTGCATAAATTAGTTATTGTATTTTTTAACTGTGAGCCTTTTAC
>DAIOFH010000173.1:0-6259 GCA_036745875.1 Planctomycetota bacterium | reverse complement strand
ACCCCTAACCTCCAGATCCGTAGTCTAGCGCTCTATCCAATTGAGCTACCGGTGCGTTTCTTGTAGGTCGACGATTATATAGATTAAAAACCGTAATGCAATGTTTTTTCGGTTTTTCCGGAATTATTTTTTTATTGCATAATCAGTTGGCTCATAAGGTCGGCTCCGGGCAGCGTTTCGCCCCTGTTTGCTTCGTTTTCGCCGAACCGCGAGGCACCGTTCGAGTGCACTCCTGCTCCCCAAATGACATAAGGGATCGGGTTCGAATTGTGGTTGCGGAACGCCACGGGGGTCGGGTGGTCAGGGGCGACCAGCACTTTCCAGTCGCCGAAATGTTTGGCCATCGTGTATATTGGCGTCAGAATGTGCCTGTCGATGTTTTCAATCGCCCTGATTTTCTGCACCAGATCGCCGTTGTGGCCCGCTTCGTCCGGCGCTTCGACATGGACCGCGATAAAGTCGTGGTTGTATATGTAGTCCAACGCCGCGCGGCCTTTGCCCGCATAATTCGTGTCGTAATACCCGGTCGCACCATGCACGGTCAAAACGTCCATCCCGGCCAGCTTGCCGATGCCGCGCATCAGGTCGACCGCGCTGATAAGCCCCGCCGATCCGAGTCCGTACTTTTCCGCAAACGGCGAGAGCGTCATCGCCGTCGCACCGCCCCAGAGCCATAGCTGGGTAGCGGGATTCTTGCCTTCCTCGATCCTGCGTTTGTTGACTTCGTAATCCGGCATGATCTCCGCGCTGGTGCGCTCGACTTCCAGCACCCACGAGGAAAAACCGCCCTGCGGAAGGTGTTCCGTAATGTCCTCGTCGAGAATTTGATGGGGTGGTGCGCATTTGGGTATCTGCACCGCCGCATTTTCGATAAGGCACAAATTCCTGTAGCCGACGCCGGGATACAGCGTGACGCCTTCGATTTTCAGGTCGTTGTTGAGTTGTTCGATAATTGCCGTCGCTTCCTCGGTGGAAATATGCCCTGCCGAGTGGTCCTTCATGATATTGTCGACCACCGTCACCATGTTGGCGCGAAACATCGCATCGCCTTCGGGAATTTCAATGCCCATGGCGGCGGCTTCGAGGGCGGCCCTGCCGGTAAGTTGGGATTTGGGATCATAGCCAAGGAGGCACAGGTTGGCCACTTCGGAACCGGGAGCCATGCCGTCCGGTACGGTCGCGGCGAGGCCGACATGGCCTTCTGCGGCCATTTGGTCAAGGGTGGGGGTGTTGGCGGCTTCCAGCGCGGTCTTTCCGTCGACTTCGGGGCAGGGGTTGTCTGCCGCGCCGTCGGGAATTACGACGATATATTTCATTTTTCAAGTCCTCAATGCAATTGATGGCTGCAATTTTTACGAAAAAGCGGATTCCCTTCCTGACAGAGTATACGAATCGCGGGAAAAAAGGAAACATTTTGCTTGGCCTGAGCGGGGTACTCGCAATTGCCTTGTCACAAGCAGGGATAATCGGTATAGTGTGCAAAGGACAACAATGATAAGGAGTGCGTAATACTTATGACGACAGAAATACCCGAAGAATACCGTCCAGCCGGGACCGGACTCGACCTCGTGCCGTTCCACCGCCTCGTCTCCCGCCTGCGGCATCCCGAACTCGGCTGTCCGTGGGATAAAAGCCGCACCCTTGAGAAAATGGCCAAAACAATCCGCGAAGAAGCGGAGGAAACCGCCGTCGCCCTGGAAAAAGGGGACTTTCCCAATCAGGCGGAAGAACTCGGAGACATCCTCCTGAACGTCATGCTGGCGGTAGTCATCGCGGAAGAAGAAGGAAAATACACCTGGAAAGACGTGATGGACGGCGTATCGGCGAAGCTTATCCGCCGCCATCCCCATGTTTTTGGAGACACTCCCGCCGCGAACGCCGAGGAAGCGACGCAAATGTTTCTCGCCGCCAAGGCCAAGGAAAAGGAATAATCACAACTAATCGCTATTGAATACTCACAGAGAGAGAAAGGGATCACATGTCTGATATGCCTGAAATGGTTGAAGGGTGGCCGAATTTTTGCGGCGAGGAAAAGCGCGTCGACGAAGCTGCGCATCGGCAGGGACCGTTTTACCTCAGCGACAGCGGCGTCAATTTCAACAACATCCAATCGGCGTGGGGGATCGCCCTGCATATGCAGCAACCGCTGGTGCCGGCGGGCGGCGACGACCTGAAGACAGCGGAGATCATATCCTACCTCAAATACATGATGGACCACCAGGGAATAGGCGACAACCACAACGCGTCCGTTTTCCACTGGTGCTACAAGCGTATCGGGGAATTCGTCCCCGAACTGGTCGGCCAAGGCAAGGACCCGAGGGTGATGCTGGACTATTCCGGATGCCTGTTCTGGGGTTTACCGAAAATGGGGTTGTTCGACGTGATCGACAGCCTCAAGGGCGTCACGATGGACAAGCGTTACCAGAGGAATGTGGAATGGCTTGGCTGCACATGGGGGCACGCGGTCGCGCCATCGACGCCTGTACAGGATTACCGGCTGCAGGTGAAGGCGTGGCAGCACCATTTCGCGGCGATTTTCGGCTTCGACGCCCTCGCCAGGGTCAAAGGATTCAGCCCGGCGGAAATGGCCATGCCGAACCATCCAGACGTGGCGTATGAGTTCGTCAAGACCCTGAAGGACTGCGGCTATATGTGGGTGATGTTGCAGGAGCACTCCCTCGAGCGTCCGGAGGACGGCGAGGGGTCGCACCAGCCGTTCGTCCCCAACCGCCTGGTCTGCCGCAATTCGAAGGGCGAGGAAGTGTCCATTGTCGTCATCATCAAAACCCAGGGCTCGGACACCAAGTTGGTCGCACAGATGCAGCCGTTTTACGAGGCGAAATCGAAACAGCGGGAAAATCTCGCCGGGAAGTCGATTCCCCCGTATGTCGTGCAGATCGGCGACGGCGAGAACGGCGGCGTGATGATGAACGAATTCCCCGGCATGTTCAGGCAGGCCATGTCAGAGGCGACAGGCTCGAACACCCCTGCCATGAACGGGACGGAATACCTCGAACAATTGTTCAACATGGGAATCAGGGAAGACGATCTCCCGGTGGTCCAGCCGAAATGGACCAAACTGCTGTTCGAGCACTTCAAGCCTGGAGACGACCTGGGCAAAGCGATTGAGGAGTGCAAGAAGGTCGACGGCCGTTTCAACATGGAAGGCGGCTCGTGGACCAACAACATTTCCTGGACGCAAGGATATGAAAACGTCCTCGGCCCGATGGAAAAGGCGAGCGCGTTGTTTGCCGAGAAGATGAAAGATATCCCGGCTTCCGACATCCGTTACCGCAAGGCCCTTTTCCACCTTCTCTGTTCCCAAACCAGCTGCTACCGCTATTGGGGCCAGGGCACCTGGACCGGCTACGGCGCGGAAATCTGCCGCCGGGCGATCGATATTCTGACCTATGATGTTTGAGCGACAGCTGTGACTCCTTTCCTATGAGGCAAGCCATCAACTTAAAAACACTGATCATATAACACCGGGCCCTGTTTGAACAACAGGGCCTGAAAGTTATGAAATGACTTCCAATGCTGTTAACATGGTCATCCCGGTCGACGCCGGGATGACCATGTGTTGTAAATGGTTATGCTGGGACCTTATCGCGTTACGATGTAGCGTTAACTCTGCGCTTATTGCGAAATCCCCAATAGGAAAATGCATGGGTATTATTTCCGACTTGAGTGAAGTGTTATGAATTTCACTTGATTTTTTTAAAGAAATAACTTGCATTTACAAATTATAGTTTATAATAAACGCAGTGGCATGGTTATTGTGAAAAAACAACTACTAAACGAGTTTTGTTTGTGGTAAATAATACATAAACAACATTATCGCTACTTAAGTTAACTCATTGTTTCATAATATATTACACTTTTCAAGTTAAAATGCATGAGGTTTCTCCCCTTTCTAATCATATGTGATTAAATTATTTATGATTTTCTTTCCCCTGCCTGGTTCCTGCACCTCATCAATGTGAATATTTTGTATCTCCTTGTGATCGCTGCTGTCTCATTATTCAACCATTATCCTGTTCCGATAATGTTGTTTATGTTGCAGACTGGGCTATCAGAACAAGGAGAAAAAATGAGAAATCTAAGTAAAAGGCCGTATGTTGAATTGGATAAGCGTGACTTTGGTGCACAGCTTTTAGAGGCAGAAGTATTTTTCAGCGCGATCCCGGAAAAAATACATGGTGAAGAGGAGTGGTACTCCGATAAGGATGGGCTTATCGAGTTTATCGTTGCCAGTGAGCTGATCGATAACCCGGAAGTTATGGAAAAACTTGTTTATTTGAAAAAATACCTTATTTCTCTGACTTCAATCGTAACTTCCTATGTAAACAAATACTCTGCCAGCAAGGGCCAGAAATACAAGACAGATATCCGTCTTTGGGAACTCGCCCTCTCAAAGTTGCCGCTGATGGGCCCTTCGAAGCTTGACGAGCAGAAGTATACCCGTCATATCAAGGGATTGTCCATCGCGACGGATTTCATCAACTTCATCGTTTCCATTGTGGCCGACGAAAAATCCCAGGCACTGGATTCGTTCAGGGATTACATGACCAAGCAGGGGGACGCGCTTCGGTTCGGCGTCGAAAAAAACAAGGACTACTACAATACAATTGCCGTGGGCGTCCAGGTCGAGGTTATGCGGGTTGGCGAGAATATCATCTTTGTCCCCAAAGTACAACAATATCGAATCCAGTTCGACCGCTCCAATTCAAAGTTCGCTTCCGCATGTGCCAGCGCTGATTTCGTCGATATCAGCTTCGACTATAAATACGCGGCAAATGTCTTTGATTACGAGGCGCTGGATGATCCGGAAGTCAAAAAGGATTTCGACGCATTTATACAAAAAAGTCAAAAAGCCCAAATAGACGAGTCCTACACCTTCTTTGAAGGCGAGTTCCCGGAATTGGATGAATAAGATATCCAGTAACACCCATGATTGTCGGGGGTGGCCGCATGAGGGTGGGAGATGAGCGTATCGAATGCGGCCGGCTCCGACATCAAGTGAGCTGTAATGCCCATACCGTGCCTGATGCCGATTTCAGATGGTTATTTCCGATTCGGGTTAGAGCTGGAAGGAGTGTGGAGGTGATTTCGCCGGTAGTTTTGCGAAAGCACCTGAAAGCGACTGGAGGCAACTACCCTGAATATCGGAAAAAGTTGTCGAGCGGCTTCACGGCATTTTGGCCAAAATTTGGAATCCATACGATAGTGAGGTAACCTATGAGTGAAAAACAAAACACCCTTACGCTGGATGTTCATGTAAGTCCGGAATATGAAAATAAATGGTTAAAGTTACGACGCACACGGCAGATGCTTAACTTCTCACTTGAGGAAGGGGAGCATGTCTATACTTCCAACCCGGTCGAGGTTGGTGCTCTGAAAAATTTCGGCAAACCGAGGCTGTGGGCAACCGTATCCATTTGGTATCGGTATCAGCCCGAAGAGCACCAGATTTCTCTGTGCGCGCACGATGTCGATGCGCCAGAAGCGCCTCGAATAGATATCCGGGAGAAGGTATCATCTGATGTGGAATCGGAGGATGGTGGGTTGACCAATGCCGGCCATCTTGCTTGTTGTGAAAACTCGTGTATTTTCACTGATTTGCGCCATGCATTGTCCGGATATCTCAAGGATGTGACCGAGGCATTTATCGAAGAACTGGAAAATTTGGGATTGTGTATAATGCTTCGGACCCCTGTTCCGAACATCTCTTCCGAACTGTATGAAAAATTAGGCAGGGTTTTCAAGGATGGAACATTTGTTGAGTTTTTCGATCCGGATAAGACCTATGGGCCGGAGTATGTTTTACAGGATCTCGGATCGAGCTGGGGCGGTAAGTTGCTTCTTGGAAGCGGTGATAATTTTGCAAATGTCATTGGGAGTTCCGGTGACCCCTCTCCGGGGAGAAAAGCTTGGCGCGTGCTTTGGGAAACGGCGACGGGCGTGAAAGCCACGTCGTGCGCTTCACTCGGATTTGCGAGAAACAAACCGGGTTTTTCCTGTAATACTTCGATAATCATGGGTGGTCACTGCGTTAAGGGAACACAGGCGCAAAAGGTGAATTATGGAGACGACGATGTCGCTTTCATTATACCTATTTGTGTAACCCACAATGCTCGAAGCCACGATCCCGACTTTATGTCCCCGGTTAGCTATAATACCGGGTTTTGGTTGAAAAATTACCACAACAAGCCGTAGGGCTGGAGCTGCAGCGAAAGACACGCGCGACCTTTGCCTGGCA
>DAIOFH010000172.1:0-6280 GCA_036745875.1 Planctomycetota bacterium | reverse complement strand
TCGGCTCCTATGCCGACGACCGGCAAACGAGTCACCATGACGAACTACAGAACCCTTTTCAAATCCTTGACTATTACCACTCTCGTATGCCTGTCATTGTACGGCCTGGTCTATTGGTTGTCGGCGTCGTTGCTTGTCGCTTCCCTCGCCGTTATTCCGCTGTATATAAGCCTCTGCCTTACCATCCTAGGCGGTACGCTGTTTTTCGGCGTCTCTTTGGCTGCTACACTTTATTCGGCCATCATAGGCTTTCTGTCGGCGTACTACATGGTCAGGAACATTACCCATAATAACATTGCCCTGAGCATTGTCTTTGCCCTTTTGGCAATCATCGTATTCCCGTTCGCTGTAAAATCCCTTAAAGCACTACGACGTGAAATGACCGGCAAGACAGGCCCGGCATAAAACACGCCGTCGCCGGCACGAGAACCGGCGACGGTACCCTATCCCGATTTCCCTAGCGATTCCCGGCCCTCTTGACGCATGTTGCCGCGTTGGAGATACCTCCGTCTATCTCTGGTCTTTTTGCGGCTCTTACAGGGCGTTTAAACGGCTCGTTTCCCCTTGCCGCCCTCCGAATTTTGGCGTAAACTGACGTTACATCGGCGCACCAGTGCTTGTGCGCCTTCAAAACCGGTCAGCGGAGTGCAAATCGCCAGCGATTCGGAAACGGATCGGGCACCATCGAGTGCCAATTTCAAGCCGAAACCGGAAACCTCGACCCCTCGCCTTGGGGGTGTCGTTGTGTTTCCGTCGGCTTGAGGGTCTGGCGACCCTGTACCCGTTCGGGTGACGGCACCTCCTTTTCGCATGCCTTTCACCATGACCAAAGAACCCGGCAAACACCGGACGGCAAGCGGGCATGCCCGCTTGCCGCCAAGGTATTAAATTGCCGGACGCAAACGGACATGACAGAACGAATGTTTTGTCGAGCACCACGCGTCAGGGTGAGACCGAAAAAAGACGCGGTTCCTACGGTGTTCCCCCGTTTGTTGTCCGGCATGTTTCATTGTCGGCAAGCGAGGGTATAGTTGCCGGATAACCAGAGAAGGGAACTGCCGATCATCATCAACCAGCACGAAACGAGGAAATACCACATAGAAATAGCCGTCCTTACCCATTTTCGGCTTTTCCCTCCAATTCAACCATGCGGGCAATAAAACGAGGCCCACAGATGCCCCAGGATCAACGTTGACCGCCTCGCCCTACCAGGGACACCCCTCGCCAATCAAGAAACCGTAAAGCGGCTTTAACAGCCTTTATTGGCTTTTAAGCCGTTTTCAGGCTTTAAGCCCTTTCTTTTTTGGCGTAAGTGGTACTGATTCATTGGAGATATTTAAACCCTGACTTACGGACCTGGCTTGAAGGGACATAGCGGCCCTTGTATAAAGTGTACTGTACCTTCGCGCCGGTCGTATTTGTCAGATATACCTTTCCGTCTTCCCGAATCGCTTTTTGCCCATTTATGTACAGCCCCCGATTGTCCGGAATATCGACCGTGTACGCATGATCACGGTACGCCTGACCATATTGATTATCGTATATCTCGTAATAATTCGGCTGGACCAGCTTTCCCTTTTCATCACGATAAGGCTGCGGTTCTTTTTTCAGATTCACGCCGTCAGCACCATATACGATTGCGTCAACCAGACTGTCCAAATGCTCGTCCGGGACATCCAGCGCCGCCCCGCTACTTCCGGCTCCACCGGTGGGACACGTCAAAAGAAACGCTTTTCGCAGTATCCTTGTGTCAGCCGGTGTCGCCCCATGAATGGCGTAATACGCCGCCAGCCCCGGAGAACATTCACCAGGAGGCGCACCCGTAGACAGACACAAAAGAGCCTCACACGCAAAGCGCGTTGTGCCGGTCAACACGTCACCCGCGAAACTCGTAACCGTGACGGCGGCCGCCGCCGCCAACGCCAAAACAAACCTTTTCATCACATTTCCCTTTCATGTTCAAGAACCGCCCATCGTGTCCTTGATATTGTTCAACTTATCAACTGTATCATGTATTTTGTCGTCCAGATCTGACGGCGGCGTCTCCGCTGCGCCAGGCAATGGCGGCGGCGTACCGGCAGCAGAATCACTTGAAACGTTCGCTTTATTGCTGTCCCAACCACCCCCGGAGGTATGCTCCGACGCGGTGAACTCGCCGCCCTTGGCTGTTTGTGAAATGAAATCGCCCGTGACCGCCGCCGATCCGCCGCCAGTCTCAACGGTTCCGCTGTTCACATTCGCGGCACCGGCCAAGCTGGCCATGTTAGCCGTCCCCGGCAGCGACTCGACTCCGGAACTAATCGCGGCGCTCGATGCAATCGCACCGGCGGTCGCACCGATGGAACCCCCACCCTGGGTTGCGAGACCCGGTACTGTCGCACCAGCGCCGCTTATCATTCCGCCCTCACCCCGGTTTTCATAATTCGATACGTCGGCAGGAACCGAACTGACATACGTCCCCGTTATCGCGCCAATGGCCGCATCTTTCGCGGCATCGGAGTTGAGTAACCTATTACCTGGCATTTTCGCTTCTTCAATCGCCTCCTTGCGTAAATCCGCAGTCTTTTGCTGGATTGTTTTCGCTACTCCCCGGCCTTTGTCCCGCCAGTTTTCATATATTCCACCGGCAAGCGTTTTCCCCACATCCATGCCGAATTTAGTCAGATAGCCAACCGTATTGCCCTGCATGGCCAACGTGCCAAGACCATCCTTATTCTGCACCGTCTTTTCGCCGGTATGCTGTACGGCTGCCTTCATCGCGTTGTACCCGCCCGAAACATCCCGCGCCCGGTCCACCGCGAACTCTCCCGCAATTCGGCCCACACTGCTAATCGTGGCCGCCGCCATCATGCCGGATGTAATGGGAGACACCGAACCGGTCGGCGAGGAAACTATTTGCGCCAGCATCGAGGGAATACGCATCGAAATAATCATGAGGATGATCATGGCGCATACGATGATAAGAAGCCCTTGCATGGTCAAAACCACTTGTCCCGTCGAAGGGTCGTAGGTGCTTATCTTGCTTTCAATGATTTCATTGGCGATGTGAATTATCAGGAGGCATCCAAAGATATTGACCCCGACCGCAATAATGGATTTGAGGTAATTCATGGCAATATCGCGGGTCCATTCGACGCCGGCAAAGGCATAGAAAAATACCCCGCCATAACAAAGGACGGTCGCCGTCACGATCAGCACGAGGAGATTCGCAGCCATGACGGTAACGCAGAACAACGTCAGGTAGGCCGGAACAGACAACAGCAAACGGTCAATAAACGAAGCCTTCGCCGCCGAATGCGCCATGTTCATGAAAAGCTGAAGGCCGCTCGCCAAAATCTCGCTTGCCTTGAATGCGGTTTTGTCGCTGCCGGAACCAATGCCCCCTCCGCCCATTTGCACAAACGAATTAATAATGTCGGCGGACACGTCGCCGCATCGATTTATAAGAAAGAGGAAAAACCCCGTAACCACACAAAATCGCGCGAATTCGCCGAACAGCTCTCCGAAAGAAGCCTGAAACATTTTCCCGAAACGCCATACCATGCCGATCAACACCAAACCCCAAAAAAGCGTTTTGGCATATCCGCGAATGCGGTTTTCCCACTTGGTAGCGGCCTCCTGGATGTTTTGAAGTATGGCGTCCGGAAATGGCTTGTCCGAATATGAGGATACGCCGCCATCGGCGGCTTGCACCTGGTACATCGGAACGTCAACAAAGGTCATTGCCACCACTAAAAGGCATATGACCGCACCAAATTTAATCATGGCTTTGCCTTATTGCGAAGTGAGCTTTTTGAAAGTCAACGGCGTGTGGCCCTGCAATTGAGCCTGGAACATGTCGTCATTGGTCAAGAGCCTCCTTGTCTGCGCTTCCATGTCGTCCTGCCTGGCTTGGGCGTTCAGGAACGCGGTCGATTGCGCAATCTCCCTGTCGATCATCATCCGGCGCATGGCAAGGGTCTCCTGCAGAATGGCGAACATGATTTTATTGTTCACCGCAAGGAGCTTGTTCGTGCCGCCGTCGCCGTCGTCGTTCGCGCTTTCAATATCCCCTTTCAGTTCGTTCAACTGCTGTTCGACCGATACTTTCCAGGCTTCCTCCTGCGTTTCGAGGGAAACAACCCAATTGGCGTTTGCCGTATTGGCCGCTTGCGAACCGGCAACCTCGTAAGGACGCGGCTCGTATTGGTTCATTTGATAGTAGTGGTTATAATTCCCGTACATATTGATGTACTCGCCCATGCTTCCGGTGTCGCCGGGCAATGAGTAAAAATTAGCGTTGCCTGAATAGGCCGCGCCGCCCACGTTCCCGCCGTAGTAATCGCCGCCGCCGGAGCTGTTCCACGCGCTTGCGTTGTATTGGCCGAGTTGCCCGATCGTCGCGGTGCCGGAGCCGTTTAAACCGCCCATGTTTTGCAAATTGTTCAAAATATCCTGCAATACGCCGTTCATCAGGTCATTGGGCATCTTCGCCGCGTCTTTCAATTGCTGCTGAAACTGTTCAATTTGCTTTGCATACTGCTGCAACTGCTTTGAATATTCTTCAACCTGTTTGAGCTTTTGCGCGAGGTTTTCCGCTAAATTCGTGGAGTCAATCACCGGGATACCCGCCGCATTGGCCCACTGCGATACAAACAGGAATGCCACCAACACCCATCGTTTCATCATCTTCCCTTTCCTTTCAACGCATTCTTAACCGCTCCGGCAACAGCCTTTTTACCACCCCCCGAACTATTCTTTTTGGCGTCGCCTTCCGCTCCCCGCTCCAACTTGCTTCCCTTGCCCTTGTCCTTCAATTTTTCCACGCCTTTACGAGCCGCCTCCAACCCCTCCGCTATCGCCGCCGTTTTCGGAGTCACCTTCGCCGCCAGGCGAATCGACGACCACGCCAGCCTAAAGGCCGAAAACTCCGCGCCCAACTGCGCCGCAGCCCCGGCACCGTTGACGACGCTCCCTATCAGCATGGGAATGCGCACCGTCAGAAACACCGTTATGATTGCCAGCGTCACCGTAAAAAGCATTTGCTGCACAGTCAAATCCGTATCCTTGTTCGCCATCCGCTCAAGGCCCGGGCCTACCAAATCCGTAAACAGATCCGCGAAAAACATAATCGCGAAAAGATTCAAACCGATAATGATGATTGTCTTTATGTAATTAATCGCGATGGGACGCGTCTGCTCCATGCCGGCGAAGCCAAGGAAAAACGCCCCGCCATAACACAGGACATACCCGCCGATTAATTGCATGATGATGTAGGAGCAAATGACGCAGATGATTACCAATGTGAAAAACACCAGGAGAAGAGCCGTAATCGCGTCATAATGCTTCGAAAGCTGGCCAAAGACCCCCGCCTCGTCAAAGGCCGAACCAATGATAAAACCGGCCTTGTCCCACATGGACAACTTCGGCAACTTATTCAAAGCCGCCTCCATTATCTTCAACCCATAAGAGAATATTTCAGTTACCCGGTATTCAGCCTTCCCGCCCGTCGCAGCCGTCCCCATCCGCATCAAACTATCGATTATGTCATAGGCAATGTCGTTGATGTAGGTAAGCAGGAATGCGAAAAACCCGGTGATGATAATTAACCGCGTAAACTCCATAAAAAGGCTGTCAATCGCTACCCTGTGCATGATGTAGCGTGAACCGACATTCCAAACAATATTGACCAGGCATAGCGACCAGAAAAGATACCAGGTTGCGGGGAATACCCTAGCCCCCCAACTTGCGGCCGCTTCTCGCATACTGTCCATGATCCCAGTTATAAAAGGCGTTTCCGCGCCGAGCGCGGAGCCATGAATAACCAGCATGCAAGCCGCCGCCGCAAGAGTGCGCTTCATTATTCGTATTTCCGATAAGCGTAATTGAAAGATTTATATGGGCTTTTGAATTCAATATCCTTGATGCACATGACGTTGAGCCTGAACCCTGGCCTTATTTCAATAGTTGGCGCTATGCTCATGTTTTTGGAAATCATCTCCGCCGCGACACCGCCAAGCTGTTGCCCAACCGCTTCCGACATCGCATCGCTCATGCGCTGGCGGTTCTCGCTGTCCCCGCTGTACCCGCCAAGATCCTGACTCATGCTTACGCCAGCGGTAACCGCGCTCATCATGATCGCCGAGCCGAATATGCGGAGGTAATGGTGGTTTACCCGGTCACGAAGGCCGGAATAACCGGCACCCGTCGCCCCAGGCATATCTTCGATGTCCATTGTCCGGCCATCCGGGAGCACAAGCCGGTTCCAGGAAACCAGTATTCGCGATTGCCCGTATTTAAC
>DAIOFH010000171.1:0-6330 GCA_036745875.1 Planctomycetota bacterium | reverse complement strand
TGTCTCCGCGCTAAAAGCCCAGCAAACCCCCGTTTTCGTCATTCCGGCGTCTATACCTGGAGCCGGGGTGCAAACGGGATATTGAGCCGGAATCCAGTGGGCAAAACCATCGTTACACCATTACCCGCGTTATTGAATCATAGAAAAAAAAGAAGCGCAGAACCATACGGTTGTGCGCTTCGATTTTACTACAGTCTTTTTTTGTACTAGCAGTTTAGTGCTTGTACTAGAAGCCGCAGGGGCTGCAGACCGGGGCCGGGGCGGCGCAGGGGCTGCAAGCGGGGGCGGCGGGCGCGCAGGAACCGGTCGCGCAGGAACAACCAGCAGCAACGAACAGGCCAGCGGCCAGGGCAAACGCCAAGAATAAACGCATCTCCATCTCCTTTTCTTCACACGTACTAACACCCCACATAGGGTGCGCCAATAAATAAATTCCATCTCTGGCAACACGCACGCGCAGAGATAACCCTTCCTTTATTGAAACTATATAGAATTTTTCATAGCGATTCAAGGAAGAAATTTAAAAAATCAAAAAAAAAACATTTAAACACTTTTGTTCGAACGGTCGATATATGGTTTTCTTACTCCGCTTCCTGCTTTATCGCAGTTAACCTCACGGAATGGCGCATAGTCTCTATGTGTTCCTTAATCAATGAGTTAACCTGCATATTGACGCTTTCGCTCGCCGTCCTTAAAGCACTTGCCACAGCAGTGGGCGTAGAACGACCGTGTCCGATAAGACACACCCCGTTCACACCCAAAAGATGCGCTCCGCCATAGGCGGTATAATCGATTTTGCTCTTCATCCTCTGAAAAGCGCCCTGAAGGAGGAACGCTCCGATCTTGGTCACCCAGCTTTCGAACAGTGCTTCCTTGATCCAGAATGACATTGTGGACGCCAGGGATTCGGCCGCCTTGAGGATGGCATTGCCGGTGAATCCGTCGCAGACCACTGCGTCGCAGGAGCCATTGAAGATATCGCCGCCTTCGACATTGCCAATAAAATTAATAGGAGCGTTTTCCAAAATGGAAAACGCTTCCCGTAAAATTTCATTTCCCTTGCTTCGCTCTTCACCGACATTTAACAGTCCAACCCTCGGCTTGGTCAC
This sequence comes from Planctomycetota bacterium, assembly GCA_036745875.1. Taxonomy (GTDB): domain Bacteria; phylum Planctomycetota; class SZUA-567; order SZUA-567; family SZUA-567; genus DAIOFH01. Next base: position 5,221 of record DAIOFH010000171.1, on the reverse strand, counting down.
GCCGAGAACCTTGGAACTGTAGATGGACGACATGACGCCGTACGCCCCGAGATGCGAGGGTTTGCACGCCGTGTTCGCGCCCATGTCCATGATGACGCACGGCTGTCCGGTGCGGGTAGGCATTGGTATCATGATGCCGGGCCGCCTGACGCCCGTAATAAGCTTCAGTCCCATCGTCGCCGCGCCTACGGCGGCGGCGGTGTTCCCGAGAGCGATCATCGCATCGACACGCTGCTGCTTGACTTCCTCGACAAGCCTCATGATGGAGCTGTCGCGCTTCGCCTTGAGGTCGGAGACCTTGTCCTCCATCTCCATCACCTGGCTGGCATGCACCAGTTCGAGCCGGCTTGAGAGTCCGATACCTTCCTCGATCATGACCTGTGTCAGGCGGTCACGGTCGCCTACCATGACAACGACGGCATGTGACGAGTCCTGTTCAAGGAACATCTTGACGCCCTTGACGATCGGAGTCGGCCCATTGTCGTTGCCCATCGCATCAATGGCGATACGCATGGGGTTATTCGCCTGTCTTTATCTTTTCGACGTTCTTGTAATAGCCGCAGTTGTCGCAAACGCGGTGCGGCAGTTTCTCCTGGTTGCAACGGGGGCAGGTTGACAAGCTGACATTGACCAATGCATCGTGGGCACGGCGGGTGCGTTGACGCATTTTCGAGGTTTTATGGCGAGGTACTGCCATTGCTGAACTCCTGTGCTAAAAAAAGTAAAAAAGAATATCCGCCCTCGTCAGGCAAGAAAAATATGCCACGCCAAAACAGACCGTGCGAAACACCGGGACGTGGAGTTCGCAGGAAAGCCGATTCTGGCAAGAGGTCGAATTATCCATCCGTAGAACGGATTGTCAAGCAAAATGTCCCGTAGAGGGCAGTGCTTTTATTTCTTCCATGCATTTTGGCGAAATATGCGCGGATATTCTGGTATCATCATGTTAATCAAGCGGTAACCGGGATAACATAAAGGTTGTTTCACCTGGACAAAACGAAAAGATTTTGAAATTACATTTTTTTGTCTTTTCTTTTGCATCATTTACGGTTAAAATTGAAATCAAGCGTCAATTCCATGGCGTGTTTATTGATTTGCCGTCACGATACGACTGCTTTGTTGTCGTAGGCGTGATTTTATTGGGTCGAAATTTTCACTGCGATGGAGAAACGACCATCGCTCGGCCAATTAGGCAACATAATAGATGCATACCAAGAGGGGAGGGGAGGAATGCGTTTTATTTGCTTACTCGGTTGCATCCTGGCGTTGGCCGTGTTTTCCGGTTGCGACGGTTCCGGAGGGGGCGTCAGCAGCGCCGGCACCCACTATGGGGCCACCGGGTCACTTCCAGGCAATTGCTGCGGCAATTGAATTTTTGTATATTGTCTTCCACTGATTTTTCAGTCTTCCCATATACTGAGGTATACTATCATGCTTAACGGATTCTTGCTTTTCCCGGGTCAGGGCGCGCAGGTAATCGGCATGGCAAAGGATGCGTACGATGCCGGCGGACATGCTGTGGCGTTGTTTGAAGAAGCGTCCGAAATCCTTGGCTTCGACCTTGCCCGGATGGTGTTCGAGTCGGACGAGGCCACACTGGCCAAAACCGAAAACTGCCAGCCCGCGCTCCTGGTCGCGAGCCTGTCCCTCCTCGACGCCCTGCGCGAACGCAAACAGCTGAACATCACCGGAGCGGCCGGACTGTCGCTTGGCGAATATACCGCATTGACCGCGCTTGAATCGCTGGATTTCGCCGACGCCGTGCGTCTTGTCCGCAAGCGCGGCGAGCTGATGGAGGAATCGGGACGCGGCTTCGACACCGGCATGGTCTCGGTGATCGGGCTCGAGGCGTCGGTGATCGAGGAAATCTGCGCCAAGATCACTTCGGAAAAGCGCGGCTTCGTCATCGCCGCCAACTACAACTGCCCGGGGCAGATCGCCATCTCCGGCGACCGCCAGGGCCTTGACGCCGCCACGGAGGAACTCAAGGCCGCCGGCGCGCGCCGGGTCCTCCCGCTCAACGTCTCGGCCGCCTTCCACTCCCCATTCATGGCCAAAGCCCAGGAAGGCCTTGCCGCAGCCCTCGCGGACGTCGCCCTGAGGAGCCCGATGGCGAAATTCGTCAACAACGCCGACGCCCAGGTGATGACCGATTCGGAACTGATCCGCGACTCCCTCGCCCGCCAGGTCGTTTCCCCGGTCCGCTGGGAGCAGAGCTGCCGCCTTATCGTCGGGCAGGGCGACCTGACCTTCTACGAAGTCGGCCCGGGCAAGGTCTGCGCCGGACTGATGAAAAGGATAGCGCCCGAAGCCACGGTGATCACCATCAACGCCATCTCGGACATCGAGGCGCTGCCGGATTAGAGTTAAGAACTAAGAGTTAAAAACTAAGAGTGAGCGGAGCGAACGAGTTATTAATGCAAGAATTTTCCTTAACTCTTCGCTCTTAACTACTCCACTCTTAACTTATTATAAGGAGCAGTAAATGAAAGGTAAGAACGCCATCATCACGGGCGGCGCGCGCGGCATCGGCGAAGCTATCGCACGGCTTTTCGCCCGCATGGGCGCAAATGTCATCATCTGGGACGTGCTGGAGGACCAGGCGAAGGCGACGGCCGAAAAGCTCGCCAAAGAGTTCAACATCAAGGCCGAAGGCTATGCCGTCGACGTGACTTCCGAATCCTCGGTCGAAGCCGCAACCGACGCGGCCGCCAAGGAATTCGGCTCCCTCGACATTCTGATCAACAACGCGGGCATCACCCGTGACGGCCTCCTCATCAGGATGAAGGAAGCCGACTGGGATGCGGTCCTCAACATCAACCTCAAAGGCACCTGGGTCTGCACCAAGGCTGTCGGCAAGCTGATGCTGAAGGCGAGAAAAGGCGCAATCGTCAATATCGCCTCGGTCGTGGGCGTGATGGGCAATGCCGGCCAGGCCAATTATTCCGCCTCCAAGGCGGGCGTCATTGGTTTGACCAAAACTTCCGCCAAGGAATTCGCCAGCCGCGGCGTCCGCGTCAACGCGGTCGCGCCCGGCTATATCCGTACCGCCATGACCGACAAGCTCACCGACGAACAGCGCCAGCGCATGCAGGTCCTGATTCCCCTCGGCGAACTCGGCACCCCCGAGGACGTCGCGGACGGTGTGGCGTTCCTGGCGTCGGAAGCGGCAAAATACGTCACCGGCCAGGTGTTGAATATCTGCGGCGGCATGGTGATGTAGGGACGGCGATCCAAATATGTTTTGGATGAATTTTTCGCCTTGTCAGAAAAAAAGCTTGTTTTTTTCCGCGTTTTCGCTTTGATATACCGAATTGTTCCATGCGGCGCATAGCGCCGCTCTGGGTTGTTAACGTGTCAAGTCGGGAGTTGTCCCGGGTTGGAAAGATTTTTTGATAGCAAAATAAAGAGAATACTTAGTAGAAGGGAAATTGAAATGAGCATGAGCCGCGACGAAATCAAGGAAAAGGTCATCGACATCACCTGCGACCAGCTGAAGGTCAGCCGCGACCAGATCAAGGACGACTCGGCCTTTGTCGAAGACCTTGGAGCGGACTCTCTGGACATCGCCGAACTGGTCATGGAATTCGAAGACGAATTCGATCTCGAAATTCCGGAAAATGAACAGGGCATTCGCACCATCAATGCGGCGGTTGACTTTATCTCCGAAAAGAAGAGCAAATAAGCAAGCAACTGCTTCGGTTTACCTTGCCGAATACGAATCCGAAAACCCGCCGTTCATTCCGGAAGGGCGGGTTTTCTTGAGTTTCGCAAGAAGCACATGGTGATGCTCGGGCGCGTCGAAAATTCGGCTTTTTTATCGTGCAACATCCCATCCGCGCGTCGGGTATTGGGATAAAGAAACCGAACTCTCGACTGTGTTCAGCAGAAAGGAAAGACAATGCCCGACGCCCCAAAGCGCCGAGTAGTGGTGACAGGTATGGGTTGCGTCACCCCGGTCGGCAACGACTTGACCACCGCCTGGGACGCCATCCTCGCCGGCAAATGCGGTGCAGCTGAAATCACCCGTTTCGACCACAGCAAGTTCGGGGTGCATTTCGCCAACGAGGTGAAAGACTACGACGTCGACATGTACATGGATCCCAAGGAATCCAAGCGCGCCGACCGTTTTGTCCATATGGCTATGGGTGCGTCGAAGATGGCGATGGCGGACTCCGGGCTCGAGGCAGGCAACTATGTGCCCGAACGCGCCGGCGTCGTCTACGCCTCCGGCATCGGCGGCATCCGTTCCATCGAAGAACAATACGAGCGCTACATGCTCAAAGGCCCCAAGCGCATCAGCGCCTTTACGATTCCCCTCCTGATGATCAACGCCGCCCCCGGCCAGATCGCCATCGACCTCAACCTCAAAGGCCCCAACTACGCCACGGTCACGGCCTGCGCCAGCGCCACCCACGCCATCGGCCTGGCCCTGCGCCACATCCAGTGGGGCGAAGCGGACATCATCCTCGCGGGCGGTTCCGAAGCGGGCATCTCCGTCCTCGGGCTTGGCGCATTCGTCAATATGGGCGCCCTCTCCATGCGCAACGACGACCCGCAGCACGCCTCCCGTCCCTTTGACAAGGACCGGGACGGATTTGTCATGGGCGAAGGCGCGGGAACGCTCGTCCTCGAGGAACTTGAGCACGCCAAGGCCCGCGGCGCAAGAATTTACGGCGAAATCCTCGGTTACGGCTTCACGGACGACGCCTACCATATCACCGCCCCGGAAGAATCCGGCGACGGCCCGGCTCGCGCATTCGCGCTCGCCATCGCCAGCGCCGGCCTCAAGCCCGAAGACATTGATTACATGAACGCACACGGCACCTCCACCCTGTACAACGACCGGACCGAAGCTGTCGCCCTGAAAAGGGTTTTTGGCGACCATATTTCAAAACTGTCGGTGAGCTCCACCAAGGGCCACACCGGCCACCTTCTCGGCGCGGCCGGCGCGATCGAAGCCATTTTCACACTCATGGCGATCAAGGACAGCGTCGTTCCGCCGACGATCAACTTCACCACCCCCGACCCCGAAATCGGCATCGACGTCACCCCCAACGTCCCGAAGAAAAGGGAAATCCGCTACGCCATGTCCAACAATCTTGGCTTTGGCGGCCACAATGCGACTTTGTGCCTGGGCAAATACGAAGGGTGATGACGGGTGTTCCCCGGATACGGAAAATTCAATTTTATCAGTTCCCGAAAACCGCCCGCCGCGTTA
>DAIOFH010000170.1:0-6428 GCA_036745875.1 Planctomycetota bacterium | reverse complement strand
CTTTGCCTGGCAAAGGTCGCGCTTTTTTCGAGGTTAGGTGTGTTGGTTGTGAAGGGAATTCTTACCAGCTGCAAACGTGGGGCGTGCCGCGGGGGACAATCCGGGCGACGTTGCAGGGGTCGACCACTTCGCAGGTGACGACGGGGGCGTAGGTGCCGATCGATTCGAGACGCCAGACAAGCTGTTCCGGAGTGACGAGGATGCGACGGGACATCGTTTCCTTCTTCTCGGGAAGAACCTGGTTGGTGAAGCTTGGCGCCTTTGTTTCGATCTCGACCGTCACTTCCTTGCGTTCTGCCGGGATGGTCTGCCATTCGACGCGCGTTTCCGCGGAGACGACGGCGCACTGGTAGGTGCTGTTCGTCGCGGGAATCGTGGTGCGGCGGACTTCCGGCGGCTTCGCCAGCTTGCGGACCATGATTTTCTTCGACTTGGCCGGGACCATGGTGCGTTCTTCCCTGGCATCTTCCACCAGTTCGCGGGTGGGGACATCGACGTAGCGGGCAGCCGTTTCAACGGCGGTCCAGCACATCTTGTCGTCCGGGGTGCAAATGGCGCGGGCGAAAGTTTTCCTGGTGGGCGCGGCCATGAGGCGTTTCGAGCTGTTCTTGAATTTCGCGGGGATTATGCATGTTTGCTCGTAAGCGGGGCAGATTTCCACTTCTTCCCACACGTCGGTGAACTGGGCCGGGATGACTTCCAGCGTCTCGTAGGATTCCTGGGTGACGTAGGATATGGATTTGTCTTCCAGGCGGGTCGGGACGATTCTGCCGACGCGGTAGGCCGGGGTCACCTCGACTGTCTCAGTGCGGTTGGCATATTCACCGGGGACGGGAACCTGGAAATTGGCTTTGGCGCGCACCACGACTTCCTCGTTTACATGATCATACACCGCGGCTTTCTGGACCAGGCACCATGACATGCCTGCCGGGGCCGGGGGCATGGGCTCGCCTTCGCGGAAGGGAACTTCGTCTCCGACGGTTGCGGCAAAAGCGCTTCCCGAAGCGAGGATGACAGCGCTGAGGCACAAACGGGCGAATATTTTCTTGCCCGCCACTCCCAGATCGAACAGATTGGATATCAACATGGTTTCTTCCTTTTTGTAGGAAGGCACTCGCAAAAAACAGGATGCCGTCGATCACGCCACAGGTGACAGGCTGACTAAAAGTTAACGTGTGAAGATAAAATTTTGTCTAGATAAAACGTCACGGTGATGAGGCGTTCTTGGTAGCACCTCCCCTATGCTTTGAAAAGTCCCACGCCACCCATGCTTATGGTTTGTCAACGGTGGCTGTGGGATTATTCGCTGAATTTAACGCTTTCAGTTTATGGTTGATCGCGCGGTTTGAGCCGCGTTCGGAGTGATGGCACGCATTGCGATTAACGGCTATAGCGTTGCTGTCTTGGCGTCATGCGAAAGGCGACATGATTTCCCGAAGCTGCTCCGCCGGCACATCGCCAATTCTGACAAGCGGCTGCGGGGCAGGGGAATATTCACCTATTGCTTTTTCAAACCACATCACGTCCCGCCATTCGCCGTCTTTGAAACCGACGTTATGAAAGCTGCCAAGGATGCGGAAGCCAAGCGCTTTATGGAAGGCTTCGCTTTTTTCATTGGGGACGGTGACGCCGCCGTAGACATTCGTGATTCCCTGCAATTCGAGGATGTCCATGAGCAGGGTATAAAGCTGTCTCCCCAAGCCTTTTGAGGTGGATGATCTGTCGAGATAAACTGACAGTTCGGCGCTCCATTGATAGGCTGCTCGGTCGCGGTGCCTGGCGGCGTAGGCGTAGCCGGCGATGCGGTTGTTTTCTTCACACACGAGATAGGGGTAGGTGGAGGATATCAAGGCGATCCGGTCGGCAAATTCCCGTTCGGTGGGAAGTGCGTATTCGAAGGTGATCGAAGTATTGATGTACTGGCCGTAAATTTCGAGAAGAGCCGGGCAGTCTTCGGGTTTGGCGAAGCGTATCGTCATTGCGAACAATCCTCCGGGTATACTATTTTGAAACGCTTTAGACACTGCAATCAAAGGCGGCGATCTCTCGAAGGCCCTGCGCCGCCACTCTGGCAAAATTCTGAAATATGGTTTCGCCTTTTTCAGCTGTTGCCCCGCGCGGATCCCCGCCTATGCCAATAGGGCTTCCATCGGGAGCGCGCCATTCATCAGCCACCCAACCCAAGGTTACCGGCCCCACGTAGGACAAAACCTTGTTCCCCGCGTATTTGACCGGAACTCCCGGCACCGAAGCGTCAAGCCTGACCAGCTCCGGGCGGGCCGCCATAACCAGGCTGGTTTCCATTTCGCCGCCGTGGAAGTCGTGGGTGTTGCCGGGGCTTATCGTGGCCTTTATCTCCGGCTTGCCGAAAAGCCCGCTAAGATTGATAAGAAACACCCCGATTCCGAATTCGCTGCGAAGCTCCCGGCTGAGAACGTGGAAGGTGCCGCCGCCATGGCTGATGAGGAAGGCGATTTTAACAAAGCCATGCAGCGCGAGGCTTTTGCAGATGTCATATAGCATGTGATATAACGTATCGGGTCGGAGGGAAATCGACCCACAGAAATTCATATGCTCCGTACTTACGCCGACGGGCATGAGCGGGAAGAGCAATATCGGGAAATCGGCATCGAGTTCGCGGTCGATATATGCGACTGTTTCTTCCGCAATAATGTTGTCCGTGGCCAATGGCAGCTGGTTGCCGTGCTGTTCCATCGCGCCGATAGGGATCAGGACAATGGTGTTTTTGCGGTCAAGCGCCTCCATTTCAAGCCGGGTCAAACTTCCGTATTCTCGCATTTTGCCGCCTTTCTGCTTACCTTGTAAGGAACAAGCCCGTGATCAATCAGCTGTTTACAATACAGGGCGCCCGGCCTATTGCAAGTTTTTCCTGTTTTTCCGAGAATGGCGGTGACTGCCTGGGACGGCGCAGGCCACGCGGGGCTGTGTCCGGGTTTGACCAGGAGTTTTCACAAGACATTCAATTAATCAGGACAATCATGACGAGCCAGGACCAAGCCGAACTGGAAAAGATCTTTACAATAGGATATTCGTCCTTCGACATACTTTCTTTCGCGCACGCTATCGGACAATACAATGTCACGATGGTCGTCGATGTGCGATCATCCCCCTACAGCAAATTCAAGCCGGAATTCAACAAGGAAAATTTGAGCGCGCGGTTGTGGCCCTATGGCATCGCGCATATTTTCCTGGGGGATCTTCTTGGCGCAATGCCGCAGGACAGGAGCGTTTATCGAGATGGCGTCATCGATTACGATTTGGTCGGCAAATCGAGTTTTTTCAAACAAGGCGTCGAACATTTGAGAAAAGAAAGCTCTGCGCACCGGCTTGTCCTGATGTGCGCGGAAAAGGACCCGCTGCATTGTCACAGAACAATGCTGATATCGCGCAATATTACCGGACTGTTCGACATATTTCATATATGCTACGACGCGTCGCTGGAACGGCAGTGCGAATTGGAGTTACGGTTGAAAAAGAAATACGGCTACGACCAGCCCGTACTTTTTGGCGACAGCCTGCAATTGGCCTATGAAGCGCATTCGCGCAAGATGTCGCCTTCCCCCTCCATCGGCGGAGGAGAAGACGAAAACAACGACTCGTCCGCAGCCGCCGACTACGGGACGCCGGGGCGCGATTTGAAATAAACGACGCGCGCAGGGGAAACGCATCCTCTTTCAAATTTTTAGATGCGTTTCCCCTGCGACGCGCGGCATACCCATGAAAAATGCCTTTACTACCGGCGCTTCGGCAAGTATATTACGACGCGTGATATCTTACGCGAATCCACCATTCTTCCGGAAACAACTGCATGGCAAAACCATTGTCGGACAAACAAAAACTGCGGAACTTCTTCCGCGACGCGGCGGCGAGGGTGGAAACAATCGATCCCGCCTGCCGCCATTTCCGCGATTGCGGCGGCTGCGAATTTCAGCACATCCCCTATGACCGGCAATTGGCTATGAAACAGGAAGCCTTCTCCTTTATAACCGACACGGTCATCGAGGATTATCAAAAAAAAGCCGCCGCCGACCGTTCCGATCCCGACAAGACCGAACAGGCCGACATTCTTCTCGCCAAGGCGGAGCTTCTCGAACAGTATGCCAAAGGCCGGGAGACAGGCATCGTCTCCAGTCCTTCCGCCTACGGTTATCGCCAGCGCATGGACTATGTTTTCGCCTGGGGCGAGAAGGCGGGACTGCGCCGGGCCAACCGCCACCGCCAGGTCGTGGAGCTGGAGGAGTGCCCGCTTCTGGGCGATGCTGGATTTGCCGTATTCCAAAAGGCGCTCCGCCTCGCCAAGGCGGCTGGGCTTGAATGCTACGACTATGTCCGCCATCATGGCGAACTCCGCTATTTTGTGGTCAGACGCTCCCGTGAAGGCGGCATTCTCCTGTCCCTCGTCACCAAGACCAGGGGCGCCGGGGAACGGGTCGCCTCGGTCCTTCAGGAGCTGGTTGAGGATGGCGACATCGTCTCCGGCCATTGGCTCCTCGCCGACGGGCTTGGGGATGTTTCCTTCGGTGAACCGCTTGCGCATTTTGGCGAAGTATGCATATTTGAAGAGCTGGACGGTGTGCGCCTGGGGATCGGGCCGAACACTTTTTTCCAGGCCAATCCGGCGGTGGCGGAAATTGCCTATACGATGATCAGGGATTTCGCCCCGGCGGGCGGAACCGTCCTCGACATGTTTTCAGGAGTCGGATCGATCGCTTTTTTCATCGCATCCGGCGCGGGGCAGGTGCTGGCGGTCGAAAGTGTCCCGGAAAACGTCAACCTGGCCAACCTGAACAGCCGGGAAAACAACTGCCCTAACGTCATCCTCGTCGAGGAGGACGCCTCAGTCTGGCTCGAGCGTACAGCCGCCGACCCGGAAGCGGCAAAACCCGACATGGTGGTCGTCAATCCGCCCCGGCCCGGCGTCGGCGACAAGGGGATGGCTGCGGTGAAAAAACTGCTTCCAGGCAAAGTCGCGTACCTGTCGTGCAATCCGTTTACCTTGCTCAGGGATTTGACCATGCTTCTTGATGCCTATGAACTGACCTCGGTGACTGTCTTCGACATGTTCCCGCAGACCAGGCATTTCGAGACGCTGGCGCTGTTGACGCGGAAATGAAAAATCAAAGGGGAATTCCATCGTATGCGCTTTCGCACAGTAGAGGCATTTCTTGCATTAGTTGCAGTGGCGGCATTGCTCACCATTTCCGGCTGCGCGAAGAAGGTGGATCTGTCGCCGCCTCCCGGCGGGGTATCCGTCTTTCCCACCGGCGAAGTGCTGCAGGAGGGCGACATCCTTCTTGCCCGCAGCTACGGACTTATCGGCGCAATGTTCGCCAATTACAGCGAAGCGGGCGGCAAGTTTTCCCATGGCTCGATGGTGTACAAGGACCCGAACACCGGCAGGATGATGGTTCTCAACTATCGTCCCACCGGCATGGAACAGATATGCACCCCTGAGGATTATTTCACCCGCTACAATCGCCTCGCCCTTGTCCGCTACAATCGTGACCTTGAGGACGCGAAGCCGTCGCCGGAAACGGGCCTCGACCCCAACCTGCGCGGCGGCCATGCGCTGTCGGCCTCCGCCATGCGCTGGCTCGCCAAAGACCGGGAAAAACGCATCCCTCCCGATTACCGCCTCAATCACGACGAGCAGAGCGCCATGTTCTGCCTCGAACTCCCCAGCACCGTGTATCGCGAAAATGGTTTGCCCGACCCGTTTTTCCGCGCCCGCAAAGCGGCGGAGGACCCGCTACTGGTGCTTGCCAACTGCATATTCAAGGCCGACGTGGTGGAAATACGCAGTCCCAGTTCCGTCCTGGCCAATCCGGATTTCCAGTTGATCGCCGAATGGCAGCGCCCGGAATATGACCTCCGTGAGGAGGCGCTTAACGAGGAAGTCATTTCGACCCTCATCGACGACCTTAAGTGCGGCTATCTTCCCGGCACGCCCAATTTCTGGGGCCGCTGGAAGATCAGGAAGATATTCGCCCTCTACCACACGGTGACGACCGTGATGTTCTGGAAACCGAAGCAGGACCTCCCCGACTTCATCGACCGGGACGTGATCAACAACGCCTATATGCTGTATTATTATGTGGCGTTCACCAAGAAAACGGCGAAGAAGCGCATGCTGGAGGAGACTTTGCCCAATTACGCGGAGGATGGCGAAAATCCCGAAACACTGGACGCCGTCAAGCGGATCGTCCGCGAGTCGGCCCAGAAATACCGGGACATATTCCTCATCAAGGCTGTGCCGTGCCCACCGGAACTGGTTGCTTCGCGGGAGGAATAGGTGCGTTTCTCCTCACCCTCCATTGACCTTGATAATCGCCCGCCGCCACGCCTTTAACGCCTCTAGGAGCCTGTCGGAGAACTTTCTCTCATTGTGTTTTGGTTTGAGTTGAGTA
>DAIOFH010000169.1:0-6625 GCA_036745875.1 Planctomycetota bacterium | reverse complement strand
AAGATATGATACAGATGAAGATACAATAATTCAATCCACTACTGTAGTACTAACCACCTGCGGCGAATAAGTGGTAGACAATTGGGTATGTGATGAGGACAAAGCAAATAGCAGCCTACTCCTCCGGGCAGTCAAAAAAAACTTCTACGGCTTCACAATCGTTTTTTCCCGTGTGATTTGTATGGCATTGAAGCGGAACGCATGGCCTGCGCCATACCATCCCGCGAGGCAGCAGACGACCGCACCGATGATAAGCGCCACCGCCGAGGCAAGGGATGTCTTTGCCATCGTGCCCGCCAGCCGGTCGGCCTTTACCCTGGCGTTCTGGACCGCCGCGTCGATGTGGACTTTCGCGTCCTCGACTTTCTGCTGCGCTTCGTTGACGGAATCCTGGATGCGGAGGACCGCCGTATTGTACGCGGACACAGCGTTGTCGACGGCCTGTTCGGCATCGGACCTGGACATGTCACGCCGCTGCATCAGAGTCGTGACGGCTGTCTCGCGGTCGATTTCGCCGGTGATGTTTGCCAGCCGCTCCTTTTGCTTTTCGAGAAATGCCGTTATAATCCCTTCGTAGTTGTCGGCATGGATCATGAGCTGGTTGACGGTGGTCCGCAGGTCCGAACGGGCGTCGAGCATAACTTGCCCGAGATATTCCGGCTGGAGCGTTTCCACCCCCGTATCCCTGAGTACCGAGGCCACATCCTGGCGCAGCTCGATAGGGTCAAAGTTAAGGTCGATGTTTTCCTGGATGCTGTCGATCGCGCCGGAAGCCAGGTTGGCAATGCCGCCGCCGGCGGTCGAAACAACGGTTGCCGCGCCGGAACCGACGGTGGCGACGGTCGAACCGATCGCCTTTATGGCGGAACTGACGGCAAGGCCGCTGAACAGCGATGCGATCAACAGAGTTGTCGCCCAAACCATGAAGCCGTGTTTGCAACCGTGCATGCCGGCGAAGTAGCCCCCTATATACCCGCCGAGGGCGAGGCTGACCAGTATGGAAAGGACGGACCAGAAACCGAATGTCAGCCCGAGTCCGTCAAGTGGGTCGTTCGACAAGGGATCAATGACGGTAAATCCAAGAGCGATTCCCAATAAAGCCATAATGATGGAAACGGCGATGACGGTAACGACCCCGGCGATGATGCTTCTCCAGGAAACAGTGGCAATAGGCATGGCTTTTTCCCCCAGTGCAAAGTCTGGTGAACAATCCCCTCTTGTATGTTGTGGAAAATAAACGATATTGATTAACTCAATACAAGCAATTATGGAAATACCGTATACCAAGTCAAGAAAATAAACGTTAATTTTTAAAAGTTAGTTTTAGAAAGTACCGGCGGGAAAATGCGAATTTCATAATTTTCAACTTTTAAGTAGAATATTGCGGCACCACGATAGGAGCAGGGAAAAACTATGATGTGGAGAATTAGCCGCCAGCCAGACCGGAAAATCCATGCTTGCCGTCAATATTTCTTTATCGATACCGTTTACGTGAGCAAGCAGCTCCCGCTTCGACCGGTGGTATTCGCCTGTGCGCAAATACCATGAAACCTGCATGACAAAGTACGCGCCCTTGTATGTTCCGGCCAGAATATTCTCCCATTCGTCCGGGTTGGCGTAGAGATAACTATGGTTTAGAAGGTGGTACAGTCCCGAAGCGCCGATGGTGACGTTTTCCTCGATATCGGCGCGAGTTATGGGGGGAAGGAACTCCGCCAGCTTGCCATAATAATCATCCGTGTCCATGCTAAAAGCAAACACTTCGTGCCGTGGCCAGTTGTGCATTTCTTCCAGTCCGCAGATGAAGCCGCAGGCTTTTTCGCCCTCGGGCATTGTGCGGACGATATCACGGTATGCGTCAAGGTCGTCAAGGCCGATCGTGTCGAACAGCGCCACAAGGTCGATATCGCTACTTTCGTTCGCTTCGCCGCGCCGGTAGCTTCCCTGGAGGCCGAGACACGCCAGCCGCGCGCCAAATTTGTTTTGCAACAGGCCCAATACTTTCGGCATCCAATCGGTTATGGTGATCATGCGGGTCCTTTATTGAAATGTTCAAGCCATGAACGATGTTGCGGAAAATACTAGTATATTTTACCATATCGCGGTAGCTTTTACGTGAGGCATTAGCAGAGAGGAGCGCAAACGGTACATGCTCAAGACCAATAATGGTGGTAAAGCGCTTGTTCTCGGCGCTTCCTCCGGGATCGGCAGGGAACTGGCGCTTCTTTTGGCTCGTAACGGCTGGCAGGTCTGCGCCACCGGTCGCCGAGGGGAATTGCTGGGACAGCTTCAGGGAGAGTTTCCCCAAAAAATAGTAACGCACGCCTTCGATGTCGACGACTTGCCGAACCTTCTCCCTAATCTGAACGTATGCCTGGAAAAACTCGGCGGAATGGACCTTCTGGTCGTCAGCGCGGGGACGGGCTTCCTCAACCCCGGCCTGGATTTTTCGGTCGAAGTCCCGACGCTGTCGACAAATGTCTTCGCTTTCACCGGCGCGATAGACTGGGGATTCGGGCATTTTTTGAAAAATCCCGGCGGACAAATCGCGGCGATAACCTCCGTCGGCGGATTGGTCAGCGAGCAGGCGGCTCCCGCCTACTCCGCCTCCAAGGCCTATCAGGTCATGTACCTGGACGCCATTGACAAAAAGGCCAAAAAAAACAATTCCTGCTGCACGGTTACCGAACTTCGGCCGGGTCCGGTAAAAACCGCGATGATGAAGGGGGAAGGGCACTTCTGGGTTTGTTCCGCACAACGCGCGGCCGAACTTTCCTACCGTGCCATTGTCCGCAAGAAGCGACTGCAGTATATTTCCCGGCGCTGGCTGGCTATCGGTATTCTCCTGCGCCTCTTTTCCCTGTTCTCCTGAAAGTGCTTGCATGCCGGATCAAATCATCACTGCTCAAAAGGCTTGTGAAGACGATCTCCAGGCCATTCTCGAATTGCAGTACCGCGCTTTCCAGAGTGAAGCCAAGCTGGTCAATAATTATGGCATCCCACCGCTCAAGGAAACGCTGGCGGAGATTGCGGAGCAATTCAATCGCGGCACGATCCTTAAGGCGCTCAATCCTTCCGGACGGATCGTAGGGTCTGTAAGGGGGCGACTGGAGAACGGCACCGTCCATATCGGCAAACTGATGGTCGATCCCGATTTTCAGGGCAGGGGAATAGGCAGGCAACTTCTGCAGGCCATCGAGGCTTGTTTTCCCGACTGCCGCTATGAATTATTCACCAGCGACAAAAGCAGTCAAAATATCAGGCTCTATGAGAAAAGCGGCTACAGGGAATTCTCCCGGAAAGCGCTGCCGGGCGGCTTGACGCTGGTGTTTCTTGAAAAACAGTGAACACCGTCCATTTACCCGGATATGCTGTATCATTTGCGGAAAATACGGAACATGAAAAAGGCGGAAGGATCGCTCCTTCCGCCTTTTCGTTTATATGCATGCTGTTATGACTCAATTAGTCGTAGAGCAGGACGGCAATGTCCGGATCGTCGATGTTTTTGGAGTTGTACCACTTGGCTCCGGTGTCCATGTCGGTGACGGGCTTGCCGTTGGCGGCGTCTACTGCCATGCGGACGGATTCGTAGCCCATGCGATAGGGGTCTTGGGTCACGGAGCCGAAGAACGCGCCGCTTCTCACAGCGTCCTTCTGGTTCGAACCGGCGTCGAAGCCGACGACGATCATGTCCTTGTAGCGGCCGGTCTGGCGGTCGAGGTCGGTGGCGTCGGCGGTGACGCTGATAAGGCCGTTGACCGCGTCCTGGTTGGCGGCGAAGATCGCTGCGGTGTTCGGGACCATCAGCATGGCGGAGGCGACAGCCTGGATGTCGGCGGGGGTGGTGGTCGGGGGGGTGGTGACGACGATCTTCACCTTGGCCGTCTTTTTGCTGGGGACTTCCCAGTTGGTCTGGCCGCCGATGGAGACTGCGTCCTTGAGGCCCGGATCCATGGCTTCGATGCGTTTCTTCATCTGGTAGACAAAGCCGTCGGTGCGCTGGACAATCGAGCCTGATGTGGAGTCCTGGGCGAGGACGGCGACGACGGCGGGGCTGGCTTCGGTGCCGGCCTTGACCTTGGCCTGGAATCTGTCGTAATCGGCGAGGTTGTCGGCGACGAAAGCGCCCGCGTTTTCATTGTTGGTGGCGGCGGTGGCGATCACTGCGCCGGACTGGTCGCCGGGAACGCCGGAGTCGAAGCCGATGACCGGGAGGCTGTTTTCCTTGGCGCGGGCAAGCACTTCCTGGACTGAGGTGGGGTCGCAAGCAGCGAGGATGAGGGCGTTGGGCTTCTGGTTGATGGCAGCGCGGACCTGTTCGACCTGTTGCGGGATGTTGCTTTCCGCGTCGGGGCCGTTGACGATGACGCGGACATTGTATTCCTTGCCAGCGTCTTCCGCGCCCTTGAAGGACGCCTGGTAGAATTGGTTCTGGAGACTTTTCGAAATGATGACGACCGTCTGCCCGGCTTCAACCGTGACGCCGATAGAGAAGGTCAACAATGCCGCGAAAACGGCCAACAACATCTTTTTCATACTGTTCCTCCATTAAAGAAATGTGAACGGTCTCATGCGGGAGACCAACAGGATCGAAATTGAGCATTCGCTAGCGGGCCTGCATTGCGCGCTTGTTTCTGATAACGTCGACAAGCACCGCCGCCACGACCACGACGCCGATGATGGTTCCGGTGAGGGAGCCGATGCCGCCGGAGAGGGACGCGCCGCCGATGACGCAGGCTGCGATGGCGTACATTTCCTGGCCGCCGCCGGTTTGCGGGGTGATGGAAGTGAAGGTGGCTGCGTAGATGATGCCGGCAAGTCCGCAGCAGAACCCGGAGACGGTGTAAATGAGCAATTTCCAGTTGGAGGTGTTGATGCCGGAAAGCCTCACCGTTTCCTCGTTGTCGCCTATGGCGTAGGTATAGTTGCCGAGCTTGGTGCGGTTGAGGATGATGACTGCGACGGCGAACAGCAACAACAGCCATATTGCGCCCATCGGGAAGCCCGACCGGGTCTTGAAAAACACCGTCTTAAACCAACCGTCCGGGCTGGTGATGCTGGGGTAGCGCATAGTCTGCACCTTGGCGACGACGGAACACAGTCCCATGGAGATGAATTGTGCCCCCAGCGTGGCGATAAATGGCGGCAGGTTCAGTTTACCGATAAGTATGCCGTTCATGATGCCGAAGATGGTGCCGGTGAGGACGATGAGGATGAGGCAGAACCACATCGGCAGCCCCCAGACGTTGTAGGCGACGCCGCCTATGAGGGCGGAGCCGACCGTCACGGTGCCGACGGAAAGGTCTATGCCGCCGCTGATAATCACGAGAGTCATGCCGATGGCCATGAAGCCCGTGTAGTACGATGAGTCGAAAATGCTGATCAGCGTGTCCAGCGAGGCGAAGTTCGAGCCGAAGATGCAGAAAAACACGTACAGCACTATGAGAGCGGACAAGGCAAGCGCCTTTTGCTGTCCGGGGCCTTTGATGTAGGCTATCACTTTGTTTTGGCTCATGGCGGGGTTCCTTCCCGTTTTTCTGGATTATCGTGTCTGTACGCGTTCAATCGCTGAATTGCGTCGCGTATTTCATAATGATTTCTGAGTCCGCTTCGGCGATGTCGAGTTCGGCTGTCTTGCGGCCGTTGCACATGACGACGACCCGGTCCGACATGCGCAGGATTTCCGGCAGTTCGGAGGAAATCATGATGATGGATTTCCCTGCCTTGACGAGGTCTTCCATCAGGTTGTAGATCTTCGCTTTTGCGCCGATGTCGATGCCGCGCGTTGGCTCGTCGAAGATGAGAATGTCGGTGTCACGGATAAGCCACTTGGCGATGACGACTTTCTGCTGGTTGCCGCCGGACAGATTCTTGACCAGCTGCTCCGAACTCGGGGTCTTGATGCGGAGGTTATCGATATATTTTTGCGTTTCCATCCTTCCTGATTTTTTGTCGATGAACAGCCGGTGGGAGAGGAATTTGTCAAGTGAGGCGATTGTCGCGTTTCCCGTTACCGTCAAGCCAAGCACCAGGCCGTAGCGTTTCCTGTCTTCCGACAGGTAGGCGACGCCGGCCGATACCGCGTCTTGCGGGGTGGCGACGTTGATCTTTTGGCCACGTATCCGTATTTCTCCTGATTCCATGGGGTCTGCGCCAAAAATAAGGCGCATGACTTCCGTCCGCCCAGAGCCGACAAGGCCGGCAAAGCCAAGAATCTCGCCCTGGCGAAGGTTGAAGGTAACGTCATCGATTTTTGGCGATGTGATGTGCTCCGCCTCCAATATGACCGGGGCGTCGACGGGGACGCTGCTCTTGGTCTTACGTATGTTATGGCTGACGTCACGGCCGACCATCATCTTGATGATCTCGTCAATTTCCGTCTCGGCGGTGACGACGGTATTGATATATTCGCCGTCACGCAGCACCGCGACGCGGTCGCTGATTCTTTTAATTTCGTTCATGCGATGGGAAATGAAGATGATGGCGACGCCCTTGGCCTTGAGGTTGTCGATCTTTTCAAAAAGGTCGTTGGATTCGTGCTCGGAGAGGGCGGCCGTTGGTTCGTCGAGGATAAGAGCCTATCCGAATAGACCGCATGTTCAACTTATTTCGGATACACAACACT
>DAIOFH010000168.1:0-6636 GCA_036745875.1 Planctomycetota bacterium | reverse complement strand
TGACGGGAAGCCTCAACGCGAGCGGAGCGAGCGCGTCCTTAACGTGAGAATTTTCCGCCATTATCAATTATCAACTATCAATTATTCATTAACTAAATTATCCCTTAAACCCATAAAAATCATCATACTCAGGCGCCACGTACATGATGTGGTTTTTCACCTGGAGATATTCCAAGAGACCTTCGGTGCCGTCTTCACGGCCGATGCCGCTGTTGCGGTTGCCGCCGAAGGGCGTTTCGATATTGGATTTGGCGACGCAGTTCATCCAGACGGTGCCGGCGTCGAGCCGCTCCGCCGTCCAGTAGAGTTCCCTGGGGTTTTCCGAGAAGATGGACGCGCCGAGGGCGAAGCGGGTTGCGTTGGCAAGTTCCACCGCCTCTTCCATCGTCTTGTAGCGGGTCACGGCGAGGACGGGGCCAAACACCTCTTCCTGGAAGATTTCCATGTCGCGGCCGACATTTTCGACGATCGTCGGGGGATAGTAGAACCCCTTGTCATAGATGCCGCCGGTGAGGGGCTTGCCGCCGAGGCGGACGGTCGCGCCTTCCTTGACGGCGCGGTCGACAAAGCCCTGCACCGAGTCGCGATGGTCTCCGCTGACGAGGGAACCCATCTGGGTGTCTTCGCCCAAACAGTCGCCGATCTTCATTTGCTTGAGGCGGGCCACCATCGAATCCATGAACTTGTCGTATATTTCATCGGCAAGGAGGAGGCGGGAGGTCGAGACGCAGACTTCGCCCTGGTTGTAGCAGAAGCCGAGAATGGCCGAATTGACGGCACCGTTGAGATCGCAATTCTTCGAGGCGATCATGGCGCTCTTGCCGGTGAGGGCGACCATGGAGACAAGGTCGTTGGCGAGAAGCTCTTCGCCGACCGTGCCGCCGGAGCCGGACACGACGTTATACACGCCGGCCGGAACGCCGGCTTCGAGGAACACTTCGCCAAGGAGCTGCGCGGTGACGGGAGTGATGGTGGCTGCCTTGCAGACCACGGTGTTCCCGGCGGCCAAGGCGGCGCCGATGGAGCGGGTCAGCAGGTGAAGGGGGAAATTCCATGGGGCAATGGAACCGACGACGCCGTAGGGTTCGTAGGTCACATAATCAAAAAGGTGCTTGCCGGGGACTTCGACGACCTGCCCCTTCAATGCCTTGATTTCGTCGGCGTGGAAGCGGAAGGCGCGGATCGAAAGCGGTATGTCTATGCCGCGCGTTTCGCGGATGGGTTTGCCGACGTCCATCGCTTCCCACTTAGCGAATTCTTCAAGGCACCTTTCCAGGACATCGGCGACGCGGTGCAGGATCGCCGAGCGGTCGAGCCTGTCGAGCCCGGACCAGCAACCGGACTTGAACGCGGCGTGCGCGGCTTCTATGGCTTTCCTGGTATCGGCTGCGGAGGCGTAGGCGAGGGAGGCGATCGTTTCGCCGGTACAGGGATTCCTTGTTTCAAAGGTCTTTCCGCCCTCGGCATCCACCCATTGGTTGTTGATGAACAGTTTGAAATGCTTCATGATTTTCTCCAGCTACATTTGGACTAGCACTTTGAGGAAATCGCTTTTCCCCTGGGCGAAAGCGAATGCTTCTTCGACTTGGTCAAACGGAAAAACGTTGGTCACCAATTTTGAAAACTCGTGATTCAGGCTGCCTTCCTTCAACAGTTCGACAGCGCCGATAAAATTGTATTGGGAATGGATGCGCACGCCTTCCAGAACGAGTTCCTTGGCAAAAACGGCGGAAAGGTCGACAGGGTAGGGCTCCGGAGTCATACCGATAACCATGACCTTCCCCGTTATTTTAGCATATTTTGTCGAAGCTGCAACACCTTGTTTGCTGCCGGACACCTCGAAGACCACATCAAAACCGAGGGAGTCGGTGGTTTTCAAAAGATCGGCATCAAAGGTGCCGGACAGCGGGTTGATCGTGTCAAAACCGAGGTTCTCGGCAACACCGCGGCGATAGGCGTTTGGTTCGGAAATAACCACCCTTCCCGCACCGGCGTGTCTGGCGACCAGGGCGACGAGAAGGCCTATCGCACCGCCGCCGATGACCAGCGCCGTCTCACCGACCTGCAGGTTGCTTCTCCTGACGTCGTGTACAGCAACGGCGATTGGTTCGACAAGCGCGGCGGTCTTCAGGTCGATATTCGCCGGAAGCTTGTGCATCTTCCGCGTCAATACCTTCACATAATCCGCGAATGCGCCGTTGGTATGCGCCCCCATGAAGCGCAGGCTGCGGCAGACATTGTCACGACCCTTGGCGCAGGGCTGGCAGTTGCCGCAGGAAAAGAACGGCTGGGCCACGACAAGGTCGCCTTTTTCGAAGTCGGCCGTGCAGCCGCCGTGCATCTCGACCAGTTCCCCCACAAACTCGTGGCCGGGAACGACGGGAAAACGGGCCGTCGGGTGCTGGCCGTGCAGGACATGCAGGTCGGAACCGCAGATGCCGCAGTATTTCACCTTGATGAGGGCTTCGCCGGGTCCGAGCTCCGGCAGGGGCGTTTCGGAAAGGCAGAGGATATTCTTGTCCTCGATGACCGCCGAACGCATCGTCCTCGCCTTGGCGTTTTTTTTGGGCAACCTGATGACTGTGGATTCAGCCGTCATTTCTTTGCCTTTCTTTCGATCGCCTTTCTGGCAGCCGCGACAATATCCTCGACGCCGATTCCGAAGGTCTTTTTGAGATAGTCGACGCTGCCGACTTCGCCGAAGCGGTCGCGGACGCCGACTCGCTCCAGGGGTGCGCAGGCGGTTTCCGAGAGGACTTCCGCGACAGCCGAACCGAGGCCGCCGACGATATTGTGGTTTTCCGCCGTGACGACGGCTCCGGTTTTCCGCGCCGCTTCGGCAATCGCTTCGCGGTCGACAGGCTTGATGGTGAACATATTGGACACGGCGGCGCTGATTCCTTCGGCGGCGAGGATTTCTGAGGCCTTCACGGCGTCGGCGACGCAGATCCCGGTCGCGAAAATGGTGACGTCCTTGCCGTCCCTGATTTTCGCCGCCTTGCCGATCTCGAAGGTGGAACCGTCCTGGAAGATCTTGTCGGCGACCTTGCGGGACAGGCGGATGTAGAAAACGCCGTACTTGTCCTTCGTCTGCTGAAGCAGGTCGGAAAGCATCGCCGAATCCGTCGGTTCCAGGATCGTCACCTCGGGGATGCCGCGCATCATGCCCATGTCTTCGAGAGGCATGTGGGTGCCGCCGTTGACGGAGGCGGTGACGCCGGGGTCGGAACCGATGATCCTGACGTTCAGTTTGGCATAGGCGGCGGAGACGAAAACCTGGTCCATGATGCGGCGGCTGGCGAAGGTGCCGAAAGTATGGGCGTAGGGGACGAGTCCGGTCGCGGACATGCCTGCGGCGACGCCGACCATGTTCGCTTCCTGGATGCCGCAGTTGACGGTTTGCGCCGGGTGTTCCTGGGAGAAGCCGACCATGCCGATGCTGTTCATCAGGTCGCAGTCGAGATACATGACCCGCTTGTCTTCCTGAGCCATCTTGTCCATCGTTTCCGCGAAGGTGATGCGCATTTCCTTCTTTTCGGGGGCGATTGTGTTTTCAACCTTATACATGAGCCAGTTCCTCCTCTTCCATCATGGCGATCGAGTTTTCGAGCTGATCGATTGCGGCCTGGCAATCGGCGTCGGAGAACTTGACGTGATGGTTATAGTAGACGCCTTCTGTGAATGTGCAGCCAATGCCCTTTTCCGTGTGCATGATGATCATGGACGGCTTGTCCGTATGCTTCTTGGCGGCGAGGATGGCGTTCTTGACGCTGGCGACATCGTTGCCGTCGCAGTCCTGGGCAAACCAGCCGAAATCGCGGAACTTCTGGGCCAGATCGCCGAGGTCGCAGATTTCCTTGGTGTAGCCGTCGAGCTGCTTCTTGTTGAAATCGACGAACGCGATGAGGTTGGACAGCTTCTGCTGGGCGGCGAACAATGCGCCTTCCCAAACCTGACCTTCCTGCGTTTCGCCGTCGCCTAGGAGAAGGTAGGTATAATTCTTCCTGCCCAGGTAACGGTTGCCGAAGGCGACGCCGAGGGCGGTCGACATCCCCTGCCCCAAAGATCCGGTGGTCATGTCGATGCCGGGAGTCTTGTTTCGGTCGCAGTGGCTGGGGAGGTTGGTGCCGCCCTGGTTGATTGTCTCCAGTTCCGCTTCGGGGAAAAAGCCATGAGCGCGAGGGTGGAATAAACGGCCGGGCCGCAGTGCCCCTTGGAGACGACCAGCCAGTCGCGGTCTTCCCAGGTCGGCTGTTCGGGGCGAACGCGCATGATCCCGCCGTAGAGGACAGCCATCAATTCGGCCATCGACATGCTGCCGCCGACGTGGCCTGCCCCGGACTTCCGCAATCCCTTGAGGATGCCGATGCGGATACGGGCGGCATCTATTTTCAATTCCAGATCGGTTTTGTACATTTCATCTCTCCTTGAAAAGAACACATCTATGAATTCGGGTTAAGCCGGATACCACTTCTACTCGTTTTCGACCGCCACCATCGGTGACACCGCGCTTGGCTGGACGCCGATGGGAAGTTCCACTTCTTCCAGCGTTTGTACCCTGGCAATCCCGTCGTTGTCGCCGTCCAGGTCGTCGACGCCGTAGAACTCGATTTCGCTCTTTCGCAGCAGGCGCTTCACGGTCATGCAGATGCCGAAGGACAGGGCGAAGGAGACAGCCATCCAGAACCAGGTCGTCGCGTCCATTCCGCCCTGGCGGGCCAAACCGGCGGGAGAGAGGAGGATGTACACGCTGACCATGATGCCGATGAGGACGGCGCTGACTTCGTAGCGATACTTCCAGGGGCGGATATTGACGACATTTCGGCTCTTCAGGATATACACATGCTGTTTCGGATAGACGAGGCCCATGATGTACATAAAGCCGCAGCAGACGACAAAGAGGATCGCCGAGATATGGAGGTAGTGCAGGCCCGTGTCGACGAAGAAGGTGCAGATGCCGTACATGGCGATGAAGAAGACAAGGGCGATCTTGGCGGAGAAGGCGGGGGCGCGGCGGTTCAGGTAGCCTATGGCGATAAGGGTCAGGATCGGGACATTGGTGAAGCCGTTGATCGTTTGCAAATGGGTATAGACGCCTTTCGGGGCATACATGATGAATGGGGCGACAACCATGGAGATGATGGCGATGATGAACCCGAAGCGCTTGCCGGCGCGGACCATTTCCTTTTCCGACATTTCGCGCTTTACCAGCGGCTTGTAGATGTTTATCGCGAACAGGGTGCTCGTGGAGTTCAGGACGCCGTTAAAGGTCGAGAGGATCGCACCGAACATCGCGGCGACGAAAATACCGACAAGGGGCTGCGGGAGAACGTCGTTCACGAGGCTCGGGTAGACTGTGTCGCGGT
The DNA here is from genome assembly GCA_036745875.1 of Planctomycetota bacterium. GTDB lineage: Bacteria > Planctomycetota > SZUA-567 > SZUA-567 > SZUA-567 > DAIOFH01. Next base: position 1,270 of record DAIOFH010000168.1, on the reverse strand, counting down.
TTTCGATGACGCCGCCGTAGTACGCGAAGGCGATAAGGCCGGGAACCATGAGGATGACGGGGGTGAGGATCTTCAGGACGCCGGCGAGAATGACGCCCTTCTGGCCTTCCTTCAGGTTGACGGCGGCGAGGGCGCGCTGGATGATCGCCTGGTCCGTGCCCCAGAAGTACAGGACGACAAGGCCAAGGCCGGTGAAGGTGGTCGAGAACGGCAGAAGGTCGGAGCTGGAGCCGATGGAATCAAGCTTTTCCGGCGCAAAGGTAAGCATGGTGTTGAGGCCTTCCGAGAAGCTGCCACCACCAAGGGCGATCAACCCAAACACGGGAACCATGAGTCCGCCGACTATCAGCAGAATGCCGTTCAGGGCGTCCGCCGTAGCCACAGCCTTCAAGCCGCCGAAGAGGGCGTAGATGCAGCCGATGATACCGATGGCGAAACCCATAACCCAGATGCCGCCCGCGTGGCTGATGCCGAAGTGCCCGGGGATATCGAAGATTGAGTTCAGGGTGACCGCTCCGGCGTAGAGGGTTATGGGGAGCATGTTGAAGAGATAGCCGAGGATAAATACGACGGATACCATCTTTTTCACAGTCAAGTCGTAGCGGTCTTCGAGAAAATCCGGGATAGTGGTGAGGCCGGCCTTGAGGTAGCGCGGCAGCAGGAACAGGGCCACTATGACCAGGCAGATGGCTGCAGAGATTTCCCAGCCGATAGTGGACATGTTGGTCATGTAGACGTCGCCGGTCATGCCGACAAAGTGGGTGGCGCTGAGATTGGTCAACAACAGGGACGCCGCGATGACGCCTCCCGTCAAGCTCCGGCCGCCCAGGAAGAAACCGTCCGACGATTCCTTCGAGATTTTTCGTGACCGGAAAAAGGCATACCCCAGGACGAGGAGCGTTGCCCCGATAAATGTTACCAAGACCATTCCCATGCTGTTTCCTCCATCTGCCGGATCAAATGAATACAATCGATCTAAATTGTATTATATTTATTTTGCGTTAAAAAAATGCCCATAGCGGTGTTTTTGAGCAAGGTCAGGGAACATGCAAGCGTAGTGAGTGTATTCGTGGCGCGTCGGGAAAATGCTCTCGGAAAGTGTCAGGACAATCTGCCGTAGATTTATTATAAACCAGCTTCGGCAAAATATCAGTGGCTGTTTGGCAACGTTTCAAGTATCGATAAAAGAATTATACAACGTTTTTAGATTGTATGCAATTAAAATTTTATAAAACAGTTGTCTTTTTTATAATTATTTTCTTAGCGCTTG
>DAIOFH010000167.1:0-6674 GCA_036745875.1 Planctomycetota bacterium | reverse complement strand
CCGCCGCGTGTTTTTGTGGAATGAGGGTGAGGATGTGGAGGTTATTTCCACGGAGACGCTCGGTGGGGAAACCCTCTTGAAATACTTTTATCCATGCACCCCTTTTGCAGAAATTGTAATCCGCGCAGGCGGTCATCCAATGCTACAATATTACAAAGTTTGGGAGAGTAACGAACGTTGCTTAAGAAGAGTAAGGTTCGGATGGGGACTTTTTCAAAAAATCCCTCCCTTCCGGGAGACTTCGTCAAAATGACCGTTACATTCTTAACCAATTCCCAATATTTTTTTCCGTCACTTCTTCTTGCTCTTTTTGAAAGTATATACGCTTTTGTAACGCTTCCCGTTTTTTTCTTGTAATACGTCAAAAATAATGTATTTTTAATAGCATGCGTTTTAATGCGGCAATAAACGCATTTTTATCGTCGTATCGTTTCAACCGCCGGACTAATGCCATTTCTTTTGTTAAACCGGTATAACTTGTCGTATCGGGATAATAAAACAGGGTATAGATAGCCGAGTGGCGACGAATCGACGCGGTGCTTTAAATAAACAAATCTATAGTTGATTTAAATGAATGAAGTTTAATATACTGAGAGTTTTTGCCGAAGTTTTATGCATGATCCGATTTTTAATCCGATATTCAGTATAGTAAGGTAAATTTATACTACATAACTAAACGGATTGAAATTTCGCCGAGAGCGGCCCGTTGTTTAGACGCCGGTTAATTTGACTTATTAAGAATTTATACTACGCGCGGTTTCAGAGTGGGTGGGTTTTGTCTGCTATCAGCAAGAGGCGAAATAATGCAATAATGGCATTAAGGCGTTGACAAACAATGGTATGTGAAGACAAAACACGGGCAATGTAAAACGAAAAATACCTCTGTAACACCGTGCCGGATCCAATTATTGAATACTTATGTTGCTGAGAGTAGGGGGCAGCACATGTGGAGATATTGTCATGAACAGGTATAATATAGGGCGACGAATCGAGACATATCGCGAAAAGATGGGTTTGTCCACGCAGCAACTGGCCGTTCGCATCAGTCGCAGTCAGGCGACGATAAGCCGCATTGAAAACGGAAAGCAGGGGTTGACTCCTGAATTATTGACGCAGATTGCGCGCGAACTGCGTGTCCATCCTTTCGCCTTGTTGTCCGACGAACCACTGCGCCAGTCCATTCTCATCCCCGTTCCCAAGGACAACACAGGAGAATACGTCCCGACGCTCCTGGGGATTGCCATTCATTCGGGCCGGGTGAAGGAGAAATTCCGGATTGCCATGGCAGCGCATCTTCTCGGCGTCTCCAAGAGCGAACTCGAGATGATCGAGCTTGGCCTGACGCAACCGGAGGACGGCCTTCTGGAAAAAATCAGCCATCTTTTCGGCATGAATCTTGAAGAGTTGCGTCTCCTCAACAAAATGAATTCCGAATTTCCCGAACTCTGCCGCAAGCTTGCCTATATGCAGCAGATGGTCGCGAAGATCAGCTACGTCTGCCGGCAGGCGGAACCGGGCAAGGAAGTCAGCGCCTTGTCGATGATTTCGGACATGCTGGGGAATTCCAACTACGGCTTCACCATTTCTCACGGAGACACGGCTGCCGCCGACGAAGTGACCTTCGACAACTTCTCGAGCAGGTTTGGCAATTTGATCCGTGACAAAGGATTTTACGAGCAGTTCAGGAATCTTCTGGATTCCTACCAGGGCGGGTCGGAAGGCGAGGACTCAGATCCACGGAGGAGCGACTCCGGAATGATTGGCGAGATGGCGTATAAACCCGTCTCCACCGCCGACGAATCGGCACGCTTGCAAGCCAGTGGAAACAACACCTGATTTTCCCTTGGCGGGAAATTATTGATTCAACCTCCTCCAAATTCCTCTTCCCTCCGGGGTAGAGGAATTTTTATTTATGCATTCAGGACCCGCGCATCTGTTCCGCCCGGCGCTGATTTTGCCGATAGACGAATGCCAGCACTTCGGCGACCGCCGGATACAGCTCAGTCGGGATCAGGGAACCCACGTCCAGTTTGGCGAGGGATTCCACCAGGTCGGGGTCTTCGCGGACGGGAATTCCCTGGCTGCGCGCCATATCCAAAATCTTGCTTGCGACTTTTCCCTGGCCCTTGGCCAAAATACGGGGTGCGGCTTCCTTGTCCTCGTTATAGCGCAAGGCAACGGCCAATTGGCGTTTGGTTGCGTTCTTTTTCGCCGCCATCGCTTCTCCGATCAATGGATAATCATTTACTCTTCACTGCGATATCCATTATACCGTTTCCAGTTGGGATTTTTTCCGTTCCTGCTTACCGATTTCAGTGTGATACCTTGATATTGTAACTATTGCGTTTTCGCAAATAGTTGACCCTCAGACCTTGCGCGTTTTGGTTGATTCTACTTGAGCCCGAAAACGTAACGCGCTACCGTTGAACAGGGAACCACAAAGGTGCTGAACGGAGATATATATTGCGGTTCAATCCTGCCACGGGCCGTCGGGGCCGACGAGGATATTGTCGATAAGGCGGACGCCGCCAATGCGGATCGCCCCGGCAATGAGCACAAGGTCGTCGACTTTTTCGACATCCTGGAGCGTTTCCGGCGAAACGATATGGAGGTAGTCGACCTCGATGTCATTGTCCTGCAGTATCTGTTCGCACATGGCGTTGAAAAGCGTGTTGGCGTTGTATTCCTTCGACTGGATCATTTCGCGACCAAGGACCAGCGCTTCGCGGAGGGCGAGGGCGCGCTCCCTGAGGTCGGGCGGGAGGTTGCGGTTGCGGCTGGACATTGCAAGTCCGTCGTCTTCGCGGACGATCGGGCAGACGACGATTTCGACCGGGAAATTCAGGTCGATGACCATTCTCTGGATAACCAGCGCCTGCTGCGCATCCTTCTGCCCGAAATAGGCGCGGTCGGGCCTGACCAGGTTGAACAGTTTGGCCACCACAGTCGTTACGCCGATGAAATGGCCCTGGCCGCGGGACATGCCGCAGAGGGTTTTCGTGAGTTCGTGGACCTGCACCGTGGTTTGCCGGCGCGGAAGGTACATTTGTTCGGCGGACGGGTGGAAAATGATGTCGACGCCCATTCTTTCCGCTGCCGCCAGGTCTTCGGTCCAGGTGCGGGGATAGCTGTCGTAATCCTCGCCGGGCATGAACTGGGTCGGGTTGACGAAGACGGAGACGACGGTCGATTCGTTTTCCTCGACGCTGCGTTCCATAAGGGAGAGGTGACCCTGGTGCAGCGCGCCCATGGTGGGAACAAGCCCGCACTTCACGCCTTGGCGCAGGCGCTCGGCGGCCGCTTCCCGCATTTCATTGACATCTTCTATGATGCGCATGGATATTCCTTGTCATTAGCGCGTTTTCGGAAATGATCGGCCCTTTACTGCGTTTTCCGGCACAACTATTTCAAGCCAAAACGCGCAAAAAGGAAGGGTCAACCTTTTCAGAAAACGCTATAATAGTTTTTATTTGCCGGACCCTGCGTACCAGGCATGTGTGATTATATTCATCCGAATTAGCAATGAATAATTAATTATGAAAAATTGCTTACTTGCCTTCCGGCAACAGGTCGGCAAAGGTGCGCGCCACAAAATCCGGCTGGACCGGCCAGTCGCGATAATCCATGCCGCCCCATTCGACATAGGCCGTTTCCATGTTCGCCCCCTTTGCGCACTGCATGTCGAAGATCGCGTCGCCGACAAAGACCGATTCGGCGGCGCTGACCTCAAGGAGCTTCAGGGCCAACAGGGCCGGTTCGGGATCGGGTTTGTGCTTTTCCGTTTCGGTGGCCGAGACGATGACGGGAAAGAATTTCGCGATATCCATCGCTTCGAGGAAGGGGATCAGTGTCCGGCCCTTTCTTGAAGAAACAACGGCCAGCTTTTTGCCAAGGCCCTGGAGCTTGGCCAGGCCTTCCTTGACGCCGGGGAAAACGCCGAGGTAGTCGCGGTATTTGTCCATGTGGAACTCGCTGTAGATGGCGTAGCCCTCGTCGTAGGCTGATTGCGGTTTCCCCGGGCCGATCAGTTTGACTAGCTGGGGAGGCATCGGAAGGCCGATGAGGCTGTCGACAAGGACGCGGTCCGGATCGGGGAGGCCCAGGGTCTTGGTCATATGGAGAAACGACTGGTAAATGAGCTCGCGGGTGTCTATGATGGTCCCGTCGGCATCAAACATGTAGGCGACATACTCTTTCATTGATCAGACCAACCTTTCAAGCAATTCCGCGACCGTCTTGCCCGTCCCCGGCACCACAAGGTTCGGCGCGAGTTCAGCCAGCGGTTTCAAAACAAAATACCGTTCTCCGAGTCCCCGATGCGGTATCGTCAGCTCGGGGCTTTCAACCATTATGTCGTCATACAGCAGAATATCAATATCAATTGTCCTCGGGCCCCAATGGACATAGCCGGAGCCGCGCTCGCGGCCAAGGCTTGATTCCACCGCCTGCGTCGCGGCGAGGAGCCGGGCAGGGGAGAGGGAAGTCTCTGCCAGGCAGACGGAGTTGAGGTAATCACCTTGTCCCGCAGGGCCGCCCATCGGGGGGGTGACGATGCGGGAGGATTCCTTGATGGAAAATATCCCCTCGAGGTCTGCTAGTCTTTCGACCGCCTGGTCGAGATATGCGTTCTTGTCGCCGAGGTTGGAGCCGAGGGCGAGGTAGGCGAGGTGGTGGTTGGTCATGATTGATACGTTTGTGGTTTTTCCGCTCCCCCTCGTCCTTACGCTCTCTCCACTACGAATGGAAGGGTCGGGGTGAGGGGGCGTGAACCGAATGTTTCACTCCTTTACTTGCCCGCGAGACTGATTATGCGGTCGAGGGCTTCGCGAATGATGTCGTCCGGGTAGGTGAGCGAGATTCGGTAGTAGCCGTCGCCGGTGACGCCATAGCCGCGGCCCGGAGTGACGACGACGCCGGCCTTTTCCAAAAGGTCTTCGGCGAACGCCGCGGACGAACCGTTGTATTTTTCCGGGGTCGGAGCCCAGATGTAAATCGTCGCCTTGGGAACCTCGACTGGCCAGCCCGCTTTGGCGAGGGCGTCGGCGACCATGTCGCGGCGGCGCTTGTAGACGGCGTTGATGGGCTGGACAAGCGCTTCCACATTGTCCAGCGCCTTGACTGCGGCGAACTGGATGGCGCGGACCATGCCGTTGTCGACATTGTCCTTGACCAGCTTGAGCGCCTTGACGGCGGAGCGGTTGCCGACGACGCAGCCGACGCGCCAGCCGGTCATGTTGAAGCCCTTGGAAAGGGAATAGAATTCGACCGCCGTGTCTTCCGCTCCGGGCACCTCGAGGATGGAGGGCGCCTTGTAGCCGTCGTAGGTGTTTTCCGAATAGGCGGAGTCGTGGCAGATGAGGATATTGTGCTTGCGCCCGAATTCCACCGCCTCCTTGAAGAAGTCGAGAGGCGCTACCGCGGTGGTGGGGTTGTTCGGGTAGTTGATCCAGAGGATCCTGGCCTGTTCACAGACTTCCGGCGGGATTTCCTTGAAGTCGAGGAGCCAGCCGTTCTGCTTCCGGAGCGGAACATAATAGGTGTTGGCGGAGCAGAAGACGTGCCCGATGTTGTAGGTCGGGTAACCGGGCACGGGGGCGATGCCGAGATCGCCCGGATTCAGGATGCCAAGGCAGAATTGGACAATGGCGTCCTTGGAACCCGATGTGACGGCGATCTGGTCGTCTTCAAGCGCGACGTTGTAGCGGCGCTTGTAATAGTCCTTGATGGCGCGAGGCAGGTCGGCCACCGGGACATCGCAGCCGTAGCGGTGGCGGTTGGGGTCGTCCTGGTCGTCGATGGCGCGGATCAGTTCCTTCACCACCGGAGCCGGGGTCGGATAATCGGGGTCGCCTATTCCGAGGGTAATGACTTTGATGCCCTGGGCCTTTTTATCGGCGATTTTTTTCCTGAGGGCGGCGAAAAGGTAGGGGGGAAGCTTTTCGAGACGGTTGGCGAGTGGTAATTCCATGCAAATCTCCAAAGTAGACCATGGGGATAGGGGATAATGGACGCCCTTATGCGTCCATGTTCATTTCTTCATAACCGGCGTCCTCAAGCGCCTCCTTCAGGAGCCGGAATTGCGCATCGATTTCCGGAACGATTACGGAAAGTTCGTCGAGCTTTCCGTCGCGGGCTAGAATTTCGCCTTTAAGGGCGATTTCCCTCAACGCTTCGCCGCCGACTGTGGCGGAGGCGCCCTTGATGGAATGGACTGTGCGCTCTGCCTGTTTCGTTTCGCCGGAAGTTATTGCTTCCTTGAGGGTTGTGATTTGACGCGGAATATCGTAGAGAAAGACGCCTGCAACCTGGGAGGCGAGTTCCTCGTCATCGGCGGACATTGTCAGCAATTGTTTCTTGTCAAAGATCATTTCGTTCATCTTTAATCCTTTTGCCCGTACATATTTCGCATCAATGCCCGTCACCGTATACAACTGTATGGGATATTTGCGATATGTCAATACCGGAAGGCAATTTCCGGAAAATGCTGTTCCCTTGTGTAGGCGAATCTCCGGTCAAATTACCCGCATCCTGACGGTGGGACTGAAATTTTCCGGATGCTGGAGGAAAAAAACAGTCAAAATATTTTCATTTCTTCTAATGCGTTGAATTTAAACAAGATATAATTTTAAAAAAAAATACTTAAGCGCCCTCAAGTTTTTGCTTCCGCATCCGTA
>DAIOFH010000166.1:0-6726 GCA_036745875.1 Planctomycetota bacterium | reverse complement strand
AAACCAAATGGTTTGCCGCCGCCATAAAGATGGATGTTACGGTGAAAAAGATACCGTTGTCAGCTTGCCCGTCCGTAACACCAGTTGGAAGGAAGTCTTTTTTAGGTGTTGTTCAATGCAATTTCAATCAGCGGTGTATTTCGTAAAAAACTCCGTTGCCTGCATCGATTATTGCTTCCGGTCCCGCCGCAAGCGCCTGTCCAAGGTCGCGGCGGCTGTTTGCCAGACCGAAGTAGTCATCACTGAGATATTGAATTTTGACGACGGGTTGGTCTTCCGTATAGGAGGCGGCGACCCATTTGCCGTTTTTCTTGTTGAACCCGCTGGGAGCGGAGGAGGAAGTCGGACTCACCAGAGTGGTATTGGCTACCAGGCGGGACGGTTCTACAATGTATGGAGTCAATCCCGACGGTCCTTCGCAAGCCCCTTCGAGTTCGGCGGATTCGGCCGAACAGAGCGGGCGTCCGGGAATGTCCGGGGTAATGTAATTGTCGATAAGGTAAACCTGGTTGGCGAGGAGCGGAGCCGCGCCGTTTCTCCCTCTGGCTACCGCCAGGCCGCCGTCAAGGACTTTCACTTCGGGCGCCGGCGCGCCGCCTTCGGCATAGCGCGAAGGGTAGAATGCATTGACTGCGAGCATGGTGCCGGGTTCGATGGCGATGTCGCGTTCGGGCAGGTTGATGTGGAAGCGTTGTTCGGTTCCCGCCGGAACGGTGACTGCCAACTGGCCCTGGTCGACGGCAAAGCCGTTTTCGCTCGCGGTGATGACCGCTTCCGGCCACATCAGGACTGTCGAACCGTCCGAGAACCCGAGTCCGGCCGTCTGCCTGGTGGCGCGGAACGCCATGCCTGGGCTGACCCTGGTCACGCGCGCCTCGTCCAAATCCCGCCAGCCGCCGCCGTCGTTGACCTGCATGCCGACGCCGCGCACGGTTTTGGGGAGGGACGGAGAGGCGAACGCCGCATCAACACTATAGGTAGCATAGCCCGAGGCGGCGTTCCGTGTGAGGGAGGCCGTTTGTATATTTCCCACCGCGTCGTTGGACGCGGATGCAATCAGTTGTGCACCGGCGTTGTCCGTCGTGTTGACCTTGAAGGAGTCGGAGGAGATTGCGTCCGATCCCTGATAGGCAACGGAGGTAGACTGCACAGGCATTTCGAGCCCGGAATCCCTGCCTGCCGGAGCGAGCCAGACCACGAACGCCACGGCTGCCGCAGCGGCGAGGCCGGAGGCGAAAGAGGAGAAGATTGAGCGCCTGCGCGTATCTTCTTTCATCTTGATAGTGGTTTGCTGGCGTTCCTTGAGGTTCAGGAGGAGGCGGGTCTGGAATTCGCGGCTTGGTTCTACCGGGATGTATGCTGTGGAGATAAGTTCTTCGACCGGGAGCGGAATTTCGGTTTTTGCAAGATCGGCATTGGCGGCGGTGCTTGCCTTGAGTTTGCCGAGGAGTTCGTGTTTGAACTCCATTCGCGTCTCGCAGGTGCCGTAAGACTTGGTGAGAAGGGTCGACCAGTTGGCCTCTTCTTCCGCGGAAATTTCCTCTGCTTCGAGGGCGAGTTCCGCCTGGCGGGTTTTAAGATTGGCCAGGAGGCCGGCCTTGAAATCAGCGCGCGGTTCGCATTCAGGGTGGGTCCTGGTGAGTAGAGCGGACCAGTTGGATTCTTCCTCGGTGGTGATTCCCGCAGCATCCGGTTCGGTTTCAGCCTTGGCGCAGACCTCGGCCTGTTTCGCCTTGAGCTTTGTGAGAAGCCCTGCTTTAAAGGCCTGGTCGGCATCCACATTGCCGTAAGAGCGGGACAGCAATTCGCCCCACTGTTCATCCATGTCAGAGAAATTGTCGCTCATATTTCCGGTGCTCCCTCGCAAGTCCCAAAACCGCAAATCACTCTCACCTAACGGCCGCTGGTCGTACCTCTCGGGCGTTCCGCCGAGTAACCAGTGATGAAGGGATAATCATCCCTGTTCTGGTCGCCGGAACGGTTGCCCTGCGGCGCGCGGTTGCGGGATTCTTCCATGTCAACGCCCTTCATCAGTTTCCGGTTCGTCAGTTTCCTGACGCGGAAGGCTGAGCGGTCGTTGACAGGCAGGTTCCATTTTATTTTTGTCACGCCGGGAAGCTTCATCCCGACTTTGTCCTTGCGAGGGAAAATCGAATCATTAATCATATGTAAAAACAGTCCATTTCAAACAAGAGTACGAATGCCGGGGCCGAATGGCGTCCGGCGGGGAAAAGCTCGGGAATCACAAACCAAGTTCGGCGGCAGGCACTTCGGCCATGGTCTTGAAGGCTTCGCGGAAGGCGATGCGGGCCCTCGTGAGCTGACTTTCGACCGCTTTTTCGGTTTTGTGAACCTTGCCGGCGATTTCCTTGACCGACTTGTTCGAAATATATTTCATTTCCAACAGTTTTGAATATTCCTGGGGGATCGAGCCCATGATGGCGCCAACGAGATCGCGAAGGTATTCGCTTTCCAATGCGGCATCAGGCATATTGTTGCGGTTCATGTCGGCGAAGAGGTTTTCAAGTTCGCCGTCAACCATGCTCCACGACTTTTCGTATTCGTGCGGGCGGTTCATGAGCGCGTTTGTGGACCTGATCCGGTTCCTCGACAGCGTTATCAGCCACGATTCCACCGAACCTCTGGAGGGGTTGTACTGACCGGCTTTTTCGACCGCTTCCATGAAGGTGTCGTGAATGACTTCTTCCGCGTGGTGGTGATCCCTGCCGACGCGGTAGAAAACGAAGCGGTAAAGCCTGGAGAAATAGATTTCATAAAACTCTTCAAGCGCCTTCTCGTCGCCCTTGGCGATTTTCGCGAGAAGCTTGGCGCCGTCTATGCGTTCACGTTTTACGGGTGTTTCGAGCAGATCTTTTTCTACTTCAGAGTCAGAGTCATAACTCATTATGGCCATCCCAATCCGGGAACTAAGGTGAACAGCGGAAAACCCGGCTGTAAAAAATAACGCCTTAATACGTCCCCGTCAAATTAAGGCGCTTGAGCAAGTAAAATTAACGAACGATTTAGTTTTCGCTCGTTATCTCTAACTATATATCATTTTCAGCTCCTTTTCCTTCCCGAAAACTCTTTTTTTTCCTGTAACCTGTTGAGAATAAAGAGAAAAAGCATTTTTGTCGAATTCACTAAAATACTATATATGACAACTAAAACCGTATTCCCCAGGCATGGCATACCATATATAGAGTGTTATCGGACCCCTGAATGTTACAAGAGAATGTTTCAGTTTTTCCGGCTTGTGGGTATACTTGTGCTGGGGACCAATAACCGGAGTATGCAGATATAATAATGAATAATGAATACTGGCTTGACGGCTTCAACTTTTTCCATCACTGGGAAAGAACGCGCGGCGCGTTCCGGGATAAAGGCGTTATGGACATTGCGAAGACGCTGGAGCGTTCGCTCCGCGTCCTGTCCCGGGAGCTTGGCGGCAGGCGCGGCATGACCATGGTCTTCCTGGATGGCGGCCTGGCGCGGCTCGACACCCGGCAGTCGGGCGTACGCGTACGTTACTCCGGCCCCGGCAAAAAAGCCGACGACAGGATGGCGGACGACCTCTCCCTGCTGGGACCGGACGGCAAAAAGGTCACCGCCGTCTCGAACGACCGTGAACTCCGGGCACGCCTCAGGCTCCACGGCGCGACCTGCCTCACCGTGTCCGAATTCCTCGCCCTCTTTGAACAAAAAAATTCCTACGGCAAGCAGGCCCGCACCCGCAAATCCGGCGCTCCGCAAAACACCGACGCTGAAACGCTCCGTGAAAAACACCGCACCCTCTCGCCCGCCGAAGTCGACGCCTGGCTGGAATTTTTCGGCGGCGAACCTGAGAATCGATAACTGACAATTGCGGTTAAAAAGCTAACCCCTTGCCCTTTCCTCCGGTTATTGGTATGCTGTTTTCCTTTGTCCGACGGAGGAAGCGTATGAGTTTGTGGGAATTTAGCCTTTCAACCGCCAGGGAAGGTCTGTACAATGTCACGGACAAAGTGGCGGGCGCGGTTCGGGAGTCCGGCGTTGCGGAAGGGATATGCGTCATTTACTGTCCCCATACCACTGCCGGAATAACCATAAATGAAAACGCCGACCCTGACGTGAAGCCCGACATCCTCAGGGGAATGGCGACAGCCTTCCCAGACGACCCGTCTTTCAGGCATATGGAAGGCAACTCCACCGGGCACCTCAAGGCCAGTTGCATGGGAGCGTCGGCGACGGTCATCGTCACGGAGGGAAGGCCCCTCCTTGGGACATGGCAGGGAATTTATTTTTGCGAGTTCGACGGACCCAGGAAACGCCGTTTCTACGTCAAGGTGGTCCAAGGTTAATAATTGCGGGAGAGAGAGTGCATGGCGATATTTGAATGGCAGGGATTGAAGAACAAACTCGGACTCAGGCCCCAGACCGAGATCCGCGAGATCGGCACCGGCCCCGGCGTCAAGTGCGAAAGATGCGACGAGGTGCTGATGCGCGTCGATTTCGAAGCGAACCAGAAAGTCTGCCCTTCCTGCGACCACCATCACATCCTTGGAGCCATGGAGCGGATCAAACACACGCTGGATTACGAAACGTTCCAACCTATCGGCCTTGACCTTTCCTCCAAGGACCTGCTCGAGTTCAAGGGCACCGAAAGCTATACCGTCAAACTCGAAAACGCCCGCAAGAAAACCGGCATGATCGACGCCATGGCCGCGGGCACAGGCGAACTCAAGGGAAGACGCCTCGCCTTCGCGGTCACCGACGCCCGCTTCATGGCCGGATCGATGGGCTCCGTGGTCGGCGAGCTCTTTGTCCGCCTTGTCGAGCTGGCGGTGAGGGAAAGACTGCCGCTGGTCATTTTCTCCGGCTCCGGCGGCGGCGCGAGAATGTATGAAGGCCTGTTTTCGCTGATGCAGATGGCGAAGACCAGCGCTTCCCTCGTCAAACTGGACGAAGCCGGCCTGCCGTTCATCAGCGTCTGTACCCAAAGCACCATGGGCGGCGTCTGGGCGAGCTGGGCAGCCCTCGGCGACGTCATCCTGGCGGAGCCCAAGGCGCAGATCGGCTTCACCGGCCCCCGCGTCATCAAAATGACCATCAACGCCGAGCTTCCCGAAGGTTTCCAATCCTCCGAATTCCTCCTGAAGCACGGCCAGATCGACCAGATCGTCCACCGCAACGACATGCGCGACCGCATCTCCAGCATATTGGACAAGCTGCTGGGATGATTTGGTCTTTTCACCACAGAGGTCACGGAAAAATTCAAAGAAGATCACCGTGCTCTGTGGTGAATTGAAACCGGCCTGCTTCATTTCCTCCTTCTCAACCGCGCCGAATTGCTGGTTATGGTCTGCAGGGCGGGCTGCGTCCCAGTAAATCCGTCGGCGGCAAATTCCAAATGTTTTATGCGCATGAGGGAAATCGAAACAAGCCAGTTGCCCACTTCGCCGCAGAGGAAGGAAAGATAAATCCCGTGCACGCCGAACCAGGCGGGCAAAAACAACAGGAATACCTGAACAAAACCGACGCAGCGCAGAATCGCCACGACGGTCGAACGCGCCTCCTGCTCCGTTGTCTGGAAAAACAGGATGTTCATCAGGGTCAGGCCCACCGGGATATAGCCGATGCAGAAATACCTGAGCATTTCCCCGGCCAACGCCACAAAATCCCCTTCCCCGCCGATAAACAGCCCGACCAGGGAATCGGTGAAAACAAAACAAACGCCGATGAACGCCAGCCCCGGCAGCAGCCCGGACCAGGTGCCGAGGCGGTAGACCGCCCTGACGTTATGAACATTGCCGCGGCCGTGGTTGAGGCTTATTATGGGTTGCGCTCCCTGCGTTATTCCTATGAGGATCATGTTGAAGGACGGACAGATATAGGTGACGATGCCGTAGGCGGCGACGCCGAGGGGCCCGATATGGCCGATGATGACGGGATTGAAGCTGATCGCCACCGCCGACTGGCAGAATTCCATTAAGAACGACGGTGCGCCGTTGTAGAACAATTTCTTTACGTCGCGCAGCGAATATACCGGCAGGCGGAAGCGGAGTTCGCCTTTGCGCCGTATAAAATGGCTCAGATAAATACAGAGTTCGAGCGCCAGCCCAATGCCGGTGGCGATTGCCGCGCCCTCGATGCCCCAGCCCCATTCCATGATGAACAGGTAGTCGAGGTAGATATTGGCGACCGCGCCGGAGATCGTGCCGATCATGGCGAGATTGGGCGAGTTGTCGTTTCGCAAAAAGATGCTGAGTCCCAGACCCATGGTCTGCACCGCCACGAACGGCGCCATGGTGCGCAAATAGGCCTGCGAAAAAGGCAGAAGGTCCTCGTCCGCGCCGAGGATCACCGAGAGTTCCCGGCTGAAGAAAAAGGCGGCGAGGAAAAGGGCGAGGCTCGCCACCGCGAGCATGCCGACAGCCTGGTTGAAGATATTGTTGGCTTCGACGTGTTCGTTCCTGCCGCGCCTGAACGAAAGGAGGTTGGCGCCGCCGATGGCGATGAGCATCGTAACGGCGATGACCAGCATGATGAAGGGGAAAACGATATTGACGCCGCCAAGTGCGAGGTCGCCTACGCCGCGGCCGACGAAGATCCCGTCGACGACGGTGTACAGGGACGACACGATCATCCCGGCTACGGACGGGACCGCGTAGCGGACAAATTGCCCGCGTATGCCGCTTTTTGTCGATGATGCTGCCATTAAACCATTCCTCCAGCAATGTACATGGC
>DAIOFH010000165.1:0-6799 GCA_036745875.1 Planctomycetota bacterium | reverse complement strand
ATACTCAACTCAAACCAAAACACAATGAGAGAAAGTTCTCCGACAGGCTCCTAGAACCCGGAACTTGAGCTAATTGGAATATAAACCATGGGGAGACAAAATAACGACACCGGCGACACTGATGTCCGGCAGGATTTGCCGCATGCGTAAATGCCGTATATCACAGCGATCGCCACAAGAGGGACCAAGGACGGCCTACTCCCTTCTTTTTTAAACTGTTACAAAAAGATCTCTAAGTCTGAAACACATCTGCACACACTGGCAACTGATTTGATGCACAGTTGTTCTATTGGCAGAATTGAGTCCCATTTATGTAAAATCAGGAGCCGTACCATGACAGGAATCAATGCTATCAACCCGAATGCAGCCAACTACGGACAAAACCCGAAAACAAACGGAACGAGTGGCACCGGCTTTGCCGAAGTATTGCAATCGCAGACAAAAGAGCAGTTCATTAAAGAGCTCGGGGAAAAGTACGGCGTTTCGATCGGCATTCAAAGCGTGCCCAAGGGTGACAAAAACGTTGAAAAATACGTTCTCAGCTCCGCCTGCAAGCAAATAACCCTTGCGCCCAACATTGTCGCGCGCATGCAGTCGAACCCCGACTACTGCCGGGAGATAGAAGCGAAAATCGCCGAAAGCGTCAATCGCAAGGACGACATGAAAGCGCAGCTGAAAGATATGAACCGGGACTATATCGACAGCGGCATGATCGTCCATGATGACGGGAGTGTGACGTATTGGGTCATGTCCGACGACACTCCGGAGGAAAAAGCCCGCATCAGGAAAGCCATGGCGGCCGAGGCCGAAGCGAAAGCCGAAAGGCGGGAGCGCTACCTGGACATTCTGACCGGCGGACAGGAAGAAAACCTGCGCATAGCACAAACGTCAATTGACCTGGAAAAAGCTTTATCAACACTATAATGCAGGCGAGCGCATGCGCCATTTGGAAAAAACACCTGTCGTAAATATGCTTTTCGATAAGGAACTCGTAAAACGTTCCTACTTACATTTTGCCTAATTCTACCGATTGACCGTTATCTTTTTCTCCAACAAACCAAGCGCCCAATTCGCTCCAATCGCCAAACATGCGGACAAGATAGCGCCCCACACTATTTTGTAGACATTCATCGAGCGCAGGCCGTCGAACAACACCGCGCCGAGACCTCCGGCATTGATGGACGCGGCGATGGTGGCTATGCCGATAGTGGAGATCGTGGCCAAACGGATGCCCGCGAAAAGCGGTCCAAGGGAAAGAGGAAGACGGATCCGGAATAATACCTGCGAAGTCGTCATCCCCATCCCGGTCGCGGCCTCCACCACGGCCGGATCGACGGCATTAAGGCCGGCAATAAAGTTCCGCAGCAGTATGTATTGGTTATACAGGACAAGAACGATAAACGCCGTCGTTTGCCCGAGGCCGGTAACCGGGATAAGAACGGCAAACAGCGCCAGGCTGGGGATAGAGTAGATTACTGAAAAGATATTCACGAGAAATGCGGACCAGGCCTTCGAATACATGGCCGTCACCGTCAGGATTCCCGCAATAACCAACGAGAGCACGAGGACGGAGGCGACCATCCATACGTGCTGGAAAAATGCCGCGCCCAGCTTGTCATATTGACTGAAAGCATAGTCAAGCATCGGCGAAATCCTCCCAAAGCCGCTCCTGCCGCCGGGCGGAATCGATGAGGGAGGCGACGAAACCGGCTGCCGGATTTCGGATGATGTTTCCGGGCGTATCGAATTGGCAGATTTTGCCCTGGTCCATGACAACCACCCTGTCGCCCAGTTTGAACGCCTCCACGATATCGTGGGTGACAAACAGGAACGTTTTTTTTAAGCCGCCATGAAGGCGCAGGAGTTCGTCCTGGAGATTGGTGCGGGTTATGGCGTCAAGAGCGCCGAACGGTTCGTCCAGAAGCATGATTTTGGGGTCGACAGCCAGTGCACGGGCAAGTCCGACGCGCTGTTGCTGGCCGCCCGACAGTTGGCCGGGGTAGCGGAGGCGGAACATTTCCGGTTCAAGTCCGACCAGGGACAACAATTCATCGACGCGGCCGTTTATCCTTTGGCCATCCCAATGCAAAAGCTCCGGAACAGTCGCGATATTTTTGGCTACGGTCATATGCGGGAACAGCCCCACCTGCTGGATCACATAGCCGATCCTGCGGCGCACCTTGATGACGTCGACATCGTGGACGTTCTCGCCAAACAACACAATCGAGCCATTGTCCGGCTCGTACAGCCGGTTAACCATTTTCAACAATGTCGTCTTTCCGCTTCCGGACGAGCCGAGGATGGTGATGAACTCGCCTTGGTTTATGGCGAGATTCACCTGGTCCACGGCATTGGGCCCGGACTTTTCGAAGCGCTTGCTGACATTGTCGAAAAGGATGGCACAGGTGCTCATTTACCGGCTCCACTTGGCTTTTTAAGCGTCTTGGCGAAAAATTCCTCCGCCACATCCTCAATCTCCCGCTTCCCCACGTCCACCTCGGCATTGAGCGCCGTCACCGTCTCCGTATCGAGGGAAGCGCTCACCGCATTCAGTACCGCCGCGATGTCTGGATACGCCTCCAACACATTACCCTGCACCACGGGAGCAAGGTAATACGGCGGCCACATCTGCTTGTCGTCCTCAAGCAAGGTAAACTCATCCGTATTCACCAATTGCCCCTCTGTCGTATAGGCGGGAGCGAGGTCCGCCTCGTCGTTCAGAAGCACCTGGTATTTAAGCCCGTTGTCATATACTCGCGACGACCGCCAGCGGAACGGTCCATATACCTTTTCCAGGCCGGGCACCCCGTCGTCACGCTGGTCAAACTCGCCCTGCGAGGCGAAGCGGATCTGGGCCGCATGTCTTTGCAGGTCGGAGAGGTTTTCAATACCCAGCCTGCGTGCGACCGCCGTCTTTATGACCAAGCCCTGTCCGTCGTTGGCGCGGGACTGGTCGAGCCAGACAAGGTTGAAGCGTTGCGCATACTCGCGTTTGACTGTTTCGTAGACTTCCACGGGGTCTGTCATCATATCCATTTTAAGAATGGTCAGCAGTCCCGTTCCCGTGTACTCCGGGTAGAGATCGATCTCGTCATTCATGATGGATGTGTGCACGACGGAGCCGGCTATCGTAAAGACGCGCTTTACCCGGTACCCGGCGTCCTCCAAGGCCAGCGCATACAGTTCGCCGACGACCAGACTCTCGGTGAAATCCTTGGTCCCCACCCTGATGACCCGCTCAGCCGCCTTCCCGCCGAACAGCGACGCGAGCGCCCAAGCCACGCCTGCCGCAAGAACGAGAACCACGATCACAATCTTTGTTTTTCCTCGCGTTTGCATGGCATCCCGCTTTCATGTCGAAGTAAAGGGAAAAAACAGTTTGCCAAGAATACTAAAAACAAGCACTCCGGCAAGGGAGAGAATCGCCACGGCGACGCCGCCTACCACCAGGAGGTCGGTCCGCGCCAGGCCAAGGCCGGTAAAGATGATTTCGCCAAGGCCGCCCGCTCCGATTTTGGCGGCCAGCGTGGCGCTAGCGATTATCTCGATAACGGCAATTTTCGTTCCGTTCAATATCATCGGCATCGCCAGGGGAAAGCGGACCTTCCGCCATATCTGGCTGTTGGACATTCCCAGGCCCGCCGCAGTATCCAGCATAAACTCCGGAACGCCGTTCAGGCCGGCGATGACGTTCAGCAGTATCGGCGGTATCGCCAACAGCACCAGCGCCGTGACGGCAGGTTTGAATCCGGTCCCCATGACTGGAATAAGCAGCAGGAGGATAGCGAGACTGGGTATAATGCGAAGCGTTTGAAAGACGGCCAGCGTGGCTTTTTTCATGCCTCTGTGCCAGACACAGAGGCATCCGAATGGAATGGCAATAAGGACGGCGACCGCCAGCGATACTGCGCTGATCGCGATGTGTTCCCACACGGCGGAAAGAAAAGGCCCGTAATTGGCGGTGAAGTAAAGGCGTATTTCCTTGTACATCAATTTCCCGGCATGTTTACGTCGTACTTCGTTCCCCGTCAGACGCAATGATACACAAAATCATGGCCAAGCACTAACAGTTTCGGCCAAGCTGCTCCGCGCGGGAAAGGGCGTCCGTGTTTTTGATATCGCCTTGTGCGTATACGCCCGGAATCAGCAGCTGTCCGCCGTCGGCAAGGCCGAGATGCGGTATGCTGTTTTCGTATTCATGCTTTACCGCGGTGAAAATCTCGGGCGAGGGATCGCCGGCGCACATCAATAGGTATGCCGACCCTTTCAGCTTTTTGACGGAATTTCCGGAAAACGCGTATAACTTGTCGACTACCATCTTCATCTGCCCGCAGTACGAGAACCACCACACCGGGCTGCTGAAGACTGTCACATCCGCCTTTTCCAGCAAGGGCGCAAGGCGGGCAAACCCGTCCTCGAATACACAGGCTTGCCCTTTGCTGTAGCAGGCATCGCAAGCCCGGCAGGGTTGGATTGGGTCCAGGGCTGCGTCGAACTTCGCCACTTCGTGTCCAGCGGCCTTTGCGCCCTGCATAAAGGCATCAGCCAGCATGTCGGTGTTACCTCCCTTGCGGGGACTTGACGTGATCACCACGACGTTCTTTTTCATAGCATTCTCCTTGCGTGCCACGGGGCGACAGCCCCGATGAATCCGTAAACAAGCAATGTCCTTATGTAGGATATAGCAAGGAACGCCATTGTAAAGAAGGCACCTTTTATATAGACAGGCACCTATTGGGAACCATTGTTGAAATGGCACAGGTTACGAGGAAAAAGAATTTTACGGTATTATTCCGATACGTTCAGGCGGCCACCACACGAACAATGCCCGACCTCATACCGGATTATATGCGGAAGAGCGGCAGGAAAAAAGCCCATTGCCAATACCTCTGTAAAAAAACTCGGCGTGACCGCTGTTTGTTCAGTAATCGGTGCTGTTTGCATTGGAGAATAAAAGTACGGACCGATAATAATTTTACCTTAATTTTCTTCTATCTCATCCGTAAACAACTGTAGTTGGTTATAAATATTGAAGTAATTCGGACTTGTTTGTCGGGAGGATCAAATATGGGAATAGGCGCAGTCAATTCAGTCAATTCGAATGGTAATCTGGTATTGCAAAATTCCACGGCAAAAAGCGCCCAAAGCGCCACACCGACGTTTGCCAACAACAAGACCTGGAACTCCATAGGCGATATGGAACAAGCATTTCGGAATTACGCGAAGGAATGGAGAGGCGCGTATACCAGTTCCTTCGCCAGCGCTGGGGCGGAAGGTAATGGAAAAATCACGCAGGACGAGCTGAATGAACTGCTGCAAGCGGAATTCGCGGGAGTGAACTTCACCGACGGCCCCATCGACATTGAGAATCCAAAGGAGGGCAAATACGAGGTTTACATCGACCAGGCCAACAGGCAGAAGATGGCGGACGATCCCGAATACCGCGCGAAAGTCTTCGCCGTGATCCAGACGGAAATGGCGAGCTCCAATGGATACTCCGTACAGACGGCGGGCGGGGTAATCAAAGACCGGACGACCGGTCTTTCCATGTCCATCGCCGAAGGCAATCCCCTCTATGAGGGCGTACCTCACTCCGCAGGCGGCACCAGCGCCTCGAAGGGCGTGATGTTCTCCACCTCAAGCACTGGTTCCACCAAAGAGAAAAAATCCATTCTCGAACAAATCCTGGAGGATTTGGAAGAGAAGCTGGAAGAAAAAATGGAACAGGAAAGGCGCGAGGCGGCCAAGAAACCCACCCAGGACATACTTGAGCTCAGCGTCGAAGCCAAGGCCAAAATAAAAAGTACGGAAAAAACCGATTCAATAGATGGAAAACCCACCATTGCCACCGATCCGGAAAATACCGACGGCATTGTGGATGTTCTGGCATAAGGGAATATATCCCCCTTCGTGGCAGGGGCGAGACTAGGCCGTAACAAACGTCAATCCCACTGGATTCCAGTGGGATTGACAAGAGCAGCAGGATAAACCTGATTCAAAGATGTTTTTAATGGCTTGCTGCGCTGGGGGAAAACTAGACTACCATATCAATAAGAACGCCGAGATATTTCACATTCATATTTTGCTCTGACCAGGATCTTTTTTTGCCGTCTATCCAGAGAGAATCTTCGTCTTCCTGAATCTCGCGCAGATCGTCGCTGGCGGGCATCTTTTCCGACTCTTGGGTGAGTTCGGGCTTTTCGGTTTTCTCTACTTTGACGGCTTCGCCGGTTTTTTCTGCTTTGCCGCTTTCATCCGATTCCTGGGTCTGGACTGGCTCGACTTTCTCTTGCTGTTTTTCGGCTTTGCGCTGGGCAGCCTCGGCTTTTGCCTGTTGCAACTGGCCGATGCGGTTGTCGATGTTGGTTATGGCCATCTGGTACATCTTGGCCAGTTCTTTCGCCTGGTCGGAGCCTTCTTCCTGGACCTTTTGCAGCTTTTCGACGTATTCTTCGCGTTTCTGCTGTAGGCTCTTGATCTGCGCATCATAGGACTGCCCGGCCTGGCCGCCGCCGGTCGCCGCTGAGGCAATACGCTGCCCAAGTCCCGAGCCGTCGATCTTCATCGTCAATTCCTTGTGGAAAACAACAACACTCCTTAACATTGGTAACGGTCGGGAAAGGAAAAATTTTAGCGTTTTCGCACAATTTTATCTATTTCAGTGTGATACCGTGACTACCGAAGATAGGTTTTGTTCGGAAAAGAGCGTTCGACAATGCCGCCGATTTCAGCCAACCCGGACAACTCTAGGAGCCTGTCGGAGAACTTTCTCTCATTGTGTTTTGGTTTGAGTTGAGTA